>DNRQ01000191.1:5842-24839 GCA_003499925.1 Geobacter sp.
CCCTCTCCCGGAGGGAGAGGGGTTTACTTAAGATCAGCGTTTTCGGATATCTGACTGGCAGCGGTGATCAAGGCTGCGTTTGCGTTTGCGTCTGCGGCAGCAGCAGCTCGATCTTGGCTTCCTTGCGCGCCGCAGCGACGAAACTTTCCACGGCCTCGTTGGTCTTTTGCATTTTGAGATAGTTTTCTATGCTGTCTCTGGCTGTGGCTAACGATATCTCCTCCGCCTTTTTCCGGTCCGTCAGCTTGATTATGTGGTAGCCGAAACCGGTCTCCACCACCTCGCTGACAGCCCCCTGTTGCAGGGCAAAAGCTGCCTGTTCGAAACTGGGAACCATCTTCCCCTTGGCGAAATAGCCAAGATCGCCTCCCTGCTTGCTGCTGGGACAGCCCGAGTTTTCCTGGGCCAGTTTGGCGAAATCCGCACCCCCTGCCAGCTCCTGATGCAGCTTATCGGCTTTTTCACGGGCCGCCTTCCTCTCTTCAACCCCTGCCTTGCCGGCAACGGCGATCAGTATGTGGCTCGCCCTCACCTGTTCTTCCTGGCGGAACTTTTCCGGACTCTGATCATAGAACTTTTTGATCTCCTCTTCGCTGACCACAGGCTTGGAGGCGATATTCGTGTTAACGAAATAGGCAATGGCAAGGTCGCGGCGGGTAGCCTCGAGCAGCATCTTCTCGTCCATGCCGATCTTCTGGAGTTCCCTGTCATACCCCGTCGGGTCGGGAAAACCCTTTTTGATCTGAGCCAGTTTCTCCTGCGCCTGCTGGTCGAGTCCCTTTATTTCGACCTTCTGGCTCGCCTGGTACAGCAGTTCGGAGCTGATCAACTGATTGAGCGCCTGCATTTCAAATTCCTTTTGCAGAAGCGGTGGAATCTGCAAGCCGGGCTTGTTGGTCATCAGGATTTTCTTGGCCCGCTTGAGTTCTGCGGCGCTGATCGCCCTGCCGTTCACTATTGCCACGGGTTTGTCAAAATCAGCGGCAGAGAATTCGGCGTTCGGCACCGCCGGGGTCACTTTGGAAGATGGGGCCGAACAGGCTGAAATGGACAGCAGGAGCATCGAGACGGCAACTGTTTTCGGTAACGCGCTTGAGAGATACATCGATAGATTTCCTCCGTTTTGGATGCTGGTTGATTTTTTGTAAGAATAAGCGCCTCACGGCGCCGGTCGAAGGCTTCCGGAGTTACCGGTCCGGGGGCGACGTCCGGCGCCGGCGGATGCGCCCGTCATCCCTTCCTGAGCACCCTCTTCTCGCCCTGCCGGATGGTGAGGCGTTCCTGGTCGAAGCACTCCAGAAGCGGGATCATGAACTTCCGGGAGAGCCCGGTCAGCTCCCTGAAGGCCGGCGGCGTGATCTCCCCGTTCTGCCTCAGGTAGGCGACCAGCTTTTCCCGGACCTCGTCCAGCGCCCCGGTCGCGTAGAACATTTCACCGTTCACCTTGGCGAGCCTCCCCTGTTTGCCGAGCAGATACAGGTGCTCGAGGATCTTCTTTTCGCTGCAATCGAAGCTTGAGCAGAGCTCCTTCAGGGAGGGAGGCTCCAGCCATCCCCGCTCCAGCGCCTCGACGATCCCCGCCTGGAACCCGGCCTGGTCCAGGGTCACCGTGGCGCTGCGCCCGGGGAGCCGGACGATCTCCCGATCCGAGAGAGCGCCCCCCTCCTTCTCCAGGCTGGCCAGCAGCGGCCCGAAGAAACGCGGGTCGCTGCGCTTCGGGATGCGGGACTTGAGCTCCTCCTTCCCGATCCCCTCCTGCATCGGATTGTCCCTCAGGTAGGCGAGCATCTCTTCGGAGAGCTTGCGCTTCAGCGCGGCAAAGGAATCCCTTCCCAGGAAGATGCGCGGCTCCTTAACCGGCTGGACCAGCGCCCCGGCGCTGAGCAGGGGGGGGAAAGCGGCCTCGATCCTTCGGGCCGACATGCCGCTTCGATTCATCAGCTCCTGGAGCGACATCCCCGACAATAGCGACGACTCCACCATGAGCCGGATCCGGTCCTGGTCGCCGCCGGACTCGACCGCGTCGAGGAGCATGAGGGCGTCGTCGGAGCGCCTTCTCCTTCGAGGCGGGGCCGGATCGAGGACGCTTCCGCCCCCCAGGGTCGCCTGCGGGGAATAGGTCCTCAGCACGAAGGGGTCGCCCGGCAGCAGCAGCACCGGCCGTGCCAGGCGCAGCTGGGCGTAGCAGCTCTCCCCGGGCTCCAGGGAGCCGCGGTCGAACAGCACCACCTGTGCCGCGACCTCGTAGGTCGCGGAATGAAGCCTCAGCGTCGCGCGGTGCCTGAGCTCCCGGGGAGCCGAAGGGAGGTAGTTGAGCCGCACGTCGACGGCGCTGGTGGCGCGATAGAGCCCCCTGGGCGCCACCACATCCCCCGGAACCACCTCGGTGTGCTCCACTCCCTGCAGGTTGACCGCAAGCCTCTCGCCGCTTCCCCCCTGCTCCACCTTGGTGCCGAAGGACTGCACCCCGCGCACCCGGCAGGCAATGCCGCGGGGGAGCAGCTCCACCTCGTCCCCAACGCCAAGGGAGCCGCTCAGGAGCGTCCCGGTCACCACGGTACCGAAGCCGGTCACGGTGAAGACCCTGTCGACCGGAAGCCGGAACGGGGCGTCCTCCCTCTTCTGTTCCACCTGGCCGGCGGCCCTGGAAAGCTCGGCCTTGAGACGGTCCAGCCCCGCGCCGCTTCGGGAGGAGACCGGCACCAGCGGTGCGCCGTCCAGGAAACTCCCCTTCAGGTGGTCCCGTACCTCCTCGGTCACCAGGTCGAGCCACTCGGGATCCACCAGGTCGCACTTGGTGAGGACCACGATGCCCCGTTTCACCCCGAGCAGCCCGCAGATCTCCAGGTGCTCCCGGGTCTGCGGCATGATCCCCTCGTCGGCGGCGATCACCAGCAGGACCAGGTCCATCCCGCCGACCCCCGCCACCATGGCCCGGACGAAGCGCTCATGCCCCGGGACGTCGACGATGCCGAAGCGTACCTCGCCGGGGAACTCCAGGTGGGCAAAGCCGAGCTCGATGGTGATGCCGCGGGCCTTCTCCTCCTTGAGCCGGTCCGTGTCGACACCGGTCAAGGCCTTGACCAGCGAGGTCTTGCCGTGATCGATGTGGCCGGCGGTGCCGAGGATGAGATGTTTCATGGGGCTCCTTTTTTATGGCGCCTGGGCGACAAGCGCCGGGACCTTTGCCGGCGAGCCCGGGTTTCAACCCGGCGCGAGGCTAGCTCCACTCCGCTCCCTGGAGGCGGTTCGAGCAGGGGGGGTCACCGGCCGCGGCGTCGTCGCCGCCGTAGGGGGATCCTTCCTCCTCCCTGGTTCCATCGGAGATGCCGAATTTCTTCATCCGGTAGCGGAGCGTGTCCCTGCTGGTTTTCAGGTAGCGGGCCGCCTTGGTCTGGTTGCCGCCGGACTTTCTCAGGGCGAGCTGGATCAGGAGCTTTTCCAGCTCCTCCAGCGAGATACCGCTGGCAGGAAGCACGATGTGCTCGCCGGCCGCGTCCGACCTGATCACCCCCGGGGACTCTTCCTGCTCCGCCTGGCCGCACTCCCTGATTTCGGAACTCAGGTGACCTGCGGAAAGGATCTTCTCCTGCTCCAGCATCATGAGCCGCTCGATGCAGTTGCGCAGCTCCCGGACGTTTCCGGGCCATTCATACCGGGCCAGATGTTCCAGGGTTTCCGGTGCGGCTCCCAGCACGTTTCTGCCATACTCCTCGTTGAGGGTCTCGATGAAGTACTGCACCAGGGTCCCGATGTCCTCCTTGCGCTCCCGAAGTGACGGCAGGGAGATGTTCATGACGTTGAGCCGGAAGAAGAGGTCCGCCCGGAACTTGCCGTTTCTGACCATGGCGGGGAGGTCCTGGTGGGTGGCCGTTATGATCCGGACGTTGGCCTCCACGTCTTCCTGCCCGCCCAGACGCCGGAAACGCTTGGTCTCGACCGCCTTGAGGATCTTCGCCTGCATGGCGAAGGGCATGTCCCCGATCTCGTCGAGGAAGACCGATCCCCCTTCGGCCATCTCGAAGACACCCTTGTGCATCTTGGAGGCGTCCGTGTAGGCACCCCTTTCGTGGCCGAACAGCTCGTTTTCCAGCAGGTTCTCCGGGATCGAGGCGCAGTTGATCTCGATGAAGGGCGCCTCGGCCCGCGCGCTGTGATAGTGGATCGCCTTCGCCACCAGCTCCTTCCCGGTGCCGCTCTCTCCGGTGATCAGCACGGTCTTCGCGTCGGTATCGGCGCAGATCTTGATCATCTTGAAGACCTCGATCATCTTCTGGCTGTTGCCGATCAACTTGTCGTGGTCCGACTTCTTGCGCAGTTCCCTGCGGAAGTAGTCGACCTCCTTCTTGAGCCGCCTCTTTTCGAAGGCACGGTTCACCACGTGCTTGATGGCGCCTAGGTTGAACGGCTTGCCGAAGAAGTCCTCCGCCCCGTCCTGCAGCGCCTGGACGGCGGAATCGGCATTGGCGTAGGCGGTCATCATGACTATGTAGATCTCCTCGTTGGCCGCCTTGAATCTCTTCAGGAGCTCCAGGCCGTTCAGGTCGGGGAGGGAGATGTCGAGCATCACCAGCTCCGGCTTGAAACACTCGAACTTCTGGAGCGCCTCCTTCCCCGAAGCAGCGGTTTCCACCTGGTACCCCTCCTTCTTTAGCATGGCGGCAAGGGACCAGGAGATCAGCTTTTCGTCGTCTACTACCAGTACTCTGTTATTACTCATTTTTTCGTCCCTTCACGGGCATAATGCGGCAGCAGTTGCTCCCGCCGGCGCTCTCTTCTTGCTACTGGCGGCTCGCCAATTCCAGGGCACACGGCCAGATGCCGCGGCCCACGAGGTTCATCCCGGTCTCACGCATGCAAATCCGGGACCGGCAGGCTGCGCGTCCCGGCCCGCGGTCCGCCGCAGCGAGGCCAGCGTGCGCCAGTCCCGCGTTTTATACTATATAGATTTTTACATGTATAGGGAATTCCGGGAGCGCCGGCCAAGGCCGGCCCCGTGCTTAAGCAGGGTCAAATGACCCTTATCGGGTGAAATGGCGCAGCGCAGGAACCCCCCATCGCCGCTCAGTTGGTCCCCCCCTCCCCTTTGCCGCGCCCGCGGGGGTAGCAGCGGCAAATCACGCAGATGAGGGTGGGTGGTTTGAGCCGGTTCCAGCCACCGCGCACAAACTGGCGCCTTGCCGCCTGCCGGCGCGGTCCCCGATGGCCGCGGCACGCCAGGGGAAATGGAGCTGGGGAGTGCGGATTTGGCGGGACTGGCAGGGTCTGTGCAGCTATTGCGGCCACTGAGATTACCAAGAAGGGGACGGCACGGCAAAACGAAAGATTCTTTCGAGCAGCTGCGGCCCATATAGAACCAACGGAGTTGCCTATGCAAAATCAGCATCACGAAAAACAGAGCCCCCAACTGGACAGTTTCCTGGAGATCTCAGAGCACATCGGCACGGAGGCAGCGCTGAAACAGAGCGAGGAGCGCTACTACGACCTGCTGGAGAACGCCAACGACCTGATTCAGAGCGTGGACCAATACGGCTCCTTCCTGTACGTTAACCGTGCCTGGAAAGAGACCATGGGATATTCGGACCAGGAGATCGCGCGGCTGAAGGTGTTTGACGTCATCAGTCCTGCCTGCAGGAACCACTGTTCGCTGCTGTTTCAGGAGATCATGAGCGGCAGGACCGTTCCCAGGGTGGACGTGCAGTTCACCGCAAAGAGCGGGAAGATCGTGGAACTTGAGGGGAGCATCAACTGCAGCAGCGTCGACGGCAGGCCGCTGGTGACCCGGGGCATTTTCCGGGACATCACCGAGCGCAAGGAGATCGAGAGGGAGCTGCAGGAAAGCGAAGACCGCTACCGCAAGCTCTTCGAGCATGCGCCGGAAGCGATACTGGTGCAAAGCGGGGGGAGCTACATCTACGTGAACAACCAGGCCTGCACCCTTTTCGGCGTGCAAAGCCCCGAGCAGCTGATCGGCACGGAGGTCGCCGCCAGCATCCATCCCGATTACCGGGAGATGGTCGAGGAGCGCATCCGGGAGGTGACAGACACCGGGACCGCCTCTGCGCTTAGGGAATCGAAGATCCTGCGCCATGACGGCAGCGCCATAGACGTAGAGGCGACAGGAACGCGCATTACCTTTCAGGGAAAGCCGGCGACCCAGGTGATCATCAGGGACATCACCGAGCGCAAGCGTGCGGAAGAGGAGCGGAAGGAATGGAACAGCAGGCTGGAAAGGAAGGTGGAGGAGAAGACCCGGCACCTTAAGGAGGCGCAGGCCAAGCTGATCCAGTCGGAGAAGATGGCGACCCTGGGGGAGGTGATTTCCGGGGCGGCCCACGAGCTGAACAACCCGCTGGCCGGAATCCTGGGCGCCGTTCAGATGCTGCGCCGATCGGCCTTGTCCCAACCGATCGGCAGCGAACTCATGGAAGGGATCGACGTCCTTGAGGACATAGAGAGCGCCGCGGCACGCTGCCAGGACATCGTCAACGATCTGATCCGCTTCTCGACGCAGGCGCGCTGCAATTTCAGCCAGATGGACATCAACCAGGTGCTGAAGGACACGCTGGACATCATGGCAGAACAGTACCAGGCGATGGAAATAACGGTGAACTGGTGTGCGGACCCGGAGCTTCCCGCCATCGAGGGAGATTTCGTCAAACTGCTGGAGGTGTTCGTGAACCTGTTGCAGAACGCCAAGAGCGCTCTGCCGGACGGCGGGACCCTCGACATCACCGTGAGGCAGGTGAAGAAGTACGCGGAACTGCCGCAGGTCGTCATAAACATCCGGGATAACGGCTGCGGCATCCCGGCGCAGAACCTCGGCAAGATCTTCGATCCCTTTTTCACGACCAAGCCGGTCGGCAAGGGACCGGGACTCGGGCTGACGGTGAGCTACGGCATCATCAAGCGGCACGGAGGTGATATCGACGTGCGCAGCGTCGCCGGCAAGGGAACCAGAGTCACCGTCACCTTGCCAGTGAGGCAACCCAGGCAGTAACTGATTAGCAACAATCTTCCGCTACCAACAACTCTCCCTCCCCTTCAAGGGGAGGGTCGGGGTGGGGTAGAGTCTGCGACAGAGCACACCCCCATCCCCCTCCTGTCCTCCCCCTTATCCCTCTGCAATAGCCTGGTTTCAACCGACCGTATCGTGAGTCGTGGTTCCGAACAGCCCGGCATAGATACACACTTAAAAAGAATTTTTTCGTTGTTAACCGCTAACCCTGCATGATATGCTGCCACCGCTTCAATCAATGAGACACCCCCTGCATGTATTACTTCAACAGGGAGACACCTATGGAACGGATATTAAGGCGTGTTTTGCTTGCAGGGGTACTCTGGGTGCTGATCTTGTCCGGTTGTAACGGAGACAAGGTTGGAAATGAGATCAGCGCGGCGCCGGCAAGTTTGGACAAGAGCCGAAACCTCGCGCCAGTCACGTCGCCAGCTACTCAAGGCCCTGTGGTGGACGGAATCAACGCCTTGGGATTTCATCTCATGCGGGACACCGGCGGGAATGGCGTGGTTGCTCCCTTTTCGGCTTCATTATCCATAGCCCGGCTCGAAGCCGGATCCAACGGGGATACAAAAGCCGCACTCAGAGCGCTGTTGCAGACCGATGCAGCGGCAATGGATCTCTATGCCGTCCTGAACGAGCTTGATCTGGGTATCAACAGCCGGATAGGCACTGCTTCTCTGGGCGCCCAACCCTCGCGAGGTGAAGCCCAAGCATGGGCTCAAGCCCGCTATGGCTACCTTCTCAGCTACTTCGACACCCTTGTCGAGAACTTCGGCCTGAAGCCATTGCGTGTCGACTTCGATCTCGCTCCGGACGACCAGTCTCAGACAGTGGCAGGTTGGGCGACACAGGCATCCGGGCTGCCGACCCAGGTCACCACAACCAAGGACACCCGGTTTGTGCTGGGAGACGCGATTCGGCTCAACGCCTCATGGGCTGAGCCTTTCGATCCGGCGCTCACTGAAACCGGAACTTTTCAATTCATTGAATTTTTAACCAGAACCCGGGTCCCTTTCATGAACAAGAGTGCCATACTGCCACAGACTTCAGGAGACGGCTTCGTGGCACTGGCGCTTCCGCTTCAGGGAAGCCAGCAATTTTTGATAGTGCTGCCTGACGCCGGTCGCTTCCATGAAGTGCGAACCGCACTCACATCAGTGCGGTTAAGACAGATCGCCGCCGCACTGACCCCCGCACAAGTCAATCTAGCCTTGCCGAAATTCACACTGGATAGCACCATCCCCCTTGAACTGGGTGTAGCGTCCGTTAAAGGCACAGCAGACTTTTCAGCCTTGGATGGGACCAAGGAACTATATGTCTCCTCGGCCGCCCACCATTCCCAATTATCAGTGACTGAAGCGGGACTGCAGGCAGGGTCTGCCACGCTGCTTGCACTTGATGACCTCCGGCCGGAAACGTGGACCAGTAACGGATTCGTAGGCTATGCTTCATTCAGCAGCAATACAGAGCCCTATTTCTGGGACACTACCATTATTGTCGGACGCCCCTTCATTTTTGCAGTCAGAGACACCATAACCGGCGCCATTCTGTTCCTTGGCCAGTTGATGAACCCAACTCCATAGAAGATCCGGTGGGGTTAACTGGGAGGAACCAGGTGATGACGATTGTGCTTTGCTTAGCTGGCGCAGTGGGCATAAGGGGCGCCTCTTCGTATCTGCCATCGTGCGTCAGCCACCGCGGAGATCAGTTGACGGAAGAAAAGGGGTGACCGCCAAACATCCATCGGGAGAACGCACAATTGCACGGGCTTCCACTCGCGCCCTCCGGGCTACCACCGCTTCAGGAAAATGGGCGGATTGGATAACGAGTTGTGGTCAGAAATGAACCAATACAATTTTCCAATCCAAAGAAGATCATATGACATAGGTCTAGGAGAGAGGTGAAGCATGTCAGAGTTTCTACGCGCATTTCGGCTCGGAACTGTGAACCTTTTTGGAATTGCCATTCCAGGCTTTCTCCTTTTGTTCTTTGCCACAATTGGTCTTCTGATTCCCGCACAAATTTTCATATTGAACTATAATGAAGTTAGTAACTGGCACTTTTCGATTGAATGGTACAACTCAACGAAGTGGTTCATGATCGGAACATTTGTTTTAATCTCTTATGTAGTTGGTTTTATATTGCGTCTTACATCTCCAGACAAATTAGATGGCATCAGTATTGAAGTGTGTGATAGTCCATTATTTCTAAATGGTGATAAAGGTGTCAGATTCCCATACTTGAGATTAGGACCATATTTACGTCAGCAAGGCCATGATGATTTACAGAATATTATCTCATGGGATATATCCGGATGCTCCGATGATTCTATACCTGAGAAGGTCCAAAAGTGTTCAAATACAACAATTAACCGCTTGAAAGCCGAAATATCATTCAAATGTCCAGAACTGGCTGCCACGGTAGAATCAAACGAGGCCCATATACGCTTAATGTCTGGCACATGGCTGGCAATTCGAACGACTCTGCCGCTAGTGGGTTTAGGTGCTTTTATTTGCTTATATGTTTCAATACCACTTTTCAAATCATACTTAAATCCTACCTTTTCTAAGTGCCTAGCTTATTACCACTTACAACTCGTATCTAATACATTTCTAATTGTAGGCATGATATGGAGTAACAAAAAAATTGAAAGGCTATTTCATCCTAGAAGAGTCGGAGAGTTGCTTTTTATTCTTCAAGCGGTATTCCTGGCTAGACAATCTGACAACTCGGACACGAGTACTGCTGATAACGATGCTGAGGCGAAAGGCTGAAGACGACACCTTCCAGTGCAGAAATTGCGGAAGAATTCGTTCAGTGATAGGGGTTAAGGAATTTGCTGAGGAAGGGAAGCCTGTGGCGTCAGTCTAGCTTCTTCTTGATCGTTGATTTAGTTACTCCCCGACGTTTCCAGGCTTGACGGGAGGAACTAGCCCTAGTTACCCCTTGAAGGGAAATATAATGACAGAGAGAAAAAAGTCCGGCATTCTTGAGAAGAAAGCCCTGACACCTTACGAGTTGTTGTCACTCATTATCTCCGCAGCCGGACTTGTAGCAGTCATTATAGTATGGACTCAAACTAGACAAATGACTGCATCTCTTGAAAGTACGGCTTGGCAGACAGTCCAGAGTCATCAGCTAGAGTTAAACAAAGTATTCATTGAAAATCCTGGTTATATGCCTTATTTCTACTCAGGTGCCAGCATCTCTGAAAGCGACAAGAATTATAATAAGGCCGTTGCCATTGCAGATTTGAAGCTTGACTTCTTTGATTCCCTATATGGGCAAGCAAAGCACCTGCCGGAACTTCAGGGAGATAGCGCTGCGTGGAAGGCATGGGAAAGGTACATTCTAGATAGCTTTGAGCAAAGCCCCATAATGTGTAAGCGCATCAACGAAGTGCCCTGCTGGTACACTTCCGATTTCCTAGAGGTTGCAGGGAGGAAATGTGCTCAGACGCCGAAATGCTTGGAGCAGTCAGAGGGGCGTAAAAGATAAATTTGCTGGCGCGTGTCGGAGTGGCCAATGAGCTCACGAGGAGGATCTGGTGAGGACAAGAAGAGCTTTTATTCTTTTATTTTCTTTTGGCGCTTATAAGTTAATCCTGACCCCGCAACTTATTCGAAATCCGCTTTGGACAAACCGGATTGACGGAGGATGGACAGGAAAGTTCCGTAAGGAATCTCTCTTCGAGGGGCTGGGACAATGACGGTGTGGATACCATCGTGGAATTTCTTATGACTACCGGTCTGCGAGACTTCATGAAAGCCGTACCTCAGGAGCACTTTTATTACGTGCCTGGATGAGTAGAGCTTAGGCATGGATCGTCATCTCCCCGACTAGGGCGGCTCCTATCTCGCGGAAGGATGACGGCTCCTGAGGGAGATCGTTGCGCAGGTACAGTTCCATTGCGTCTACAAGATTTTTGACAGCCTCATCTATGGTCTTGCCGAAGCTGGAGACATCAACATTGAGGCATTGCGAGACGTAGTAATTGCCGTCTTGGTAGACCAGGTACTTGAACGATTTCATAATGCGCCTCCCACTTTTTCATTTATCCTAACACGACGGATGTCCTTGTACAAAGTTCAAAAGGTCAACGAAACCTCGTTGTGGGCATCGCCCGGTCTGCCGGGAGTCATTTCCGTGGTTACGTCTCGCACTGAACCAGCAAATTCCTATCCCCATCATCCGTTCTTTCCCTCTCCACTGCATCCCCGCTGGCAGGATCGGGAGCTTCGATCAGATGGTCGGGACTGATCCGGAGTCGGCTCTGCTCAACCTGATCGACACCGGACGCGGTGATCGCCAGATGTCCCGTTTCAAGACGTTCCACCCACCCCTTGGCCTTGAGGTACCACAAGTGGAACTCCACCAATTCGGGCGGCGAGTGGAGGAGATGAGCCATTTCCAGGTCACCCATTCCCGGACTGTCCATGTTGCGCCGGCGTTGAACGTACAGCAGTGAAAGCAGGCGCTCCCGGGTTATCTGGTCGTCGCCGAAGGCGGTCCTGTCGCTAGCCTCCGATGCGAGCCCCCATTTACGGTTCCAGTAATCCTGATACACGACGTCATAACCGGCACGGATCTCCGGGTCTGACAAGGTCCGGTGAGCCTCGACGATCTGTTGGAATCGGCTCGTGTCGGCAGATTGGGTGTTGTCGGGATGGAACTTCTTGGCGAGATGCCGGAAGATGCGCTCAATGGTCTCGGCGTCGGCGTTCGGATGCAGCTGCAATAACTCATAGTAATCCACGAATTCATTTCCGCTCATGAAGTATACCCTCTCCACATCGTGTTTTACCTGTTCCAGCAGCCGGTTTCATCTGCGCGGATCTTCCACCCTCAGGTACGGCTCAACCCTGTTTTGGGTGGCAGGGGTGAGATTTTGCCTGTGGGGAGCCTGGAGGGCGCCCGATTCCATAGATGATACTAATGTTGCTCGAAATGTCCAGCAGCCGACCCATGTTAAAAGCGATCTAGCTGGCTCATTCCAAAGAAGAATTTAGCTGTCCGGCGCTAACTTTGTGATATTCTGCCACCGCTTCAGTAACAGGTTATTCGGGGGTCTGACTTACGGTTGCCTTCCAGGCAAGTACCAGGGAGACCAGCATTGCAGGGGGTTTGAAAATAGCAGAGCTTCTCTGACTGTTAAGAGCGTCGTGTTGCGATAAGCTATTGGGTAGTTCCCCTCCCGATGTGAAGCATGAATACCCGAGGAGATTAGCCATGGAAAAGAATCAGGAGATGGAAATTCCGCGACGCATGCAGGACTATATCGACAAGGCAGGCCGCTATCTGGCCGAGCGGGACCGTTATATCCACGAGGAGGTCAAGAAGTGGAAGTTCGACACCATTGCGGTGCATGGTCTCTATACGGTTCGCGACGCCATCGAGGATTATCAGGGATCGATCATCGAACCTATTTTCATGAGCACTGCCCAGGCCTTCCGGGACTCGGACGAGATGGCGGCGGCACTTGCTTACAAGATCCCCACCTGGGCCTATTCGCGCATTGCCAACCCGTCGACCTACTACTACGAGTGGACACTGGCGCTGCTGGAAGGGTACGGCTTCGACGGGGAGACGTCCTGCTGTTCCACCTCATCGGGGATGTCGGCAATCATGACCGCCGTGCAGCCTTTCCTGCGGGTGCGCGGCCATGTCCATGAGCCGCGCAATATCGTCGCCACGGCCCAGTGCTACGGCGGAACCTTCCAGCAGTTCACGGTGCGGCTCATGCAGGAGCGCGGTATCGAGGTACGCTGGGTGCTGGATGCCACCAACCTGGATGAATGGGCCTCCAAGATCGACGCAAACACGCGGCTGGTCTACGGAGAGTTGCCGAGCAACCCGCAGCAGGGCTTTTTCGACGTCCGGGCCGTGGCGGATCTTGCCCACAGCCATGACCTGCCCCTTATCTGCGATTCCACGGTGGCAACACCGGCTCTCTTGCGTCCCATCTGCCACGGCGCCGACATAGTCGTGCAGTCGGCCACCAAGACCCTGACCAGCAGCGGTTTCGGTGTCTGCGGCGCGGTCATCGCCCGGAAGAACCTGGTCACCAATATCGACGACGACCAGCTCAAGTCGGACTTCTCACTCTGCGTCAAGTATCTGCAGAACAGGGACTTCGGGCCGAACCTGCACCCTATGCAGGCCGTGATGACCCTGAACGACATGCGGACGCTACGCTCCAAGATAGACATGATGAGCCGCAGCACCATGAAGGTGGCCCGATTTCTGGAAAAACATCCCCGCATCGAGAGCGTGCAGTACCTGGGGCTGCCCGACCATCCGCTCCATGACCTGGCGAGCCGCTACATGTGGCTCGTGGATGCGGAGCACGACGAACAGTACGGCAAACCGGTGAACCGTTATGGGCATTTGATGTCGTTCTGCGTCAAGGGAGGTGCGGCAAATGCCCGGCTTTTCTTCGACGGCCTGCAGCGCATCTGGCGAGCTACCGATCTCGGCCGCATCAAGAGCGTGGCGACCATACCGGCCATTTCCACCCACCAGCAGCAGGGAGAAGCCGCCCGCACCCTGGCCAACATTCCGCCGCACATGGTCCGGCTCTGCGTCGGAGGTGAACATCCCGACGACATCATTGCCGACCTGGACCAGGCGCTGCATAAGGTGGGAAAGAAATAATCGGCAGGGAAAAGACCACTCTCCCGCTTGGTCTTTTCCCCTCCGCTGACGGGCCTGCGCGTCGAAGCGCGGGCGCGTCGCGGGAGGGAGGGATGATTAGCGCCCCACGCAGCTATGCAGCGCTTTGTCGGAGACAAAGTTCCTTGGCTTGGCACCTACTCACTCTCCTCCCCCTTCAGCAAGAACACCCCCATCCCCCTCCTGACCTCCCCCTTGAAGGGGGAGGAACCTGAACACCCCCTCGACTTGCCAGCGGTAGCCTTGGCGAAGGGTGCTTGCCAGCCGTAGCCTTTGGCGAAGGGTGCTTGCCAGCCGTAGCCTTTGGCGAAGGCTGGGGGGGAAAAGGGGTGTCTCTGCGAGGGGGACCCTCATGAAAATATGCGTCTAACATTCGACTATGAATAAAACGCGTGATATCATGGGTATTCTTCCCATTCACTCTCTGAGCGCCAAAGGCCAAGCACGGACACCTTATGAATGATTCTCTCAGCAAGCCAAGTCGCCTCGTTACATTCCGAATCGTCGCTATTTACGCGTCTTTCAGCGCCCTGTGGATTTACCTTTCCGACCATGTGGTGGGTTTCCTGATACCCGATCCCTCGACCATCGTCCGGGTCTCCGTTTTCAAGGGGATCCTCTTCATCATCCTGACCTCGTATCTGCTCTTTCAACTCATCGCCCGGCATATCCGGAAATTCAACCTGGCGGATCAGGCCCTTCGGGAAAGCGAGAAGCGGCTTAACAAGGCGCAGGAGATCGCCCATCTCGGCAGTTGGCAACTCGATGTGGACGGCAACGTCCTTTCCTGGTCCGACGAGGTCTATCGTATCTTCGGATTACAACCACAGCAATTCCAGGCGGATTACCAGGCTTTCCTGGAAGCGGTGCACCCTGATGATCGTTCGGCGGTGGACGCCGCCTATTCCGAATCGGTCAGGCAGGGCCAAGACAGCTACGAGATCGAGCACAGGATCGTGCGGAGATCAACGGGAGAAATACGCTACGTACATGAAAAATGCGAGCACAAGAGGGATGAAGACGGCAGAATCATCCACTCCCTGGGGATGGTGCACGACATCACGGAACGCAAGCGGGCCGAGGAAGCGCTGAAAAAAGCCAACGACGAGCTGGAAATGCGGGTGGCCCAGCGCACCGAAGAGCTGGAGGAAAGCCGGCTGGAACTCGAGAAGCAAAACGAGGAACTGCGCTTGACCTATCGTGAGTTGGAGGTGCAGGCCGCCGGACGGATCCGGACACTTGGAGAACTACGGGAAAAGGACCAGATGCTGATTCAGCAAAGCCGCATGGCCGCCATGGGGGAGATGCTCGGCAACATCGCCCATCAATGGCGCCAGCCCCTGAACGTGATGGGGCTCAAGGTCCAGTACATAGGGTTGGCCTACAGGCTCGGCGGGTTCAGCGAAGAGCTTCTCGATGAACATATAGCCAAGGTGATGGAAATTCTCCAGCACATGTCGCGGACCATCGATGATTTCCGGGATTTCACCACGCCGGACAAGGCGAAAAGCAATTTCAGAGCGGATCACCTCGTCGCTAAAACGCTCTCCCTGGTTGAGGAGAGCTTCAGCGAGCGGGGAATAGCAATCGAGGTCAGTACCAGCGGCGAGCCGCAGATATGCGGGTATCACAACGAGTACAGCCAGGTGCTCCTCAACCTCCTGATGAACGCCAAGGATGCATTTGTGGAGCAGGGAACCAAGGATGCGCGGCTAACGGTGCGCTCATTTACAGAAGACGGCAGGGCCGTCGTGACGATCACCGACAACGCAGGCGGCATCGACGAGGGGATCATGGACAAGATCTTTGACGCCTACTTTACCACCAAGCTGCAGGGGAAAGGGACCGGCATCGGTCTGTTCATGTCGAAAAACATCATCGAGAAAAACATGGGTGGCAGCCTCACCGCGCGCAATACCGGGGACGGCGCAGAATTCAGAATAGAGATCTGAGGTGAGGCAGGCGGAATTCTGGAAGCTTGGGAATGCCGATGAAGCCAGCCGGAATTCAGGAAGGCGCGCAACATCGATGAAGCAAGGCGGGAATCCGGGAGGGGGAACACTCGAATCCCGGAGTCGCAGTTTGCCAGTGGAGAGGAGCGATCATGGCGGAGATGGAGCTGTTCTGGAAGGTCGAGGACCAGGTGGCACGATTGGTGGAGCTGATCAGCCAGGATGCCAACTTGCGCGAGGCTCCGCTTAGGCGGGATGTCCGTTCTCTGGGGCGCCTGCTGGGAACGGTCATCCGCGAACAGGCCGGCGAGCAGGCATTCACCGCAGAGGAGGAGCTGCGCCATCTGGCGATCAGGCACCGGCGACTGAACGACCAACTCGGTGAGAGCTCGGTCGATTCTCCCGTTGAACGGGAACTCCAGGAACAGGCAGTGCAGATTGTCGGCAGGATGCGTATCATCGAGGCCTACCAGATCGTCAAAGCCTTCTCCACCTTTTTCGAATTGACCAATGTGGCTGAAACCAACCACCGCAAACGCCGCCAGCGTGCCGCCGGACTGGCAGGTAAAAAAGCGGACAAGCCGGGCTCTCTCAGGGGTACCCTCATGCGCATGCAGAGGGAGGGGATCTCCGCCGAAGAGGCGTTGCGCTTTTTGCAGCAGGTGCAGGTCGTTCCGGTGTTCACGGCGCATCCCACCGACGTGGCGCGACGGGTCGTTCATTTCAAGCGCCGACGCATCGCCCGGGAGCTGGAGGTGCTGGACCGGCTCCCTCTGACCGATACCGAGGCACTGCAGGGCCAGAGCGCCATGCTTGCCGAGATCACCGCATTGTGGCAGACCGACGAGGTGCGCCGCCGCAAACCAACGGTGCTCGATGAGATCAAGATGGGGCTCGACCATTACCCGGATTCACTGATAATGCCGATTGAGGAATTCTACCAGGACCTGTCGGCGGCATTCAGTGAAGTCTACGGCAGCGCCGTCCGCCCCGCCCTGCTGCCGAAGGTGGTCAGTTTCGGCTCCTGGATCGGGGGGGATCGGGACGGCAACCCGCATGTGACGGCGAAATCTACCGGAGAGGCCTTGCAGAAGGCGCGCGAGATCATCCTGAACAACTACGTCTCGGCCCTGGAGGAGTTGCGCCGTCTCCTGACCCCCTCGCTTTGCCGGATTCCGGCCACCCCGGGGCTTGAGGCCGCCCTGAACCGGTACCATGACACCCTTAGCCTGGGCGATCCGGAGAGCGACACCATTCCGGAGTGCGAGCGGTACCGGCGCATGGCGGGGTACATGCTCCATCGCCTGCGCCGCTCCCTGGACGAGCCGGACCACCGCGATGCCTACCCGGCTGCCGCCGCTTTCGAGAACGACCTGCTGATCATGAGCGAGAGCCTTGCGGCCAACGAGGGGGAGCGCCTGGTCCGCGCACAGATCGATCCGCTCTTGCTGCGGGTGAGGACCTTCGGTTTCCACCTGCACACCCTCGACATCCGTCAGCACGCCCGGATTCACGACAATGCGGTAGCCGAACTGGCTACACTGAGCAGGGCCGGCGCCGGTTCATCCGCGGTGCTGCCGGCGACACCCGGCCCGGAGACGACCGAACTCCTCGACACCCTGCGCACCATTGCCACGCTGAAGCGGCGTTACCCGGCCGAAGCGATGCGCAGTTATGTGATAAGCGGCGCTTCCCGGGTACAGGACGCACTCTCCCTGGTCTGGCTTTTGGAGCTTTGCGGCGTGCGGGTTGCAGCCGACGCTAACGGCGATCCGGGTCTGATGCCGGTCCCGCTCTTCGAATCGATCGAAGATCTGCGCCGTGCGCCGGAGATCTGCCGCACCCTCTGGAATTTGCCCGAGTATGCGCCGTATCTCGACTCCTGGGGGCGCAGGCAGGAGGTCATGCTCGGCTATTCCGATTCCAACAAGGATGGCGGCATGCTCACCAGCTCATGGGAGATTCACAAGGCACACCGTGAGCTGCATCGGGTGGCGGCCGGCTGCGGGGTCAACCTGGTGCTGTTCCATGGCAGGGGAGGCACCGTCGGCCGCGGCGGCGGTCCCACCCACCGGGCCATCGTGTCCCAGCCCGCAGGCTCCTTCAACGGCTCCCTGAAAATAACCGAGCAGGGGGAGGTGATCAACTGGAAGTACTCGGATGCCGCCCTGGCTCAGCGTAACCTGGAGCTGATGGTTGCCGCCTCCCTGGAGGCGCTGGCGCGTCCCGGCCAGTCGGGGTTGCTGCCGGAGGGCTCCTGGGAAACGGCGCTGGAGGAGATGGCAGCCGATGCCTACGACTTCTACCGGGCCCGGATTGCGGAAAATCCCGACATCCTCCCCTACTTCGAACAGGCGACGCCGGTGCAGGAATTCGAGCTGGCCAAGATCGGTTCACGACCGGCCAGGCGCGGCGCGGCCCGTGACCTGAGCGACCTGCGGGCCATCCCCTGGGGGTTCGGCTGGATGCAGAGCCGTCATGTCATCCCCGGCTGGTTCGGGGCGGGGTACGCGCTGGAGCGTTTTGCCGCGAAGGGGGAGGAGGAAACCGGGTTGATGGGTGAGATGATGCGCCGCTTCCCGTTCTTCAACGATCTGATCCGCAACGTCGAGCTGGCCCTGACCAAGGTCGACCTGCCTCTGGCGCGGCGCTACTCCGAGCTGGTGCACGACCGGGAACTCCGGGAGCGTGTGTTCTCGATGGTGCTGGAGGAGTACCAGCGTACCCGCCGGGCCGTGCTGGCAATCACCGGGCAATCGCGCCTGCTGGAGAACAACCCGTCCCTGGCCCGTTCCCTGCGCCTGCGCACCCCCTATGTGGACCCGCTCAGCCTGATCCAGATCGAACTGCTGCGACGCAAGCGGGGCGGGGAGGAAAGCGAGGAGTTGGACTACGTGCTGGCAGCCACCATCAGCGGCATTGCGGCGGGGTTGCGCAATACCGGCTAGCCGTGCGGGGTATGCCGGGCGCCGCAGCTGCCCCAGTTCCACCCCCGCTCCACCCCACCCCATCCCGGCCCCACTGCCATCGAGTTACCTGATTACCCCCCAACCCGCCTGAAGCAGGTTTTGTCGGAGTGGAACTTTACCTGGCTGCAACGCTCCTGATACCTGATCCCCCCCTTTGACAAAGGGGGGACAGGGGGAATTTGCCTTTCAAGTTCCTCAGAAGCACCCCACGCAGCCACGGCAGCCCTTTGTCGGAGACAAGGTTCATCCTCCCTGTGCACCTGCTAACTCTCCTCCCCCTGGAGGGGGGAGGTCGGGAGGGGGGAAGACACCGGCTTCTGCGAAGAACCGGCCGAGTTCCCCCTCCCTAGCCCTCCCCCTCGGGGGCACTGCCATTAAGTTAC
>DNRQ01000191.1:24846-46259 GCA_003499925.1 Geobacter sp.
TGAATCATGTAGGGTGGGCCGTGCCCACCATCAGGATGCGGTTGTGGTGGGCACGGCCCACCCTACCTCTCATTCCCTTAACTTAATGGCAGTGCCCTCCGGGGGAGGGGACAATTTGCGTGTGGGACTAATCTATTGCGTAACTTTCTCAGAAGCGCCGATCTTCCGCTGAAAATACTTCCTCCCCTTCAAGGGGAGTGCCGATCGCGGGGCGATGCCGCTCCTGCCCGATTTCTCAGCATCCCACCTAAAATTCATTCTGAGAAAATTTCCGTTGTTTACCGCTAACTTTGCGTGGTATGCTATGCCGCCGTTTCAGGTGAGATGGCGTGGGGACCCGGTCGGGAGAGCGGTGGCAGAAAGTCCCCTTTTCCGCCGCTTGTCCCCGGGGAGGTTTCAAGGGGTGTACCGGGGCGTCTGCCCCGGCATTCGGCGTTTTCCAGTGGTCGGGCAGTTTCTGCCGCTCGTATACCAGTAAGCAGAAGAAAAGCATCGAATACGGAGAAGGGTTTATGAAACGAACCGCTCGAAGTTGGTACCTGCCAGGCATAATGTTCGTGATGCTGTTGGTTAGCTCCCCTTGCGACGCTGTAGCCGGTGCCGTAGGGAGTGCTTCAATAACGGCCTCATCCCTTTTCTCTGGTGCAACCACGAGTCATGAGTTGAGATTCATTGCAACAGGAGGGCTCCCTGGCGGGGCAACGATCAGCGTGGAATATCCGGTCGGCTTCGATGTAGCGGGTGCGACCAAGACAAGATACGCGAGCGACTACACGCTGCAGGGGATTTCAGGGCGGACCGTCACATACACGGTGGTCAAACCGGTAAGCGCAGGCGGCACCCTGTACGGGTGGTACCTGCATACAGACGGTATCGTGAATCCAGCGGCGGCAGGGACCTACTCCCTGAAGGTTTCCACCAGCATCGACATGACCCAGGTGTTGGTGCCGGTGACGATCAAGGCCCCCGGCGGCGGCGTAACTGCTGCTTCAATGACGGTCTCCTCGCTCCTCTCGGGTACCACAACCAGTCACGAACTGAGATTCATCGCAACAAGCGGACTCCCTGCCGGAGCAACCATCAGCGTGCTGTATCCGCCCGGCTTCAACGTAGCGAGCGCCACTAAAACGGAATTCACCAGCTATTACACCCTGCAGGGCACCTCAGGGCAGACCATCACCTACAATGTAGTCAAGCCGGTAAGCCCGGGCGGCACCGTCTACGGGTGGTACTTGCAAACTGACGGCATCGTGAATCCGGCGGCGGCAGGAACCTATTCTGTCAAGGTATCGACAAGCAGCGACCCGCCTCAGCTGTCGGTGCCGGTAACCGTCACGGCCGCCGGCGCTGCCGTAAAGAGTGCATCAGTGACGGCCTCCTCACCGGTCACGGGTGCAACGGCGAGTTATCAATTGAGATTGATCGCAACCAGCGGACTCCCCGCTGGAGCGACCATCAGCGTGCAATATCCTGTCGAATTCAATATAGCGGGCGCCACTAAAACACGTTACGCGAACAAGTACAGCCTGCAGGAAATCTCGGGGCAGACCATCAGATACACCGTGCTGGACCCGGTAAACGCAGGTGGAACCCTGAATGCATCGTACCTTTACACCGACGGTATCGTCAATCCGGCGCGGCCAGGAGCCTACACGGTAAAAGTATCGACCAGCAATGATCCTGTTCAGGTGCCAGTGCAGGTATCGATCACGGAGCCTCCCAGACATGCAGTGGCCCTTGCTTTTGCAGGAACCGGGGGTGGCGATGTTAACGGAGACATGTCGTGCAGCAAGGGATCTAGCTGTCCTCCCGTTGCATTTGTAGAAAACACGATCGTTACACTGATCCCGACCAACTATTCCGACTCCGTCTTCGGCGGGTGGAGCAGCGAATGCACGGTGGTTGACAACAACTGCCAGCTCACCATGGACGGACCCAAAAATGTTGCAGCTACCTTCATTCATGCCGATAAGATCAGAATACTGGCCAAGCCTTACAGTTCGCTGCTTGCGGCATTTGCCGAATCAACTTCAGGGTTGATACGAGCAAGAGCCATAGAATTTGTTGAAACCGTAAAAATAACCCGTCCGGCCGCCTTCAAGGGTGGCTTCGACGCCGAATTCAGCAGTAGCAGCGGAAGCTACACGGTACTGAAGGGGAAATTGACCATTGGAGCCGGCGGCACTCTGCGTGTCCAGGGACTGGTTATCAGGTGATGGATGTGTTTTAGCAGCGGAAGATCATCGCTAGTCAGGTAAAACTATGAAATATTTGCGCCGCCATTTGCACCGGTCTCGTCCGGTTCTCACTCCAAACACTGAAAGGAAAGCCATGAAAAAAACCATTTCTGCACTCGCCGCATCCTTCACCATGGTCCTTTGCTGCTGCGGCCTGGCCCTCGCAGAGAAAGCCGCTTTCGTGCAGCAGGAAGACGCCCCGCTGAAGGTTCTCGCCTACGGCACCAAATTCGGCACCAAGGCGGACAAGCCAAGGGTCGTGCATGAGGTCAAGTATCAAAACCGGTCCAAATCCGAGGTCGTAGCGGCGCGCTTTGGCATTCTGGAGTACAACGGCTACAACGAGAAGATCGACAGCTTTATCGGGTACACCCTTGAGGGATCCAGCGCGGGAGAGAAGGACAGCGCAGAGTTCGTAAACGAAGAACCGCATGCCATCTTTTTCGAGGACTTCGGTGCCGGCTATCTCTGGGTTGATGCCGTGCGCTTTGCTGACGGCACCATCTGGAAGGCGAACCGCACCCTACTCCTGGAAGACATGAAAAGGTTGAACTCCGAGATCACCGGAGTCGATCTCACCGAGAAGAAGAGTCTGCCGGCAGATTGACCGGAACCCGTTCCCATCCCTTTTCATCGAGAAAAGCCGCTCAACTGACCAGAGCGGCTTTTCTTGTTTAGAGACCCAAAGTCTCCGTAGGGGCCCTGGGTGGGGAGAACTCGCGTGGGCAGAGCTACACCTTACTCAGAAGTGCCCATTTTGCGCTGATTCACATCCCCCCCTCCCTACTACACCGACTCCCCATCCCTCCCCTTGAAGGGGAGGTAGTTTAGATAAACTTCCCTGCGTGAGAAGCGAAAAAGATGTGAGAATCCTGCCATTGATATGATATTGTAAGCAATCGCTCATCCCGCTTTGTTGCGCAACGGGGAAAGATTGATATCCTCATTAATATGCCGGAGTCGTGGCCGGGGTGAACCGGCTTCCTCTCAATCCCGTGGCTGTACAATCCAAATGCTGAATGGAAGGTTCTATGATAGCGCGTATTGACCACCTCAACATCGTGGTGAGCAAGCTGGACCAGGCGAAGGAGTTCTTTTTCCTGCTGGGATTCACCGAAGGGATCGGTTCGGATCTCGACTCGGGCTTTCTGGAAAAGGTGACCGGGATTCAGGGCGCCAGGGGGCGTTTCGTGGCGCTGCATCATCCGGGCTCGAACCTGTCAATCGAACTGTTGAAATTCGACGGGGATGCGGTCGGTGCAGAAGGGACCGGCAGGGCCGACCGGATCGGGCTGCGTCATCTCGCCTTCGCGGTTACCGATATCGAGGCGGAAGTTCAGAGGCTGCAAGAGCACGGTGTCAAGTTCATCGGCCCCATCCAGACTTGGGAGAAAACCGGCAAGAAGCTGGTTTATTTCCACGGTCCGGACGGGATTCTGCTTGAATTCGCGCAGTATCCGTAATAGAAGGGGATGGTTAAGGTCGCGGCTCAGGAGAAGTAGATGTCTCAGACAGTTCAGGTAATTAACGGCAACGATGGCTTCGCGCGGGAACGGGAACGCCTGAAGCGGCTCATAATCAACGCGGAGCGGGCGGGCGTCGACAGGTGGCGTCAGATCTCCTTTGTGTACCGGGCGGCGGACAGTTTCAGCAGGCGGGTCCTTGCCCGCTCCTTCTGCCACACGGAAATGAGCCGCACGGCCGGCTGCAAAACGGGACAGTGCTGCAAGTGCCGCCCCGATGTCTTCGAGTACGAAAAGGGGGTGCTGGACCTGTTGCCCAAAAGGACGGACGACACGGGATTCTGCCCTTTCTTCAACCTGGGCAAAAGGACCTGCGGCGTTTACGGCGTAAGGCCTTTCGCCTGCCGGATCTATTACAACTTCGCCCAATCCGGCTATTACTGCCAGAATCCCAACGACGCCACGCTGCAGCTCTTCGATGGCGTGAAGCGGCACCTGGAGCGGATCCTCGGTCCCTATGCGGGCGGTTACCTGCCATGATCTTGAAAAACAAGACACCCCGGAATCTGGCCGAGTCGGTCTGCGCGGAACTCAGGAAACGCCACGTCGGGGTACCGGACGAGAAGATCATCATCGATCTCTTCGAGACCATGTACTACTCCAGCCTGAGAACCGAAGAGTCGGAGCCGGTCACCTTCCACCTGGTATTTCTGGATCCCGCCCAGCCCGACCCCAAGCCGCCGCGAAATCCGGTGAAGGATCGCTGGAGCTATGTGCCGTTCGCGGAACCGATCGAGTTTTCGGTCTCCAATCTGGTGAAGATCTCGAAATCGACGGACCTGCGTACTTCTTCTTTCGTGGTATGGCCGGGCAAGGACGCGCTTTTCATCTGGGGGCTGGTGGATCAGCAAAACCGGTTTCACAAGTTCCTGAACCGAAGCGCCGAAATCGAGGCCGAGAGACCGGGTCTTTTCCAGGCGAGCGTCGAGGGGATCGGGGTCATCGTGGTCTACATGCGCTATGAGAAGGTTGCAGAGCTCAGGATAAACGAGCTGATCCGCAACTCGGTGGATCTGTTCCGGCAAAGTCCGATCAGAGATCTTCTGAGTCCCGGCATCGACGCCCATCTGCAGGCGATTCGCAGCAACGTTGCCGACGACATCTATCCGGCATCCGGCCCGATGGACGAAATCCACACCCAGCAGTGGCTCTCCGTGCTGTGCAGGATTCTGCTCAGAGTCCAGAAAATCGGAAACGGCGGCGCGATGCTGATCACCCCCGACATAAAGAGCCCTGATCTCAATATCAAGTACAGGATAGACTACGAAAGGCTGCAAACGTCCCTCGGAACCAATGCGGCAACCAAACTGAAGGCGGATTACCTGGAGAAGCATCTCCTCAATCTCAGCGAATCGAAGTCGAAGGTAATGCCGTCCAACCAGTATTTTCAGCTGCGGCGATTCGAAAAGGATCTGAGAGCCAGCAAGAACGAGATAGACGGGGTGATCTGGTTCACCGCCCTGCTGACCCGCGTGGACGGGCTGGTCGTGATGGATCGCAACTTGGCCGTGCGGGGATACGGGGTAGAGATTACCAATTCCCGGGAGCCCGCCAACCTGTTCATCGCCAGCGACAGGATGGCGACGCCCGGCAAGCTGCGTCCCGCAATTTACAACCATTTCGGTACCCGGCACAGATCGATGATGAGGTACTGCTTCCAGAATCCGGGGAGCATCGGCTTTGTCGTCTCTCAGGACGGAGAAGTGCGTGTCATCACGATGGTGGGCGACTCTCTTGTGATGTGGGAGAACATCAAGCTCAAATACTACAGCTATGTCTCCAAGAAGAAGTCGGCGTAGCTGTGCAGGGATAAATACTGGAAACGATGCCGCCACGGAGACATGGCGCTCACTGAGAAAGACAAAAACCATCCGGATAGCACTCCACGCCGCTGACGGCGCTTTGGTCGAAGACAAAGTACTCATCTTCGCTGGCACCTGCTCACTCTCCTCCCTCCGGAGGGGGGAGGTCGGGAGGGGGGAAGCCTGCGGCTTTTCCGAACAACTGGCCGTTTTCCCCCTCCCTAGCCCTCCCCCTCCGGGGGCGCTGCCATTAAGTTAAGGGAATGAGAGGTAGGGTGGGCCGTGCCCACCACAACCGCATCCTGATGGTGGGCACGGCCCACCCTACATGATTTAACTTAATGGCAGTGCCCTCCGGGGGAGGGGACTATTAAGCGTCAATATCGAATTGTTGACTGTACAGTTTCCCGAGCACTGCCAAGGGAGAGGGAGAGGACCAGGCGGAATCGGGGCATTTCGTTAGACGAATGATGCTTGTTTAAGTTGCACTCCGTGTTCTCCGTGTCTCCGTGGCGCCAACTGCTTTTAACTCGAGGCCGACATGAAAACTCGTACTACGCTGCTCTGCTTGCTTCTAGTCGTCAGTTCCCCTGTGACGGTACCGGCCGGGACACGCACTGTTTCCACCGGCTCCACGATCGTCTCGGTCACGGTCTTTGCCGATCGGGCGCAGGTTACCCGCAGCGCTGCACTCTCGTTGGAGGCCGGCACCAACCTGGTGACCCTGGATGGACTGCCGCAGCTCATGGCCGAGGAGTCACTCCGGGTACAGGGTAAGGGAACGGGCCCGGCGCGCATCTCGGGGGTCACGGTTAAAAATGTCTTCCTGGAACGGATCCAGGAGAAACGGGTGCTGGAGCTGGAGGAACAGATCGCCGCAGTGAACCGCAAGGTGGAGAGCATCGAGGCGCAACGCAAGGCGCTCATCGCTCAAAAGGCCTTTATCGAATCGATACGGGTGGGGTGGGGGGAGCGGATCTCCAAGGAAATTGCCATCGGGAAGCCGACTGCCGCCGAGATGGGAGACGCTGCGAAGTTCGTGGGCGAGGGGATCGGCAAGATCGAGGAACAGCTCTATGACGCCGAGGCCGCAAGGAAGCCGCTGCTAAACCGCATCGCCGCTTTGAAAAAGGAGCTGGAGCAAAACAGGGCGGACCGGATGAAGGAGGTGCGCTCAGTCCAGGTGGCGGTCGAGGCGGACCGGAAGATGGCATTCTCCCTCGACCTCTCCTACCTGGTCAGCCAGGCCGGCTGGGAGCCTAGCTATGACGTCCGTCTCGGCGCCGACGGCAGGGAGGCCGAGCTCGTCTACCGGGCCCACGTCTGGCAGAAGAGCGGCGAGGACTGGCCGGGGGTGAAACTCGCGCTCTCCACTGCCAGGCCCGAGGTCGGCGGCGCTCCGCCGGAGCTTACCCCGTGGCACGTCTCCCTCTACGAGCCGCCGCGCCCCCTCCCCTACCCGCGCACCTTCAAGGGCGCCCAAGAGCTGACGACCATGCCCCCCGGGCTAGGCGCCCAGCCGCCTGGTGCGCCTGCGCCCGCGGCAGAGCAGATGGAGGGCGCGCTCCCCGTGCCCGCGCAGGTTGCGCAGGGACAGACCTCGGTTCTCTTCAACGTCCGCGCGCCGGTGGACATTCCCGGCGACGGCACACGGTCCGACAGCATCATCGCCATCGAAAAAGTTCCCGTCACGGCCGAGTTCGTTACCGTGCCGAAGCTCTCCCCGCGCGTCTACCTCAAGTCCGAGGTGACCAATGACACGGTTTACCCTTTGCTGGCAGGCGAGATCAATGTGTTCAACGACGCCGTTTTCACCGGGAAGGTCTACCTGAAGACGATCAGTTCCGGCGAAAAGTTCGACCTCTACTTCGGGGCCGATGACCAGATCAAGGTGAAGCGGGATGTGGCGAAGGTCCGCAAGAAGGCGGGGCTGCTAGGCAGCAACAGCGTAAGCTACCGCACCACGGTGGAGCTTGAGAACTTCAAGAAGACGCCGGTGAAGGTTTCCCTGTTGGACCAGCTCCCGCTCCCTGGAAACGCGGAGATAAAAGTGAACCTCGAGGAGGCCTCGCCCCGGCCGGACGAAACGCGACAGGACGGAACACTGGTCTGGAAGGCGACCCTTGCGCCGGGCGAGAAGAGGAAGATCTCCTGTGACATCGTCATCGAGTATCCCAAGGGGCGCGATCTGGTCGGGGTTGAGTAAAGGGGGAGCTCGGGAGGTGGAGGAGGATTTTCGGGGTGGGCAGGGCCCACCCTGCATGATCTTTAACAGGGAGAAACAGCCATGAAAGATACTCTTGCAGCAGGCATCGCTCATACCCTGAAGTTTCGCGTTCCCCCGGATAAGACGGTACCCTATCTTTATCCGGAGGCGACTCTTTTCCAGAACATGCCCGAGGTCTTCGCCACCGGCTTCATGGTCGGGTTCATCGAATGGGCCTGCATGGAGGCGCTGGCGCCCTACCTGGAGGAAGACGAGCGCTCCGTCGGCACCATGATCAACGTTTCCCACAATGCCGCCACCCCGCCGGGGATGGAGGTGACCGCAGAGGTCCGCTGCCTGGAGGTGAACGGCAAGCGGACCCTGTGGGAGATCGAGGTGCACGACGAGGTTGATCTGATCAGCAAGGGGACGCACGAGCGGTTCACGGTGAAGCTGGAGCAGTTCTCGGCAAGGCTGAAGGCGAAGGCCGCGGCGGGGCGGCGGTAGGGCAGGAGAGGGAGTTTTTCAGCGCAAGACAAGCACTTCTCGCACAAGTTCACCTTTATCCTCCACGTCCCCTCCCCTTCAAGGGGAGGGTCAGGGTGGGGATGGGGATCGGGACCGTACGCTACTGGACAAAACGCCGCCGCAGGCGGGGTGGTACTTGGAAATTACCGTACACTACAATGCCTAATGCGAAAGGACCACATGAGACCGATTTTTATTGCTGCAATCCTGCTATTTTGCCTCAGCTCCCTCTCCCATGCGGCACAGTTCGATACATCGTTCAAATTTTCCACCATCGAGACGCCGAACTTCTCCATCCATTTCCACCAGGGACTGGAGGGGGTCGCCCGGAAGACGGCGGTCATCGCCGAGGAGGTACACGGCAAACTGGTCAAGCAATTCCTCTGGCAGCCGAGAGAGAAAACCCAACTGGTGCTGATAGACGACAGCGACTTCACCAACGGACTCGCCGTTACCATCCCCTACAACACCATCTACCTCCAGGTCGTCCCGCCCAGCCTCGCATCGACCCTCGGTGAGTACGACGACTGGCTCAAGGTCCTGATCACCCACGAGTACGCCCATATCCTCAGCTCGGACCCGGCGCGGGGCTACTGGATGGTCACCAGATCCATCTTCGGCAAGCCGCTCCCCTGGCTGGACCCGCTCTCCGGTTTGCTCTTCCTGGTGACGGCCCCCCCGAACACGTTCATGCCGCGCTGGTGGCACGAAGGGATGGCAACCGGGGCGGAAACGGAGCATACGGGACAGGGGCGCGGCAAAGGGAGCTATTACGACATGGTCTTCCGCACCGCAGTCGCCGAGGACAATCTCCCCTATGTGGACCAGATCAACGGCGATGTCCCGTACTGGCCCGCCGGCAACCTCCCCTACATGTTCGGCTACCGGTTGCAAAGACACATCACCGACACCTATGGCAAGGATGCCACGGGGAAGCTTGCCATCGCCCACTCGGGGCGCTTCCCCTACTTCATCAGCGCGCCGCCGGAAGATCTCTCCGGCGGCAAGAACTACCGCGGGATCTACGCCGACATGATCGCAGCGGTCAAAAAGGAGCAGTCGCAACGGATCGAGATTCTTTCCAAGGCTCCCTTCACACCGCTTCAAGAGCTCTCCAGGATGGGTGAAAATCTCACCAATCCGAGGTATTCACCCGACGGCAGCCGCATCGCCTTCACCAGGCGCGACCCGCACGACCACACCATGACCGTGATAACGGACAGCACCGGAAGCAGGGTCATCGCCCGATTCCGCCGCCAGTACTCGGACGGGAGCATCTGCTGGTCGCCCGACGGCGCTACCCTCTACTTCACCCAGGCGGAGATCAATCGCGGCTTCAACGTCTATCAGGACCTTTACCTTTATGACATCTCGCGCGACAAGACCACCCGTCTGACCCGGGGAGAGCGCCTGGGTGAGGTGGAGATCTCTCCCGACGGCAAGACCTTCGCCGCCGTGGTCAGCTCGCGAGGGAGCCAGAACCTTGCCCTCATCAATGTGAGCGAGGCGGGAAAAGGGACGCCGGCCCGCCTCCTCACCGGCTACGCCATGCAGCGGATCTCCTCGCCGCGCTGGTCGCCGGACGGCAAAGCGCTCAGCTACGCGCTGACGGACAACGGGGGACGCACCGTGATCCGGCTCTACCATTTGGCGACGGGGAAGGACCAGCCGCTTTTCACCGTGAGCCACACCGCAGCCTTCCCGGTCTGGTCCCGGGACGGCTCCTGCATCTTTTACATCTCCGACGAGACCGGGGTCTTCAACCTTTTTGCCTACGACCTGAAGCAACTGAAGAGCTACCAGGTGAGCCACCTGCTTGCAGGCGCCCTGCAACCCGATCCTTCGCCCGACGGCAGGTCGGTCGCCGTTTCCAGTTACAGCTCGCGCGGCTTCGGCATCGCGCAGATGACCCTGGATAGATCGACGTGGCGGGAAACGAGGGGCCCTTCGCTGCCGCTTTCACGCGATCCGGCTGCGCCGCCGATTCCGTCTGGTTACGTCACAGACGGGATGGGCTCAGGCGTGACGGGAGCAGCCGATAACGTTGCAGTCGATAACGTTGCAGTCTACCAAGGTGCAGCCGACCAAGGTGCAGCCGAAAACGCTGCAGTCGACGTTACCCCAGCCGGCAAGGATGCTGCGGCCGGCGACACTGCGCAAACAGCCTCGTCCTCCTACAGCGCCCTCAACACGGTCTACCCCCGCTTCTGGCTGCCCAGGATCTCGGATGACGGCTCGGACCAGGCGGTTCCGGGAGCCTTCACCGCGGGTGCGGACGTGCTCGGCTACAACTCCTATGCGCTCGCCGTCGATTACGGCTCGGAAAGAAACCGGGGCTATTTCAACCTCATCTATCAAAACGACTACTTCTATCCGACCCTCTCCGTGAGGGCGCATGCACAGCCGTTTCTGTACTCGGACCTGTACGAAAGAGGGGACTATTACGAATTGAACCAGGGTCTTACCCTCGAGGCATCCGTTCCGCTCAATTTCCTGGAATCCCGCTACCGATTCAGGGCCGGGTATCAGCTGCTGGACCAGAAGGCGCTCAGCGGACTGGACAGCAACGACAGGTTCAACGGAGTTACGGTCTTCCAGGGGAGACGAGACAACATCTTTGCCGGCATCGGTTTCGACAACGTTCTCAGGTATCCCTATTCGGTGAGTTCCGAGCAGGGACGCCGCCTCTCGTTTTTGTATCGGCGCTTTGCGCGGGAGATCGGCGGAGATCAGGACCTGTCGGAATACAGCGCCCAGTACCACGAATACCTGCGTCTCCCCACGGCGGCGTTGCAGCACCACGTGCTCTACCTCCGTCTCTCCGGCGCCCTTGCCGACGGCGACCTCCAGTTCGGCCAGCAGGCCTTCCAGATCGGCGGCGTTCCCTCCGATCTCAACCCGTATCCGCTGCGCGGCTACTCGGACCGCTCCGTGACCGGCAAGTATGTGGCGACGGGAACGGTCGAGTATCGGGCGCCGCTTTTCTACCCGCTGCGCGGCATCGGCACGCTCCCTGCCTTCGCGGAAAAGGTTCACGCCGCCGTGTTCATAGACGCGGGAAGGGTCTGGGACGACCGCAACACCCTTGCCGGCAACGAGTTAAGAATCGGCGCCGGGATCGAGGCACGGGCGGACGTAACCGTCGGCTACTGGCTCAAGGTGACCCCCGCCCTGGGTATTGCCCGCGGCTTCAACCAGGGAGGAGAAAATCAGCTATACTTCACCGTGTACATCGGGCTTTAGTCGTCCGAGGGGGCAACGGAGAGAAACGATGCGGTAAAAACATAACGCCTTCACTGATAAAGGAGGAACAGCGTATGAGAATTATCGTGGTCGGAGCAACCGGCACCATAGGCAAGGCGGTCGTGAAGCAGTTGGCCTTGGAGCATGAGGTCGTCAGAGCGGCCTCCAAAAGCGGTGATTATCGGGTCGACATGACCAGGAAGGAGTCGATAGAGAAGCTGTTCCAGGAGGCGGGTCCTTGTGACGCACTGGTATGTGCGGCTGGAGTTGCCAGGTTCGGACCGCTTTCCGAACTGACCGACGAGGATTTCCAGCTCGGGCTTTGCGGCAAGCTGATGGGACAGGTCAACCTGGTCCGTGTCGGGCTCAAGTACATGAACGACAACGGCTCCTTCACCTTGACCAGCGGGATTTTGAGCCATCAGCCGATGCCGGGAAGCGCGTCGATAAGCATGGTTAACGCAGCACTGGAAGGATTTGTGCGGGCGGCCGCGCTCGAGATGCCGCGCGGGCTGCGCATCAACGTGGTCAGTCCCCCATGGGTCAAGGAAACCCTGGAGGCGCTCGGAATGGACAGCTCAGGTGGCATGCCTGCGGAACGAGTCGCACAGGGATACAGGGCGAGCATCGCCGGGACACGAAGCGGCAACGTCATCAATGCCTGGGACTTCGCCTGAACCTCCAGTTGCCGGCCGTTTCTGCGGCTCAGGCAAGCTCAGCGGCGGCAGCCGTTTCCGCTGAGCTTGCCCACTGCATCTCCACCGCCTTTCCTTGACGCCCCCTCCCCTCAACCTGCCCGCTCCCGGCCTCGATTTCCCATCCCATCAATCCTGCATACCGGTTCCCCCTCCCGTCAAGCCCGTCAAGGGAGGGGGAGCTGTGTCACGAGCGATTATGGCGTTGGATTGACTTTTGAACATTTCGCACCTACACTGGCATGGATTAATGGCTAACCTCCAATGTCGGTTGAAGATATGGACTTAGTTCGAGGCGCTTGCAATATGACCCAAGAGGCAGACATCACAAATCTTCAGCAGATGCTCGATCGGATCGAACAATCAGCGAAGGATCAGGAGCGAGTCTCTCTGGGCAAGATTGTAGAAGGGGTTGGCAGCAGGTCATTCGGGCCCTTGTTGCTCTTGGCTGGCGTCATCATGGCTTCGCCCCTCACCGGCATCCCAAGCATGCCGACCACCATGGGCATTCTGGTGCTGCTGATCGCCACGCAACTGCTTTTCCGCAAACAACACTTTTGGCTCCCTGATTGGCTGCTGAAGCGCTCGGTCGCGGCGGAGAAGCTCGCCAAAGGGGTCGAGTGGTTACGTCCGTCAGCGCGCTTCATCGATCGCTGGCTGCGCCCGCGACTCCCTGTTTTCATCGACGGCGTCAGCATCTACATCATCGCCATCGCGTGTATCGCCATAGCCCTCAGTATGCCGGCAATGGAGTTGGTCCCCCTGTCAGCCCACATCGCCGGTCTCGCTTTGACCGCCTTCGGCCTGTCGCTCATTGCCAGGGATGGGTTGCTGGCCCTGCTCGCCTTTGTGGCCACTGCCATCACCTTCGGACTGATTGTCTACAATTTGCTGTGAAATGCTGAGCATGCGCGAAAAACCCCCTCCCCGGCCCTTCCCCGTGAGCCTTCGCCAAGGCTACGGCTNNAATCACCGCTTAACTTAATGGCAGTGCTCCTGACCTCCCCCTTGAAGGGGGAGGGAGCTGAACAGCGGAAGATCAGCGCCAATCAGGTGATTTAATGAAAGGAATTCCTTGAGGTTTGTCTCGCATGGAGATAAGTTATAGAAAGAGACGCAGGATCGTCAGAGGATCAAGGCATGCGGCTTTGGACAGTACACCCTAAATACATGGACTCCAGGGGACTGGTCGCGCTCTGGCGCGAAGCACTGTTGGCTCAGGCGGTTCTCCAGGGGCGTACCTTCGGCTACCTCCACCATCCACAACTGATCCGGTTCCGGCAATCTACCTCCCCGGCAGGGTCGATAGCGTCCTACCTGCAAGGTGTGTACTCCGAGTCAATGCTGCGTGGCTACCGCTTCGATAGATCGAAAATCGCCTCTACCCACTCTGCGGAAGTTATGGTAACAACGCTGGGGCAGCTCGATTACGAATGGGCGCATCTGAAGGAGAAACTGCGACTTCGGGCACCGTCATGGCTCGCCGGCATCGAATCGATTTCACGCCCTGATCCTCACCCCTTATTTCGCCTCGTCCCCGGGCCGGCAGCCGAGTGGGAGGTGACGCATCAGTTGAGAGTTGAGAGTTGAGAGTTGAGAGTTGAGAATGGAGTAAAGGGAGAGTTCAACGTCGTTCAGTTACTGTACTAGGGAGTCATCACATTGGATATGGAGCTAAAACAGAGGCAATTCAACTGCGCTATGGAGTTGTATACGAGGAAGGGCATTTATAGATTGTCAGGCAGGTTGGTTTCAACCGTAAACGTCTCCCTGCAGATATATTTACTGTACCAGATAATCTTGATCCCTATAGGTGCAGCCTGGCAGGTAGTAGCAATAGTTATCGCCTATATCGTCACCGACTTTGTAAACGGGCTGGTCCACATGTACATGGATAACAACGACAGGTATGATTCAATCGCCGGCCCTTTTATTGCCAACTTTCATCTGCACCATAAGAAACCGATGTACAGGACAAATCCTCTTCTGCTCGTATACTTCAACGAGACCGGATCCAAAGTATGGCTCATCGGCTATCTCCTTGTTGTCTCACTGTTACTTGGAGCGTCCGAACCGAATCCCGTTGCCATGCATATCCTGGTCTATGTCGGGATACTGTCTTCAGTTGCCGAAGTTTCCCATTACCTGTGCCACACCTCGAACTCGCCGGTGGCAATTTTTCTGGCGCGCATTGGACTGTTGTTGCCAAAACGGCACCATGCAAGGCACCATATGAGCGACAACAACAGTTATGCTTTCCTGAACGGCTTTACCGATTCTCTCATCAACCTGTTAGCGATGAAGTTATATAAGGGATACAAGAATACCACCGACCGGCATTTCGCCCTCTATTCGGGAGAGGGTTCTGACAATCGCTAGCGGGGCAGGTTCATCCGCCGCTGCCAGATGCCCATAGCCTGTTGCGCAAAGAAGGCAAGGAGGCGCGAAGCACGCAGAGAAAACAGCTCCTTTGGGGTTAATTCACTCATCCTCACATCTGGCAAATCTCGGCAGCAAAAGACCGTCAACGGTGACATTTTCCTCGAACATCGCCTCCGGCCGGGCCCAGAGTCCGCGCTCCCCATAGAGTGGACGATAGACCACGAGCAGCTCGTCGGTCTCGCTATGCCGGGCGGTGCCGATCACCTGGTAGTAATTTCCCTTGTAGTGCCGGTAACGCCCGGGCTCGACAGACATCAAAGACTCCTTTCAAACCGGTGCTCGAGATCAGTAATGCGGAGGGGGCTCCTCTTCGGAGGGGAGCCTGTTGTCGGAGGAGACCAGCCCCTGGAGGTGCTCCTTGATGATCCTCAACTCCTTGGTCAGCTGATCGATGCTGCTTTGGTGCCCGGTGACCACTTCATTTAGCTGCTCTATGACATGCCCCTGGTGCATGATCAGCATTTCCATATCCGTCAGACGTTGCTCCATGGTTTCTCCCTTGTCGGCTATTCTACTCCTGGTCGGACTGGGAAATTCTAACGCGATTCGACGCTATATCCAAGACAAATAACTTCTAAAACCGGATCGATTCTGCTAATTTCCCAAGACCGCCGGGCGTCGGAAAGGCGCCGCGGCAACGGAGGTACAAGGATGCCGGAGACACCTAAATCCAGCAGCGAGCGGCACATAGAAACCATCATGGAGCGGCTGGAGCCGGGCTCGGATCGATACGAAGTGCTCGACAAGGCGAAACAATTCAAATCGTCCTGGGTCGAGCTGGGGGAGAAGCTGCTCCAGGTGAGCTCGAAGGGACGTTTCCGGGAATGGGGCTACCAGAGTTTCGAGGAGTACTGCGTGCAGGAAATCAGGATCAAGCGCGGCACCGCCGAGAAACTGACCATGGCCTACCGGTTCATGGAGAAGGAGGAACCCCAGCTTTTGAGCACGCGGGAGGATCTGAAGCCGCTGCCCGACTACCGCTCGATCGATCTGCTGCGCAAGGCAAAGGAGGAGAAGGGGTTTTCCGAGGAGGAGTACGGCGATCTGAGGAAAAGCGTGGTGGAGGAGGAGCGGAGCCACCCGACGGTGTTGAAGAAATACAAGGAGGTAGCGGCCCTGCGTGAGGAGGTGAATCCTCTGGCACCGCTCAAGGCGAGCATCTCCGCGGCAAGGCGGCTCGATTCCACCTTGCGGGGTCTGGTCAATCCGCCGGCGCTCTATCTGGAGCAGGTAGGCGAGATGATAGGGCATCTCGAGGAGGAGCTTGAGGCGCTGAGCATGGAGAGCGGGGGTGAGGCGGGGAGCCTCAGGGAGATATAGGCAACACCGGTCACCTGACAGCCGCAAACTTCTGCCTGCCGCTCTTTTTGCGCTCCAGGTAGACCTCGAAGGTAAGCTGCGCGATGCGGAGCATCAGCGGAATTTCCCTGAGAGGGATATTCCGATCGGCAACGGCGCTCGCCACATGGAACAGCCGGTGCCAGGCGAACGGGCCCTTCTTAGAGGACTTGAGCCAAAGGGCGTCGAACAGCAGCCGCTCCAGCCAGGCGTCCCGCCGCTGTTCCAGCACCACGGTCAGTATCCGCTCAACGGCCGCCGCGGCGGTTATCGCCTTCCTGTTACCCCGCGACGCCTCGATCTCCCGGTGAATCGAGTCGTCGTCCTCGAACCAGGAAGAGAAGATCGGCTCGAAGTCGTGCCACCCGGCCGACTCTTCAAGTGAGGCGAAGTACTCCCGCTCGGAAAGGAGCGTCGGGTGACCCGATGCCAGCTCCTTGCGAAACTGACCCAGCTGGCCGGCCGCATCCAGGGGTGTCGCATTCCAGCGATCGCTCCCCAGCAACTCGGCGATCCGGACCAGCCAGTAATTCGGCGGGTGTCCCTGGCGTATCCCATCGGCTAGGGCTTGACAGATGCGCTGGTCGAGATATTCCGGAGATGAGGAAAGGAAGAAGGCCTCCCGGCTCAGGAGGGCGAGGAAATCGGCATGTTCGCGCTTGCTCTTGAAGCTTATCACGAAGGCATCTGCCACCCCTACCCCCTGCTTGAGCAGCAGCGAGCAGCTGTAATGACTTTTGCCGTCGCGTACCACGACTTGAAACGACTGCGCGCCGCTGCCGTCGACCGGGGAGGCATGGACCGTCATGGCGGGGGATTTGGCAAGCGGAGCACACTCGACGCGCGCCCTGCGGGCAGAGGTTATCGCTTGATCGATATTTCTCCTGATCTCTTCGGGAAACCAGTTGCGGGAAACTATCAGCCGTCGCAGGGTGTCCGGCGTGATGTTGCGACCCTCTCCCGCCGCCAGCAGTTGCGATACCCCCAGACGGACCTCCGGATCGGGGCTGAAGAGCATCAAGGCCGACATTTCCCGCAGTGTCGGGTTCTCCGCGTCGAGCATCTCGGCTATCAGCGCCGTCTGGAGCTCCGGCTCGTTCAGCGCGAACAGCTCCAGCATCGCCTGGACCCCTTCGAAAGGCGAGCTGAGCCCCATCGACTCGATGCTTCTGGTGATGCCGGCCATGATCTCCTCTCCGGGGAGTTCATGCAGGTCCAGCCGGGCGGCGCCCGCCGCCATCACCTTGGAGTTCGCCTCACGCAGCACGGGGAGAACCTCCACTCCGCTGTACAAAAGGGTGTTGGAGACCGCAGCGCAGAGATCGAGGTCCTCGTTCTCGAAGTAGATACGCCGCGCCAGTGCCTTTTGCAGCCTTTCCATTTGCTGTTTCGCGCCCGGCCGGCGATCCTCCAGCTCAATCCGGAAAAACTCCAGCGTATCGTATAAAAGCCGCAGCCCCGCCTCGATTTTCTCGTCGTCCTCAGGCGACTGCTGACAGATCGCCGGCAGGAGCGAAGCCAGTTCCTCGCCCGCCCCGCTGTTTCCAAACAGGTAATGTTGCAGTTCATTTTGAAGCGCCAAAAGGTCCCCGATAGGACCGGTGGTGCCGGCCTTTGCGTAGCATTCGATGAAATAGGCCATCCCTTTCGGCGCCGCACCGGCCGACCTGCGCTCCCCGGGCGCTGCCTCCTCGGCAAAGCCGGGCGGGGCGGTCCGCCCCCGCTTCACCGTTTTCGGAGTCGAGGCGCTTCCCCTGGAGCATCCCCTCAGCTGTTTCAGCGACTGCTCGATTTCCGCCTCCAGGTCCGGAGGCTGCATCACCTGGTAGAAGAGCTTCCCCGGTTTCGGAAAGGGCTTGCCGCGATAGGGCCCGCCGTTGACCACTTCACGGACCTGACGATACTGCCGGTACAGGCGATCGAGCCACTCGGGGTCGCGATTGAGCGATTGGACGAAGAACTCCAGCAGTTCAGCTGCATAGGGCGATTGATCGTTGGCAGTATCCAGATAAGGCCCGGCCATGGGTCCCTGCTGATCGAAGCCGAAGCTGATCACCGCCTTCTGCTTCACTTTTTCGTTGAATACGATCAGCAGCACCCGGCGGCAGTCGCAATCCGGGTCGGTGCAGTAATACTCCACGAAGCCATACTTGCCTCTGGGGATGCGTCCGGTCTTGCGGGTGAGAATCAGGGTCGGAATGGCTTCGTCTGCGTCGGGGATGATCCGGTAGAAGGGCTCCATAGGATGGGATCTCCTTGAAGGTGTTGCTAAGGGAAGGTTGGTACGACAACGACCGGCTCGGTGCTGCCGGCACCTAGGCCATGGCCGGAGGGTTCAGCGGGGATCTGCTGGCGAGATGCGACCTGAGCGCCAGGGAAGCTATTCCTCCCCCCCCTTATTCGGGGCCAGAATCGCGTCAACCGCCATCTGCAGATCCGGGTACGCCTCGACTCCTTCAGGAAGGCTCGCCGCATGGTCGCTGCCGTAGCCGGTCAGCACCAGGAGCGGCGTACAGCCGGCGTTGATCCCCGCCTCCACGTCGGCAAGCTTGTCGCCGATCATGAAGGAGGCGGCCAGATCGATGTCCAGCTCCAGGGCCGCCTGCTGCAGCATCCCCGGCAGCGGTTTCCTGCAGTCGCAATCCTTGAGATAGTCACCGGTTGCGTGTTCGGGGTGGTGCGGGCAGAAATAGCAGGCGTCGATGGCGGCGCCGAAGGTGGCCAGGTCCGCGTGCATGTGGTCATGAATCGACTGCAGCGCAGCCTCGTCGTAATAGCCGCGACCGATGCCGGACTGGTTGGTCACCACCACAAGGAGGTATCCCGCATCCTTGAGGCGCTTCAACGCCCAGGGGACCCCGGGGATGAACTGGAAGTCGTCGACGCGGCTCAGGTACTGCACCTCGACGTTGATGGTGCCGTCCCGGTCCAGGAATACCGCTTTTCTCTTGCCCATGTTACCTCAGATCTCCTGGCCCGTCGGCAGGAAGAGCGCCTTCTCCACAAGATCGCAGACGATATGGATGATGGCGATGTGCCCTTCCTGGACGCGCGGAGTGTCGTGGCTCGGCACCACGAGGGGAAGCTCGGCCACCGCCTTGATGCTCCCGCCGTCCTTGCCGAGCAGGGCGACGGTGCGACACCCCCGCTGCGCCGCGACCTCCAGCGCCAGCTGGACGTTGGGCGAATTGCCGCTGGTGGAGATACCGATCACCACGTCCCCTGGCGCCGCGTGCGCCTCGACCTGGCGGGAAAAGATCTGCTCGAAGCCGTAATCGTTGCCGACCGCGGTCAGTATGGAGCTGTCCGTGCTGAGTGCAATGGCGGGGAGCGCCCGTCTCTCCAGCTTGAAGCGCCCGACGATCTCCGCTGCCAGATGCTGAGCGTCGGCAGCCGAGCCGCCGTTGCCCATGACCAGGAGCTTGTTCCCCCCCCTGAAGGCGTCCACCAGGAGCGAAACCGTGCCGGCGATGGCGGGAGCAAGCTCCCTCTCGATGGCCGTCATCACCTCGCGGTGGCTTTCCAGCTGGCATGCTATCTCTTTAATCATCTACCCTCCTACGGAAATGCCAGGGACCCCGCCCACATATTAACTGCGTTCCCAAGCTCCCCCATCTCGTTCCCAAGCTCCAGCTTGGGAACGCAATGCGTGCTCGAAGCTCCGCTTCGTCAGGCCGCAAAGCCGGAGTTTGGCAACGAGTACCGGAGCCCCGGCGTCCCCTCCCCTTCAAGGGGAGGGACAGGGTGGGGATGGGGGGTGACAACCGCCTCAGGGGTCGGCGCTACTCCGGATAGCCCAGCCTGATCCTTTCGCTCAGTTCGCTGAAGGAGAGATAGCTCTGGCTCCAGGGAAAGGCGATCCCGTCGATCGCCGCCACGGCAACGGTCCCCGGGTTCCGGGCGACGACCCGCTCGAAGACGCGCCGCCTGCCGGCGTCCACCGCCAGGCGCGGCAGCGGCAGCAAAGCGATGTTCTCGTGCAGCAGGTCGTATCCCGCCTGCTGCGCCTCCCTGCAAAGCAGCGCCGGCATCATGACGCTGTAGCTGTCGCCGTGACGCGCCCCTTTGAGGAGCCAGTCGAGCTTCTGCTTCAACAGATTGAGATCCGCTCCCTTGGGAACGTGGATCGCGTAGCTTTTACCGTCGCCCCAGCGCCCCTTGAAAAGCTCAAGGGTGCGCTGCAGGTTTTCCTCCCGCCGGCGCTCCGAACCGAACTGCACCTCTTCCTGATAGCCGACCGCGGGCCCCGGCACCCGGTAGCTGAGAAAACCCTTGGAACAGGCGCGACGGGTGTAATCCCTCAGGCACCAGATCCCTCCGTCCATCCCCTCGTCGAAGCCGCCGATCTCCTGGTAGAGCCCCCTGGTGATCACCATGGCGGCAAAGGAGGCGCTGGCCACCTCCAGCGCCCCGCGGCAGCCGTTCTCGCCGGTGCTGAGGCATGGCAGCAGGATCCCCGCCTCCGGATGCGCCGAGGCGAACGCGAGCAGCGGCTCCAGCCAGCCGGCGCGGACCTGGGTGGTGTTGCGCACCAGGGCGAGGTAGGGGGCCTCCGACCTCCGGAAGCCGCGGTTCGCCGCGCGGACGAAGCCGATGTTGGCGTCGTCGCGCATCAGAAGCGCCCGGTCGTCGAGCCCGTCGGCGAACTCCTGCAAAAGCCTCTCGGTGTCCCGTTCGCTGCCGCTGTCGACCATGATGAAGCGCGCCACAGGCGTGTTGTTGATCAGGTTCACCAGGCAGTTGCGGGTCTCTTCGGGCCTGTTCCAGACCGGTATGACGACGTCTATGGTGGCATCTGTCATGATAAGTACCTTAAGGCTGTCGCAGCCGGACGCACTGCAAGGATCAGCCTACGAGCTTACCGCGACGTTGCGCAACAGCGCCAGCTCGTCCAGCACCTTGCCGGAACCGAGCACGACGCAGGAAAGCGGATCCTCCGCGGTCACCACCGGCAGCCCGGTCTCCTCGCGCAAAAGGACGTCCAGGTTGCGCAGCAGCGCCCCGCCGCCGGCCAGCACGATCCCCTTGTCCACCAGGTCGGCTGCCAGTTCGGGAGGGGTGCGCTCCAGGCAGTTGCGCACCGCGTCGACGATCGCCGTGACCGGCTCGGAGAGCGCCTCGCGGATCTCGTTGGAGTCGATCTCGGTGGTCTTGGGTATCCCCGACACCAGGTCGCGCCCCTTCACCTCCATATGGAGCAGCTCGGTCCCCGGGTACGCCTCGCCGATCTCAATCTTGATCAGCTCCGCCATACGGTCGCCGATCAGCAGGTTGTACTTTCTCTTTATGTACTGGACGATCGCCTCGTCCATCTTGTCGCCCCCCACCCGTACGCTCTTGGTGTAGACGATGCCGGCCAGCGAGATCACGGCGACCTCGGTGGTGCCGCCGCCGATGTC
>DNRQ01000119.1 GCA_003499925.1 Geobacter sp.
ATGACCGGCATCCGCATCTTTCCCGGGACCCCGCTGCACCGGCAGGCCATAAGCGACGGCATCATCACGGCCGACACCGTGCTGCTGGAGCCCGTTTTCTACCTCGCGCCCGCCATCCGGGACACCCTGTGCGAGATGGTCGCCGCACGGGCCCTGGCGCGCAAGAACTGGGTGGCGCCCGGCATGGAGCTGAACATGAGCGACGCCATGCTCGACGCCCTGCGCCGTTTCCCGGTGCGCGGCCCGATGTGGAAGCAGTTGAAGCGCCTGGGGCGCAGCCGGATCAGGCCGATGTGATCACCGTTACGGGGAGCGACCATGGAATTCCAGGACAAAACCGTTATCGTCACCGGCGGCACGCGCGGCATCGGCCGGGCCATCTCCCTCCATTTCGCGAGCCTCGGTGCGCAGGTCACGGCGTCCTACCTAAGTAACGACGCCGCTGCCTTCGAATTGACCGAACACGCGGCCGCTCTGCCCGGCTCGATCCGCACGGTCAAGGCAGACGTGGCAAGCTCCGAGGGGGCGAAGGCCCTGATAGATACGGCGGCCAAAGCCGGCTTCATCGACGTCCTGGTGAATAACGCGGGGATCATCCGGGACGGCTACCTTCCGATGATGTCCGACACGGACTGGGACGCGGTGCTGCGCGGCAATCTGTACCCGCTCTTTTACTGCTGCAAGTGGGGGGCACGCAAGATGATAACCAGGCGCAGCGGGGTGATCGTCAACATCTCTTCGATTTCCGCCCTGTCCGGGACAGCGGGGCAGGCCAACTACGCCGCCAGCAAGGGAGCGGCGCTGAGTTTTACCCGGTCGCTGGCCAGGGAGCTCGGTCCCATGGGGATCCGGGTCAATGCGGTGGCGCCGGGGCTGATAAATACCGAGATGATCACGGCGATGAAGCCCGGCATGGTCGAAAAGATCGTGAAGAGCGCCTCGCTAGGCCGCATCGGCCGCCCTGAGGAGGTGGCCGAGGTAGTTGCGTTCCTCGCCTCGGAGCGCGCCTCCTACATCACCGGCCAGTGTCTGGTCGTTGACGGCGGCGTTATCTGAGCAGAATAGCGATGTATTGGCTTCCAGCCTTCAAAGCACCGCCTTGCACCCTCCCCCAGCCCCTCCCATCGAAGGGAGGGGAGCTTACAGTCCCCCCTGGGAGGGGAGCTTACAGTCCCCCCTGGGAGGGGAGCTTACAGTCCCCCCTGGGAGGGGAGCTTACAGTCCCCCCTGGGAGGGGAGCTTACAGTCTCCTCTCCCCTGGTGGGAGAGGGCTAGGGAGAGGGGGGACTGCGCGACTGCGAGGATGTAACCGGACAACGCTGCCCCGACCCCCGGTTTTTCAAAGGGGGGAGGATTTGTCGAGGGTATCATGAGAGCTGCCATAGGAAAAAGAATAGCAATAACAGGGCTTGGCATCTTCTCTGCCGCCGGGAAGGACGTCCCTTCCTTTACCCGGGCGCTTCTTGCCGGCAACAGCGCCATCGGTCCGGTCGACCTGTTCGACGTCGCACACTTCCCCTCGGGCATCGGGGCACAGCTGCAAGGCTTCGATCCGCTCGCCTTTTTTCCCGGAAGGGTTGCCGCCAAGATGTCCCGGGTCGACCAGTTCGGGGTCATCGCAGCGGGCGAGGCGCTGCGCGACAGCGGTGCCGCGAGCCATTATTCCCCTTACGACATCGGTGTCTCCATGGGAGCGGGAGCCTCAGGGATGCTCGAGTCTGAAGAGTGGCTGAGAGAGACTCTCGCCGGCCGGAGGGGAAATCCCTCCCTTTTGCGCGGGCTGCTACCTGACCGCACCGCCACGACCATCGCCGAGAGCTACAATTTGTGCGGATACCAGAGCAGTATTACCACCGCCTGTTCCTCTTCGGCAAGCTCCATCGGCTGGGGCGCCGATCTCGTTGCCACCGGGAGGCTGAGGGCGGTACTTTGCGGCGGTTCGGATTGTCTTAGCCTGCTCACCTTCTCCGGTTTCAATTCGCTCAAGGTGGTCGATCCCGCCCCCTGCTCCCCTTTCAGCCTGGGTCGTCAGGGGATCTCGCTCGGGGAGGGGGCGGCCTTTCTGGTCCTTGAGGATGAAGCCGAGGCAAAGAGACGCGGGGCGCAGATCCACGGCTACATTGCAGGATATGCCGTGGGAGGCGAGGCCTATCACATGACGGCACCAGACCCCTCGGGGGCAGATGCGGCGAGGCTAATGAGGCAGGCGCTTTATCGCGCGGGCCTTCCGGCCGAGGAGGTCGGCTGGGTCAATGCCCACGGTACCGGAACACCCCTGAACGACATGGTGGAGTCGAAGGCGATGAAGCTCGTTTTCGGCGCTCGGGCGCCATACGTGCCGCTCGTTTCAACCAAGGGGCTCACCGGCCATTGCCTGGGAGCTGCGGGTGCCGTCGAGGCGATGGCGACCATCGTTTCCCTCAAGGAGCAGATCGTCCCTCAGACCCTCAACTTCCGGGGAGCCGATCCCGATTGCGACCTCGATTACTGTCACCAGGGTCTCAGGAGATCCGCCGCGAGGCTTGCCCTATCCAACTCCTTTGCCTTTGGCGGGAATACCACCTGCCTGGTGATGGCAAGAGCTGATTAATGGCAGATCTGCGTATAGGTAGCAGGGGCTCTGTCCGGTTATTTCTGACGGTGGGCACGGCCCACCCTACTGTCACATGGAAGCGCGGAGCGCGTAAGGAGGTCACCCCGTGAACCGAGCAGAAAACGACATCGTCATCACAGGCCTCGCCGCCATCTCCGCAGCCGGAGTGGGGATCGATCCGCTGCGGGAGGCTCTTGAGCGTGGAGAAAGCCTGCTGAAGCCGGTTCCCGAGCAGATCCTCGGAGAGAGCGGCCACTTCTGGGCCAAGGCCGAGGCTTTTCGGACCGCCGATTTCATGCCGCCGCTAAAGGCGCGCAAATTCGACCGCTGCAGCCTGCTCGCGGTGGTAGCCTCAGGGATGGCTCTCAAACACGCCGGCATCGCCCCGGGTTCCCTCGATGCCACTCGGATCGGCGTCGTCCTCGGCTGCGGATTCGGCGGCATCGCCAATGCCGAGGAATTCCTGCGCGGCTACTTCACCTCGGGCGCCGAAGGGTTGGTGCCGATGCTCTTCCCCAACATCGTGCCGAACGCCTCGGCAAGCAACGCCTCCATCGAGCACACGCTCAAAGGCCCCAACGTCACCATCATCCAGCGCTTTTGTTCCGCCGAGTCGGCCTTCGACATGGCAAGGCGTTTTCTGGAGGAGGATCGGGCCGATGTGATCCTGACCGGCGGAGTGGACGAGCTCTTTCCTGCCATGCTCAGGAGTTTCAAGGCGATGGGACAGCTGCGCAGCTTCGGTGCCGGCTTCGGTGAGGGTGCGGGCATCCTGGTCCTGGAAAAGGGGGGGCATGCCCGCAGCCGCGATGCGCAGATCCTGGCCCGCGTGGGACGCGTGAGAACCATCGGCAGAATCTCCCCGAGCGCCCCCGATGAAGCGTTCGAACGGCTGATACCCGGGCCTGACCTGGCCGACACGGTTTCCTTGTCAGGAACGGCGAGCCTGGACCAGTCGCTTTTGAATCGTCTGCCGGCAACCCCAAGGCTCGACATCGCCCCGATTCTTGGCCGCTCGCTTGCCATGGGCGGCCTCGCCCTGGCCGCCCTCGTCCTCACGCTCAAACCGGGAGGCACCGGTCTGCACCTGGCCGCCTCGCCGGAAGGCCCCTATTATACGATCGGTCTTTGCGGAGGCGATCCTGTTCAATCCTGATCCGTCTGCCTATCTGCCCCACCGGCCGCCGTTTCTCTTCATCGACACGATCCTCGCCCTGGAACCCGGGGTGGCCGCAACCGGGGAGTTTACCGTGACCGCCGGGGGGTATTTCCCGCCGATTTTACTCGTGGAGGCGATGGCGCAGCTGGGCGGCATCGCCGCAGGGGCGCAGGAAGGGGAGGGGGGGGTGCTGGCGGCCTTCGAGCGGGTGGTACTCCCCGCCGAGGTCCGGCCCAAGGCGAGGTTTTCGGTGTACTCGCGCATCGTGAGAAATTTCGGACGACTGATCCAGGTAGAAGGGGAGGTGCGGGAAGATGGGAAGGTGATAGCCTCCGCTATACTCACGCTTGGGAAGTCCCACTTTGGAAAAGGGCGCTTACCGGGATTTATAGGGTAGGGATTTCTCACAGTTGCCCACGCTGCTGAAATCCCCCCCGCCCCCCCTTTGCAAAGGGGGGAGGTGAATAGATTGGAGATGGTAATGGGATTGATAATATGAGAAAGACACTCCTGCTGCTTTTGTTGATTGCATTAGCTCTTACCACGGCGGCCCATGCTGCAGGCGATCTGGCGCTTGAGGCACTGGAGACTCTCAAGGGGGGCTTCGCCGGGGCCACCGACTTCACCGCCGAGATCACGCAAGAAAAGCAGTTGGCCCTGATGAAACATAAGATCGTTTCCAGGGGGGTGGTAAGGTTCAAAAAACCCGACACCTTCTTCATGGAACTCTATCCCCCTCACGGGAGCCGGCTTCTTTTGAAGGACAACGTGATGACCATCCGTCTCACGGACCAGGGGGTGACCGACAGGGTGGTGTTGCCGCCGGAAGAGGGGCTGAACAAATGGTTCGCCTTCCTCGCCAAGCCGGTGAACCGGCTTCCCGAGGGGGTGGACGTGAAGGCTGAGCGCCTCGGGAGACTCTGGACCATGCAGCTCTTTCCCAAGGGAAAGGGGTCGGTTAAGCAACTGACGCTGAGATTTGACTCTGAGGGAACCATCAGCCGAATCGTCATTGACGAGCGCAACAAGGATCGGACCGTCCTGTCATTCGATAAGTATCGGCGCAATGTAGGGCTGCAGGATAAGGATTTTCGCATCGAATGAAGCCTGAAAACCCGATTCGGCCCATTCTTTCGCAATCTGCCAAGCCCCCTCCCCCCTGATGGGGGAGGGTTGGGGAGCACTGCCATTAAGTTANNCTCCCATCAAGGGAGGGGCGGGGGGAGGGGAGATCCAGGTGGAACACTGGCGATATGTTGGACAAGTTTTTGTGTGGAAGTTTCTTGCGATGATGTTATTGTTCCCGAAATTCATTTCGTGTGCTTTCCACCGTGAGGTTTCTGTGTCTCCAAAGCGCCTATCCATCTTTTCCAGAAACACCATCCTGCTGCTGTTCCTTGTTTCTTTCTCCGCCTGCGCCACGGCCCAAAGGCCGCTCACCGGCATCGTTCCAGGCCGGGAGGTGGAGACGCTCCAATCCTCCATCGGCATTACCGCCAAGTCCGGGGAACGCAGCACCGGCGGCCGCGGTTTCCTGATCTTCAAGCAACCGGACCGCTTTCACATGGCGGTGCTCTCTCCGTTCGGACTTACCGTGCTCGAGGTGTTCAGCGACACCGACCGGCTCACCTGTTTGATACCTTCCCGTCAGATTGCCTACAGCGGATTGTTGTCGGAACTCCCGGAAACAAGCGCGCTCAAAGGCCTGGGGATGATGAAGTGGGTAGTGGCAGCGCCCCCTCCGGCTGAAGGGGTCTCGGCCCGAAGCAGGGAGCTGACCACGGCATCAGGAGACCGGTTCTTTTTCGACGACAACGGGCTGGTCCAGCGCAAGGTCTCGAAACAGGGCGATGAGGTGATTTACCACGATTACCGCAACGTAAACGGCGTCGCCTTTCCCGAGTCGATCGTTATCGGGAGCAGTTTCGGTGCTACGGTAAAAATCACCTTCGAGGAACCGGAGATCAATCAGCCGGTTGAGGATTCCGCAGTGACGCCTATCCTGGAAGGTTTCACCATCCTTCCGCTTGCCGATTTCAAGGGTTTTTAAACCTGCCATGCCGATGCGCCTGCCGTCCGGCCACCTCCCGCGGCTCTCATGGCACCCCGGGCAAACTCCCCCGACCCACTGTGATTTAACACCCGATTAGCACGCTACGCTGCAACGGCGGCAGCTTCCCCGAGGCTGCACTCAGTCGGAGACAAAGTTCCTCTTCGCCAGGCACCTGCACACTCTCCTCCCCCCGGAGGGGGGAGGTCGGGAGGGGGGATGAGTGCGGCTTCTGCGAAGAACTGATAGGGTTCCCCCTCCCTAGCCCTCCCCCTCCGGGGGAGGGGACAGCTTAGCGTCGGGTCGAAACCATTGCTGTAACTTCTCATAAGCACGCTACCTGATAGTGGCGGTGTTGGGGTTCACGCCGATACGGCCTTTACCCAATCTGCACCTGCCCGATCATGGTGTGCGGCACGGATTGCGGGCGAGAGTCCATAGGTCAGCGGAAAAGGGAGATGCCGAACAGCAATTTGCTCGAGTTGAGCGGTTCGTTGGGTTGAGCGGTGCTCGCGTTGGAGATGTGGTGGTAGCGGTATTCGGCAGAGATAGCCATGTCCTCACGGACCAGGTACTGAAGGCCGGTTCCGCCGCCGTAGGAGAAATCGAGCCGGCTCCCCATGCTGGGGAGGCCGAGATCGACGTACAACAGACCGCCACCGGCGAAGAGATAGGGAAGGAGACGATCGTCGACCAGGCCGGTGAAATTCCATTTGGCGAGCAGGTTCCCCCCGATCATGACGCGAGTCTTGGGATCGACCACCAGGTGGATCGGAAGCTCCAGCACGTGTTCGAACTGCCCTCGGTACCAGCCAACGCCAAACTCGTCGCTGAGAAAATAGCCGAACCTGCCGACGAAATCCACGGTCTGCACCTCGGTGCGGGTCTCTCCGAGCCCGCGATGGGTGATGCCGTAGCCGACGAGGAAACTGTACTCAGTGGATGCTACGGGAAACGGTGGAATCTGTTGCGCTTTTGCGACGCCGGTGGCCGCAGTTACCAGGAGGATCACAAGGAGTGCCGTTGACAGGGCGGGGATTTTTGCCATTATCTACTCCGAGGCAGGTCGTAGAGCTTAAGCTGCCAATGAAAGTGGAGCCAGAGATGATGATACCAAAAATGCCGGACATTTCCGGCGACTGACCAAAAAGCCCTGATCGGAGCACGCTTTGGAGACAAAGAGCCGGGTTGAGGATCAGCACGGATGGACCAAACCTCCGGGGCTTTAACCAGAATGCCAAATCAACTCTATTAATTAAGCCAACATCTTGGTATTGTTATGGGTATGAAGCGGGCAAACTGGTACATGTCCCGGGGCGGGTATCAGGGGGGCCGGGGAAGCGCGCAGCCGGATCCAGTTTGTCGAAGAAGCTTCGATCTATTGCAAGGAGTCTGTCATGAAATACACTGTCGCCTCAACTCTCTCCCTTGGTCTTTTACTTCTCTGCTCGTGCACGATATTTGAAGCCAAGCAACCGTCTTCGCCTCCTGAAGCGCCCAAAACTCTCTCCGTCCCGGTCGGGAAAAACTGGCAGGTCGTCGAGGAGGCGCCGAAGTTGACCAACGAGCGCCATGACCGGCTTCCTTTTCAGACCGAGGAGTCCATTCAGCCCGAAGGTGCAAAAACCGTGTCTCCTGCGGATCAGCGTAAGCTCGAGACCCCTCGCTGAAGCCTTTGGCAACCGGATTAGCACTACTCTTCAGAACGTCGGTAACTACCACTTCCCCCTTTGAAAGACGGAGAGTGGGGGCAGTGCCATAAGCTACCTGATCAGCACCTGACCCCGCTCTGCGGCGCTTTGTCGGATACAAAGTTCATCTTAGCTAGGCCCTGCTCACTCTCCTCCCCCCGGAGGGGGGAGGTCGGGAGGGGGGAAGCCAGCGGCTTCTGCGAAGAACTGGCGAGGCTCCCCCTCCCTAGCCCTCCCCCTCCGGGGGAGGGGACAATTTGCGCGTGGGATTAATCTATTGCTGTGACTTTCAGAAGAGAGCGCTTATCTTCCGCTGTTCAGGTCCCTCCCCCTTCAGCCTTCGCCAAGGCTACGGCTGACAAGTCAAGGGAGAGGGGGCTTGTACAGCGTGCGGGAAATTAGCACCGACCTTGACTTAATGGCAGTGGTGCTAGGGAGAGGGGGGAATGTGCCGACTGCCATAACGCAGCCGGGCCACGCTGCTGAGTGAAGGAAGCCTGATCGACCAATCTCCGCAACTTCCAAGAGGAAAAGACATGGACAAGAAAGTGTACCTGAGCGTGCTGGCTGCCCTTGCCACCGCCGCTGCCATTGGCCTTTTTGCCGTGCTTGCCGCGCCGATCGCCAAGCCGATCGCCTGGGCACTGATCATCGGCATCGCCACGATACCGCACCATGCCCGTCTGCACAGACGGCATCCCGATCGCCCGGGCCGCTCTGCCGGGCTCATGGTTCTCGCCATAACGATCTGCTTCATACTCCCCACGGCCGGCCTGGTCATCACGGCCGCGACAAACGCCGGCGAGTGGTATAAGCAGGTTGAGCAACTCATCGCCACCATTTCGAGGACGGGGGCCAGCACCCTCAGCCAAATCCCCCTGATCAACACGATCATTTCCATGATGGAGACCTACGGCATAGACCTGGCGGGAATGAGTGCAAAAGTTGCCTCCGGCGGATCCACCTATATCCTGAACGCCGCGGGGAACGTGGCTAAAAATCTCTTCGACTTCCTCTTCACCCTTGCAGTTGCGCTCTTCGTGCTCTTTTTCATCTACCGCGATGGCGAGAGGGTGGTCGACACCTTCATCGAGCGTCTTGCTCCCAACCGGCAAAAAGCAAAGCGCTACGCAAGCGAGATCCGCTCGATTACCACCGCAGTGGTGGTCGGCACCATCCTCACCTGTTGTATTCAAGGCGTGATAGCTGGTCTGGGCTACTGGGTCGCGGGTGTGCCGGCCCCTATTTTCTGCGGCGCTCTTACGGCTATCGCGGCGCTGATACCGGTTGTCGGTACCGCCATCGTATGGGTCCCGCTCGTCGCGTTGATCGCCCTCAACGGTGCTTATCTCACGGCGATTCTCCTCGCGCTCTGGTGCCTCATCTTCGTCGGGATGTCCGATAATGCCATACGTCCGCTGGCCATCGGAGCAACCAGCGATATCCCCGTATTGGCCGTTGTGCTGGGCGCGATCTGCGGCGTGGTGATGATGGGCCTGCTTGGCCTCATCCTGGGGCCCCTCGTCTTTGGCATCCTGATGAGCTTGTGGGATGATGCGGTCGCAGAGATTGAGCCGGTTGATGACGCCGCCAATAAACCTCAGCACCACTAGTAATCTGTTTCCGCCGACATGAAAAGCCGCCGATCCCTGTATCCGAATCCGAGTAGCTCCCCTTGAAAAGGCTGATCGCATCTCACGGTCCCCTTGGCTGCGCTTGTCGCAGCCAAGGGGACCGTGGCTGCGCTTGTCGCATCTCGTTCCCAAGCTCCAGCTTGGGAACGTAAGGGTACGCGAAGCTCCGCTTCGCCAGGATGCCGAGCTGGAGCTTTGCCGCTATACGTTCCCAAGCTGGAGCTTGGGAACGAGAACGGCTTCGCCAGGATGCCAAGCTCCAGCTTGGGAACGCCCTCTCCCTCCGGAGGAGGGGACTCATGATAACCATCTTTCTGGACACAACACAAAAGTTTATACTGATGGAGAAGGCGTCACAGAAGCAACTGGTCCGGAGCAGTTGAATGACCGGTCCCGGGTCAAGTCCGGGTAAGAAGATCAAAGGAGTCAAGTCATGAAAAGAGTATCCATCATGTCGGTTCTGCTGTTGGTGGCATCCATGATGCTCTCCGGTTGCATCGTCCCGTACTGGGACCACGGCTGGCACGGCGGGCACCATCACGACGGCGGTGACGGTCGCGGTGGCGGACATCGCGGTGGCGGAGGACGTCGCTGATAGACAAGGCGACACTTTACGGTACCCTGTTGCTGGCAGCCGGAATTCCACGACGGCGACAGGCCTTAAGGTACTAGTCATATGATCAACATAACGCGGTTTCTTCTCGGACGATGCATTGGGGTTTTTCTTTGGGCTGCAGTCGTTCTCTGGTGCAGCATCGGAGTCGCCGCGGAGCCCGTGACCAGCGGGGGAGGTGCTCTTGTCGCTAAATATCCTTCCATCAGGGCCCATCTGGAAAGGAATCAATTCGGCGCCCCGATTTACCTGGAGTCGACAGAGGCGGAAGGCTCTCTGCGCGTCGACATGTACGGAATCTTCAACCACCCTTTCGATGCCGTCAAAGAAGCGCTCCACACTCCAACCAACTGGTGCGAGATCGCCCTGCTGCATATCAACATCAAGGCGTGCACCTCGAAAAAAACGGCCGATCAATGGCTGTTGACGCTCTACAGCGGCCGCAAGTACTATCAGCTGCCCGGTGACGCATACCCGCTCAAGCTGAATTTCCGCATCGCTTCCGAGCAGCCTGACTTTCTCGACCTCACCCTTGTTGCCGACGAGGGTCCGCTTCGCACCAAGGACCACCGGATCAGGCTTCAAGCGGTGCCGCTCGATCAGGGAAGGACTCTGGTCCATTTCAGCTACACCTACAGGCACGGTTCGGTGGCGCGCATGGCAATAAAAAGCTATTTCGCCACGCTGGGCCGTGACAAGGTCGGTTTCACCATCATCTCCCGCAAAGGAGGCAAACCTGTATATATAGATGGGGTGAGGGGCGCGGTCGAACGCAACACGGTTCGTTACTACCTGGCTCTGCATACCTACATGGACACTCTAAAGTACCCGGAGGGGCAGCGCTTCGAGCAACGGATCAGTCGCTGGTACGACCTGACCGCGAAGTATCCACGACAGCTGAAAGAGACGGAAAAGGGCGAATATCTTGCCAATAAGCGACAAGAGCGTAAAAACCAGATCATGATGCAGAAAAAGGAGGGGTGATGGCATGGGATGCTATTTGCTGACTCGCATTTTCGTGGCAGTTTTGTTGACCGCCTTCATGGGCACCGCAGCCAGCGCCGACAACGGCTACCGGCAAGGTGGCAAGGAAATCGGGAAAGGGTTCAAGGAAGGAGGCAAACAGATCGGTCAGGGGGCGAAGAAAATCGGCATTGCTACGGGGAAAACAGTCAAGAAGGCCGGCAAAGCAACCGGTAAGGCGTTCAAAAAGGCGGGGCAGGAAACCGGCAAGGCCTTCAAGAGGGCAGGTCAGGAAACTGGCGATGCGGTCAAGGGTAGATAGTCCCGCGTGCGGGAAATCAGCACCGGACCTGATTCAATCTAGCGACGATCCTACGCCGAAAAAGCTCCCTCCCCTTATGGGGGCAAGCACCCCCATCCCCCTCCTGACCTCCCCGTTGAAGGGGGAGGAACCTGCGCGGTAAATTTATTAGAGGGTAAAATAGAAGGTGGCACCGTGCTTCGGCGCCCCTTCAGCCCAGACCCTGCCGCCATGACGGCCGATGATCCTCTTTACGGCGGTAAGGCCGATGCCGTTTCCCGGGAAAAGTGCTGCATCGTGCAGATGCTGGAACGGATGGAACAGTCTTCCTGATTCCGCCATGTCAAAGCCAGCGCCGTTGTCCCGGACATAGAAGGCCTGGCCTGAATCGACTTCAGTAGCGCCGAACTCTATTTGGGCCGCCTCTCTTTGCGAGGTGAACTTCCAGGCGTTATCGAAGAGCTTCCGCAGCGCTATCTTTAGCATGCTGGCGTCCCCCGTGACACGGAGATGCGGTTTTATGCAAAATACCACCGATCGTTGCGGTGCAGTAAGGCTCAGTTCATCGGCGATCGCGCTCGCGATTTCGCTCAGGTCCACAGAGACCTGCTGCAACTCGAGATGGGACACCCGGGAGAGCTGCATGAGCGCATCGATCAACTCATTCATCTGCTGTGTCGATTCCAGGATGCTGTCGAGATTGTTTAGCCCATCGACGTCCAGCTCGTCGGCACAGCGTTGCTTGACCTCCCGGGTGAAGCCGCTTATCCTCCTGAGGGGAGCAAAGAGCTCGTGGGCAACCGAGTAGTTGAACTCTTCCAGAACAGCATTGATGGCGTCAAGCCTCGCTGCCTGATCCATCAGTAACTGTTCCAATTGTTCCAACTGCTGAATCTGGGCCCTGGTTTCCTCGGTCTGTGTGCCGTCTTCCAGCATAGCGCGGATCGATTCCAAGGTGGAACGCACGATCTTCATCAGGCCAACCGAGACGTTATCGCTGATCGTTGAAGTTTCAGGCATGTTTTCCCCTTCAGCGTCTATCACCGCTAGGTATCCAGTCTCAGGGTTCACTGCGCTGCCTGCGCGATATCTGCAGGGATCCCTGCGCCGGCAGAGGAAAGTTTATATAATTATCATTGGTTTGTCCTTATAAATTATTGCCAAATCTTCAACGGTGACATGGGATCATGATTCATAGCCCTCACCCCTGCCTTCTCCCGCTTGGCCGCCGTAGCATCCAGGCCTTGGCTGCGTCGGTCGGGGGCGCAGGCCCTGAGGGCTGGGGAGAGTTATCAATCAATCCAGTAGAAGGATCTGCGATGTCTGCACCGCTGGTCGAATTGAAGGGGATCTGCAAGAGTTTTCGGGAAGGCGAGCGGGAGCGCACCGTCTTTCGCGACGCATCGCTCGTCATTGCCCCGGGCGAATGGGTGTTCCTGCTGGGGCGAAGCGGTTCGGGAAAGTCCACGCTGCTGAACCTGCTAAGCGGCATCGACCTGCCGGACCGGGGGGAGGTGGTGGTCGACGCCAAGCCGCTGAACCGTCTCAGCGAGCGGGAGCGCACCCTCTTTCGCCGAAACAGCATCGGCTTCGTGTTCCAGTTCTACAACCTCATCCCCACGCTGTCCGTTGCAGAGAACGTCCTGCTCCCCCTGGAACTTAACGGGAAACTCACCCCCGCACTTCGCGACCGGGCCCGGGAGCTTCTGGACCAGGTGGGGCTCGGGGAGCGTGCCGAAAGTTTTCCGGACCGGCTCTCCGGCGGAGAGCAGCAGCGCGTTGCCGTGGCTCGCGCCTTGGTCCACCGGCCAAAGCTGGTACTTGCCGACGAGCCGACCGGGAACCTCGATGCCGAGACGGGGCGCCAGGTTCTGGATCTTTTCCAGCGGCTGGTGCGCCAGACCGGCACCACCATGGTGCTCGTCACCCACAGCAGCGAGGTGGCGAGGCTCGCCGATCGGGTCCTGACCATCAGGGAAGGGCGGCTGGTCGAGACCGGGTTCGAAGCCGGAGCCAACCCATGATCCTTTGGCGAGCCGGGTTCCGAAACGTCCTGCGCCATCCCTGGCTCACCGTGCTCGCGGTAGTCGGGGTATCTTTGGGCGTTGCCGTGGTGAGCGCCGTGGATATCGCCAACGAGGCAGCGCAGCGCGCCTTCCGGATCGCCGCGGAGACCGTTGCGGGGAGGGCGACTCACCAGGTGGTGGGCGGGCCTGCCGGCCTCCCCGATCAACTCTACACGACAATCCGTGTGGAGAAGCGCTTCCGCGACTGCGCGCCGGTGGTAACCGGACATCTGCAGTTGAAAGGGAGGCCCGGCACCACCTTCCAAGTCATCGGCATCGACCCCTTCGCCGAGCCTCCCATCCGCACTTTCAGCTCCCAGTTCGCCGACGCCGGGGTTATCGCGGAGCTGGTCGGAAGACCGAACAGCGCCCTGATGCTGCGGCAGAGCGCGCAGGAGCTCGGATTGAAGCGGGGGCAAAGCTTCGCCGTGGAGGTGGCGGGGGTGGGGCATGAGCTGTTCCTTGCCGGCCTTCTGGAGCCTCCGGACGAGATCTCCCGCATCGCGCTCGCCTCGCTGCTTGTCACCGACATCGGCACGGCTCAGGAACTCCTCGCCCTGACCGGCCGGCTCTCACGCATCGACCTGATCATTCCCGACGGGGCTGCCGGTGCCAAGCTGCTCGGGGAAATCGGCTCCGCGCTCCCCCCCGGGGCCGCCGTCATCCCCGCCGGATCCCGTGCCGGCGCCCTGGACAGGATGACCCGCGCCTTCCGGCTGAACCTCACCGCGCTAAGCCTCCTCGCCCTCGTGGTCGGCATGTTTCTCATCTACAACACCATGACCTTTTCCGTGATCCGGCGGCGCCGGTTGATCGGCATGTTGCGCGCCCTGGGGGTGAGCCGCAGGGAGGTTTTCGCCATGATCCTGAGCGAAGCCTTTCTCATCGGCCTTGCCGGCACCGTGATCGGCCTTCTCTGCGGAGCCGTGCTCGGTGCCGGGCTGACCCGGCTCGTTACCCGGACCATCAACGACCTCTATTTCGTGATGGAGGTGCACCGGGTGCCGCTTCTCCCCGCCACACTCGTCAAGGCCGCGCTTCTGGGGATCGTGGCGACGCTTGCCGCGGCCTGTCCCGCTGCCCTGGAGGCGACCGGCGCTCCGCCACGCGCCGTTCTTTCCCGCTCCCAGATCGAGGCGCGCCGCAGAAAGGGGGTGCCGATCATCGCGGGGTGCGGTTCTCTGCTCATGCTCGTGGGAGGCGGGCTGCTCCTTTTCGAGGAGGGGGGGATCTTCGGCGGCTTCGCCGGGCTCTTCGCCATCATCATCGGCTACACGCTGGTCGTTCCGGGTGCCGTCGTCCTTTGCGCCGGGGCCTTGCGTCCCGCCATGGCGGCCGTTTTCGGCGTGGTCGGCAAAATGGCCGCGCGCGGGGTGGTGCTCTCGCTGTCGCGGACAGGCGTTGCCACTGCCGCGCTGGTCGTCGCGGTGGCAGCCGGCATCGGAGTCGGCATCATGGTCGGAGGCTTCCGCCTCACCGTGCAGAGCTGGCTGGAAAGCTGGCTGCAGGCCGACGTCTACGTGAGAAGCGCCGACAACGGGGGGGGACGCTACCGACCGCCGCTCGACCCCGCGCTCGTCGAGCGGCTTTCCCGGCTCCCCGGCGCGGAAAACTTCAGCCGGTCGCGCCGGGTCGGCATCGAGGGTCCTGAAGGCTCCACCGAGCTCTTCTCCATCGATCTGCCCCGATCGGCCTTCCTGCACTATCCGTTCAAGGAAGGATCCCCCCAAGTCGCCTGGGAGAGCTTCAGCCGGGGCGACTCCGTGCTGCTGTCCGAGCCCTACAGCTATCGACACCATCTGCGCCCCGGAGACCGGGTCACCCTGCGCACCGCCCGGGGGGAGCGCGCCTTTGCCGTCTCCGGCGTGATCTTCGACTACGGCTCCGACACCGGAATCATCATCATGAGCCGCTCGGCCTATCTGAAGCACTTCAACGATCAAAGCGTCGACGGCATCTCCTTCTACGCCAGGGAAGGGGTAACCGCCGGAGAGCTTGCCGCGCAGATAAGGAGCAGGGGAGGGGAGAGCAGGATCACCGTGATCTCCAACAGTGAACTGCGCCAGGCGACCGTCGAGGTATTCGACCGGACCTTCGCCATAACCGGCGTGCTCAGGATACTCACCCTGGGGGTAGCCTTTGTCGGCATCCTCTCGGCACTGATGGCTATGCAGGTGGAGCGTGCCCGGGAGCTGGCGGTCCTGCGGGCGCTTGGGCTCACGCCGCGCCAGGTCTGGGGCGTGATCTGCGGCGAGACCGCGCTGATCGGCCTGATCGCAGGTTTCCTGTCGCTCCCCCTGGGGATACTGGAGGCCCTGATCCTCATCTACGTGGTGAACCTGCGCTCCTTCGGCTGGACCATGCAGCTCTCCATCGAGCCGGCGTACCTGGTACAGGCCGTCGTCCTGTCGCTGTCGGCGGCGCTCCTGGCCGGGATCTATCCCTCGGTCATGATAGCCCGGAGCTCTCCGGCTCTGGCGCTCAAGGAGGAGGAGTAGATGCGCCGCCTGTTTCTTGCCGTTACCGCAGTCGTCGTCATCGTCATCCCGCTGCTCTATTTCGCCGGTCGAAGCGGAAAAGTGCCGGAGCAGCGCAAGGCGCTAAGCGTCACCGAGGTCCTGGGCGGCACAGCGGCGCACGGTTTTGCACGGGCAATCGAACCGCACCGTTTCGCCTTCCCCGAGGACCACGGTCCCCATCCGGGATTTCGCAACGAGTGGTGGTACTTCACGGGGAACCTGAAGAGTTCCCAAGGACGCAGGTTCGGCTACCAGCTCACCTTCTTCCGGGTGGCGCTCACGCCGCAGCCGGCGGCGAGGAGTTCGGCATGGGGGAGCAACGAGGTCTTCATGGCACATTTCGCGGTTACCGACGTGGAGGGGAAGCGGTTTCGCTATGCCGAGCGGTTCAGCCGTGCCGCGCTCGGATTGGCCGGCGCGGGAGGGCGTCCCGTTGCCATCCGGCTGGAGGATTGGTCCGCACAGGAAAGCTCCGCGCGACCCTGGAGCGTCAAGCTCACCGCAGTCGACGCCGACATGGCCATCGAGCTCGATCTCAGGAGCCTGAAGCGCGAGATATTGAACGGCGAAGCGGGCCTCAGCCGCAAGAGCGGCACTCCCGGTAACGCCTCCTATTACTACAGCCTCCCCCGGATGGAGACCTCGGGCACTATCCGCGCCGGCAAGGAGAGCTTCAGGGTCACCGGGCTCTCCTGGCTGGACCGGGAATGGAGCACCAGCGCCCTGGAGCGCGACCAGGTGGGGTGGGACTGGTTCGCCCTGCAACTGGACGATGGGCGGGACATCATGTTCTATCGTCTCAGGCGGCGCGACGGCAGCAGCGATCCTTTCTCCAGCGGCACCCTGGTCGCGGCCGACGGGAGCAGCCGGCATTTGGGGCGGGATGAAGTGCAGATGGAGATCACCCGCTGGTGGACCAGTCCCGCAACCGGAGCAAGGTATCCCTCGGTCTGGCGCATGCGGATACCGTCACAGGGCATCGATCTGGAGATTACCCCCCGGCTGGCCGCCCAGGAACTCGTCACCGGCTTTCGTTACTGGGAGGGAGCAGTGGCCCTGCAGGGTTTGGCCGGTACGGCCGGCGGTTCCGGATATCTGGAGATGACGGGATATTAGGCGAGATTCCCTTTTGATTTGCTGTCTTGCCGACTATGTGGTAATAAAAACCATATGCTGACCGGAGGATGACTTGCCCAAAGCAAAGCTACTTTTCCGTTACAAGCGTCCGTTGCACGGGGGAATGATCGTAGAGGTTGTAGTCTGGAGCTTGCCAGAGCCGCTTCCCGGCAGCAGTCATCTTTTCAAGTACCGGCTCTATTATGGCTTGGCAGATGGAACATCCCTCATCAGGTACGACAATGAGCGGGGAAAGGGCGATCACAGGCATATTCATGGGCAGGAGCAAACGTACCAGTTCAAGGATGTTGACACGTTACAGGCGGATTTTCACGCCGACATCAGGAGGTATCATGAGCGGCAGAGACTTTAAAATTGGGATTATATCCGAAGAGGAGTTTTTTCAGGAAATCCATGAATTGGCCGTGCAGGCGGACCAGGGCCTTTTTCCTGAAAAGCCTGTTGAGCGAGTGTACTTCGGAGACATGAAGACTTTTCTGGAGTACATCACGCCGAAGCGTTTTACGCTCCTGGATACCCTTCATAAGGCAGGTGCGATGACCATCTATGCCCTGGCAAAGCTACTCCATCGGCACTACAAGAACGTGCACAACGACGTGAAGGCGCTGGAGAGCATCGGGCTGGTTGAGAAGGACGAAGCCGGACGCTATGTCGTTCCCTGGGAGGAGATTACCGCTTCGACCAGACTGGCGGCGTGAGAGGAAGGGAAATCAATTTAGGCAGCTGAAGTCCAAGGTGCGTATTCCGACCCATGTCGGCCACCCATTCCGATTCATGTCCAAGGAGAGTCTTGCCACCAAGATGATTTGCATGCTCTGCACGTCAACGCCTGGCCCCCCCCCTTATCAGGTCTGTACCTGTCACGTGCTCATCGGGAAGTCTGCCCCCCGAGCTCTTGGGCAAGCCCGATGAGAATTCCTTCGGGGCCCCGGATGTAGCAGAGCCGATACGTGTCTTCGTACTGGGCCACTTTGCCGACGAGCTCCGCGCCCCGTTTGCCGAGCCGGGCGAGCGTATCGTCGATGTCCTCCACGGTGAACATGACGCGTAGGTAACCGAGAGCGTTCACCGGGGCGCTACGGTGATCGGCGACCACAGGCGGCGCCAGGAACCGAGACATCTCGAGCCGGCTGTGACCGTCCGGCGTACGCATCATGGCAATCTCGACGCGCATGTCGCGCAATCCAGTAACGCCATCTGCCCAGCCTCCTTCGATCGGGGCGCGTCCCTCGAGTTCGAGGCCAAGTTCGGTGAAGAACGCAATGGCGGCGTCGATGTCTTCTACCACGATGCCGACGTTGTCCATACGCTTGACCGTCATGATGTCTCCTGGGCGGGGCTGCGCCTGACCTGCCGGGCGGGGTTCTGCCCGGTCATGGTCTTGGCGCGGGTTGGACATCCTTGGTTGAGTTAAGACTGTATTCCGTTATTCCATCCATGCCACCGACCAATAGCACTTCACCTTTTCCATCTGATTGTGGTACCGCAAGGATTGAGTGCAGCTTTTTGGTTTCCTCTTTCCATACGAGGCGACCTTTTGGATCAAAAACCAACAAGACCGAACGAGGGTAACCGGAGCTACCGTGGCTCATGACAGCCAGGTATGGCTGTTCGGATGTATTAAATCTCACTGCTGTTCCTTCGGGTCCGTGGTAGGGTCTGAAAGAAGTGTCCTTGATAATATATTTGAGCACCTCCTTGCCGTCTGGATCAAGCACTCCGACGCAACTTCCGATACCCACTAACATATGGCCGCGGCTAGGCCATGCGACTTCTTCAACATATGAACCCCATGCGGGAAGCTTGATGGATTTTCGGAGCGTTCCCTCCAGATCATAAATTCTTAGCTCTTGTCTATTGGTATAACCGGTTTGTGCAACCGGCAGGCGTTCTCCATCCGGTGTGACATATGTACTGATGCCTGATGTTGCGAGTTTCACGCTCCACAGTACTTTGCCCTCTGTGTCATGGCGGTCAATACTTTCACTGTTATGGAACGCGAAGAAGGTTGGGGTGCCTGCTGGAGTCAGAATCGGTACAAGCCGTGCAAATCCGCTGGCCTTCAATTTCCAGAGCAAGTGCCCCCGGCTGTCTGAAACTCCGTCACTGGAAGCAACAAGGACGCTTCCCTTGCCGTCAGGGATCAAATATGGATACATGCCGACACATCCATCACATTCGTTTTTTTTGAACTCTAATTTGGACCTGACGTCATAAGTCACTGGATTAAGCAGCACGATCGCCGAGTCGCCAAGCGCGGCAATTTTGTTCCCGTGTTCTGCATCGAAGTTCCCAAGTGCAAGAACTTCAATTCGCCCTAACGGAGCACCAGTACTGATGCCGCGTTTCGAAAGTGGAAGTTCTTTTACAGTAATGGCTGGAAAGCGTGCCTCTCGGACTGAAGTGGTACGCGATTCGTGTACTGCGTTTCCAGCGCCGAACAGTATTGCAGCGGCACCCATGACGAGAGTTAAGGAAGTGCGTATTTGCTCCTTTTTAATTACAGCATTTGTAATAAGACCAATTGCCCATCCGACGACAATCGCACCAACACAATAAATCGGTATAAAAAGTAAACCAATGACTGCCGTGGAACTGGATCGCAAATTGATCGTTCCGTGTGCAAATAAAATGAATGCTACCCCTGCTGACAGAGCGAACCAAAAAGCTAACGGTCTGTTCTTGCTTCCTTTGCCGATGCCATACAGAACAGCACCCGGAATGAGATTAAGCGCTGAAAAGAACAGTAACCCCCCGATTCCAGAAAAATAATCAGTTAACCACTGCCAACCATAGAATGGCACACTCGGAAGGCGAGCAATGAAAGGCGCAAGCTCAGTCAGCAAGAGGCAGAGTAATAGAAGGTGCCTTGGTAACTGGCCGGCGAATTGGGTTATTTTGTCGTTATCTTTTGTCATATTTTCTTCTCGTCTAACGGATGTAAGTTGACAGGGCGGCTTTTCGGCCCGGTCCAACTTTCTGGTTGGGACGCACACTTTATCACGGGATCACTTCCCAGCACCCTTCGAGTCGATGCGCACGCAGAGGCCTCTTGACTCAAGAAATCTCGCAACAGCCTGAATGGTCTGTGCAAACCGATGTGCAGCCGCGTCGCTGTCGGCGACCATCCGCGTGGCACTGAACTCCAATTGAACAGACGGAACGCCCTTCGACGATGCATATTTCGTGATCGTCTGATTGTTCGACGCTGCGAACCAATCGACTGAAGTACTCACGAGGCCTTCCCTCTTGAATTCATCAAGCAAAGCAGGAATGAACTGTTTGTCATCAAGTACGGAAAGCCCATTCATCGTGCCGAGGTCTACCTCATATGGTCTGTACGGATGGCTAGCATGGACATCAAGAAGCATGATTGGCTTAATTTCGCTGATCAGCTTGCCAAGTTCGGCCTTGAACTCGTTGTCATCGTAAAAGTTAGGGTCGGACGGGCTCGGATAGGTCGTATAGATGATTGTGATGTTGCACATGTCGTGGAGCGCGACTGCCAAGCCTGCAGTACCACCACCGTCTGAGAATCTGTACTTTCCTTCTCTAAAGGGTTGAGTACTGTGAGGTGCAGTTACTATCACGGGAAGAGCGCCTCTTCTGATTTCAAACCACTTCAGCCCATCTGGTGGAGGTAGATCCTTTCTCCCGTCTAGTTCTTTTGCTATCGTAACTGCCTTCTGAACGTCTGGCACATCAACAATCGCCCTTCGATAATCGACATGGGAACACGCAGAAAGACATATGATCAACAGTGATGTAAGAAGCCAAGCTTTTCTCGACATTGTTCCCTCCAAACTCGTTACTCCCAACGTCTTAAGCGCTGTGCTGCGTACAGCACCAGCGACCTGGTGTACGCCCGGCATGGGCGTGAACTTATGGGGTGCAAGTCCCCTGTACATGAATCCAACCATTGTCGCGAGACAGCAAACCAAGAACTAGCCGATGGCAAGGGCGTCTCCGCGAGGAGGGGTCTGGAGGAAGCCGGAGCGCAAAGCTATGAGCCGACGAACAGAAACAGCATACAAGGCCATCATCCGGGCAAGTCAGCACGACATGACGAAGTCCCATGGATTCAGGAGAAATGGTAAATGCTGCGGTTGTGTAGCGACAGTTCACGTTCTTATCCGGGGAGATCTGCTCCACATGCCATTGTTTCCTGATGGCGCGGCCCCCCCATCCCCCTGCCGGTTGGTTGGGATCGCCGTTCTTTTACTCGTCTTGACTCGTCGCCCCTTGATCCATTTCCATGCCCTTTCACTTACCTCCATGAACTTAGCATGCACCGCTTAGGCGACGCCGGTCGGCGCCTCTGCTCCTAATTGTCCAAGTCAAGCTCTGACCCCCAGCCCCCATGACCCCCAAGCCCCCATGACTCAAGATGGGCTCCGGTTGACGGTTACGCATAAACGACAACATCACCTGCCTTAAAAGGACATTTTTCTTCCATATCTAACCTTCAAAAATTTGGAAACAGTGGCGGCGCTGCCGCACCAAGGTTCGGGAACTGGTAAGGTTGGGAGTGAACATCCATACAGCAATCCGTGCGGGCCTGAGCAGAAGCGGCCCGTGGGCGATGTCCCGAAGGCTGGCCTCCAACTGGGGCATGGCCAATCAATGGCTCAAGGATAAAGATCTCATATCTGTCAAAGAACTGTGGGTGAAGATCCATTACCCGGCTACGGCCCGGTAACTTCAGCGAACCGCCCGGTGCGGACCCGCATGCCGGATGGTGTGGGGGCTGGGGGGGGGCGGCTACCCGATTGGGCATCGCCGTCCATCAATTATTCTGAACGGGTGTCGCCCTTTAACCCAACTTCCGTCGACTTGACCGGTTCTCACCTGTTCTAACCTGTATCCGTTGACTCTGCAATCTCAGCCTTGTCGAAGCTTACAGGCATACATCTCAACAAACTTATTGACGTTACCCGCACGACTCCCCCCGGAGGGGCGAAGCGGAGATCGTGTGCCGCGCTTAGTTATGGTGCGGTCACGGATTGTATTAGCCCAGGGTGCTGTTCAACTGTGGATATAATGTCAGAGAGTATTTTATAAGCGGCCTGAGGAGGTACGTTTGAAGGTGCTCCTTTTCTGGGGTTCTTGTGTGCTATCCAGTCCCGATATTTTTTTATCTGTTTAGCATTTCCAATAAGATCAGAACCGACAACTGTTTTAAATAAATCAAGTACGTCAAGACTTTTCCAGTATTCGATTTCATTCTCTACCTTCTGGTGAACCTGAGTGTTGAAAGTGGTTGGTGTGCTTTGAAGAAGCTTTCTACCCTCCACTTGAACATACTCCAGAAGTTTTCTTTCAAATATGGCCCACAAAGAGACTATTACAAAGTCATCCGCATTCGTCCTGCTGTCGTGTATCATTAATTTAGCCTCGTCGACAGCGCTACCGACAAACTTGGTTTTATTCATAAGATGAAGTTCATTTCTTTCGATACTTCTCGATGCGACTTTGAGGCAGTCTACAGTTGTCAAGTATGATTCCCATATGGGTTCGAGTATGTTAGGCGAGCTCATAATCAGAAACCTCCCTGAGAAGCTCAACAAATAAATCCTTGGTAAAAAGGTTAGCCTTTCCACGCCGTTTATCCTCAATCCAATACCATCCCTGTTGATCTACGCCTTTGTAAAAGGGGGTAGTACGTTTTTCTGGCTGGCCTCCGACAGTAATTGTTGTTGTCATAGACGGCCCTCCAGCTTCAAGATTTACAAGAATTACTTTGTCGATTGTGCCGTTCAAATCAATTCTTCCATTTCCACCTATGATGTAAGTTCCAATCGGTTGCAAGTCTGCAATCTTTTTCCCGCCTTCATCTACTATGGCCAGCCTGTTTGCTTTGTACAGGCCAGAAGCTTCTTCCAATATTTCAATTTCCTGTCGAATTCCTCTCAAAGGTGTCGACGCTATCCATGATTCTATTTCGGTAAATAGACTGTTAACAGAGTCAACGAAAGAATTTACTTCTCCTGCAGTTTTTTTATTCATGGGATTGTCCTTTTTGGTTTATTTTTGTCTAATATAACGCCGGGGAACGGCGTAGAGGTTAAGCTTTCATCGGCTTCCGTCCACTTCCACTGGGCCGCGGAGACCGTCTCGACCCCTTTTGATTTGCGTGGGCCCTCTTTCGTCAACTGTTCCTCGTTGTAAACTTTTCCCAATAAATGCTCACTATATTACGTCTCATACACCAAGTCAAAGGGGAATAGCCATGGCTTCGGACCAGTCGAACTTTCCGTACGGTACGCCAAGTACCTTCGTTAACGAAATGTCGCAGGTGAACACCATGAGGAGTGCCAGAAATGCCTGCTGCGCTTCCTTGAGACCTCTGCCGGGGCGCCGCAATACCAGCGCGCTGCCGAACGCATGCGCCACTTCATGAAAGAACTGGCCTCCGACAACCAACCGCTCCCCCAGCGCCAACATGGCCAACGCTGTATCCCTTTACTTTCAAATGCTCAAGGAGCAGGGCTCCTGCCTCACCGGCGGCGGGACGGTTCCACCCACCGACAGCGTGACGCGCCCCGAGAGTACTGCGCACCCTCTCTGCCGACAGCTGCATCCTACGATGCCCCGCCGCTTTTCTCATCATTCAGAGGCAGGCTAACGTTGAAATCCGAAACTGTCGCCTTGTATGCAATTTTGGAGCTACCATATGCAAAACTGTCGCCTTGCACGCAATTTTGGAGCGACCAAATGCAAGACTGCCGCCTTGTACGCAATTTTGGAGGAGCAAATGCAACAATGCCGTCTTGTGCGGGATTTTGGAGCGACCGAATGCAAAACTGGAGCGGCCCAACGCAAAACTGCACTCTTGCGGCCTTACTCGGCAGCAGCCCGGCAGCTTAGGCGAAGGAGATAGATGGGATGGGGTATTTGAAAATACGGATAGGGGCGGACCAAATGAAGCTGTTGAAATTGCGGAGGAATCATATGAGCGAGATGTAGCATGGCAAGCGGACGATAGGGAAGGAAACGGCCAGGAAGCTGGCCAAGGCGCTGGAGTGCGATTACCGGGTGTTTCTGAAGGGTGTTTCTGTTTCAGCAGGGTGGGGCGAAAATCATCGTCATCGGCAAATCGAGGACAAGAAAAAGGCACTTGGGCGGATGCGCCAAGTGCCTGTTATTTCTTTGATGGTGGAGCTACGCGGGATCGAACCGCGGACCTCTTGAATGCCATTCAAGCGCTCTCCCAACTGAGCTACAGCCCCATCTAAGGAGTCCTGTTTATAGCAAAGAGGCCGTTCGGTGTCAACGCTTTTTTTCCTGATTAAAAGCTTTAATTTCACCCTTGGCCTCAAAACCCTGCTTCCGCTATACTCCCGAAACATTTCAGCCGGAGTGGTGAAACTGGTAGACGCACTGGACTCAAAAGCCTAAGAACCTAATACATAACCCCGCAGCCACACTGGCTTAGCGGGGTTTTTTTCTTTGTGCCGATTGACATGTAATTGACATATACAGAATCGCCTCCTTGTCTGTCCTTTATCCGGCCAAAATGTCCCTCTTCATTCCAGTTCCGTCCTATTTGATTACTGACACCTGTGTTGAGAATGGCCCTCGATAATTACGATAAGTAACTTTCCACGAGTTCTAAAAGCAGCCACCCCAGGGGGGCGGGCGAGGATGAACTTCGGGGATCGGCCCGATGGCGCCCCCCGGTCCTACTACGACAGGGTATGGTTGACCATTCGCGGGGCACCAGGCCCGCCCCCATTGAGGGGACGAGCCTGGTGTGAAAAACAAAAAAAGGGGGGGCAGCCACATTGGCGCCCCCCTCTTCTGCCCGGCGGAGCTCACTCTCCACCGACCAGGACTTTTTCCCTCCGCACTCACACCTTAATCCCGACCCCTTACAGCGGATGCTGCAGATTTGTGGTGTCAACGGGGGATGTAGGAGGCAGGCGAGCGGTCTTCGCCATGGCCAAGTTCCGACATGATTTCGCACTTTGTGGCTCCGTCCTCAAAGAACGCGCTCTATCGTTACGCCGCAGACGGGTCAGTCGACCCACCTCGTGAAGTCACGCTCCAGAAGTTTTCGCTCCGCTTTCCGGAGTTGTCAGCTTTTTTCCCGGCGAGAAATCACGCTCTAGAAGTTTTCGCTCCGCTTTCCGGAGTTGTCAGCTTTTTTCCCGACGAGAAATCATGATCCGGAAGTTTTCGATCCGTTTTTCGGAGTTGTCAGTTTTTTTCCCGGCGAGAAATCATGCTGCGGAAGTTTTCGCGCCGCTTTCGGGTGTTGTCAGCTTTTTTTCCGGCGAGAAATCACACTCCGGAAATTATCGCTCAGCTTTCGGGAGTTGTCGGCTAGTTTTGTGACGTGAACCCGCGCCTCAGGCTTTCTCGCCTCCTTTCCGGCCGTTGTCGGCATTTTTACGGCGAATGCTCTGGGCACCGAAATATTCACACAGCTTGGTACGGATATCAGCCAGGAGCTGAAAACGAATGGTCCGGAGGGTTAAGTTGGCATGACTTAGGGAGATTCGATCATGGAAAGCTGGGGGAGATAGCGGCCGCACCGCGGCTTGATGCTTGGCGGGGCGGTTCAGGAGGCGAGGAAGACAGTGGGGGCTTCGGCCCGCCACTTTCATGACGGACCGAAGGGAAGGACAGTTAGAGAACGATTATGGAAACCGCCTGGGACCAAGGGTCGGGCCCCGTGGGGCCATCGTTCCTCATTCTGATGTAGTATCGGTTGGCCGGCTCCAGATTTTTGAGGACGATCCTGCTGCAGGTTTTATAGTGGCCACCCGGATTATACCAACTCTCCTCCGAAGTCGGCTCCCCCTTGCAGAGGTTGATCATATATGGCCCCCCGTTCCGGACATGGGTTCCCTCGACGACGATGGCTCCGGATTCACCTTTGAGGTGTTTCACCGTCAAATGAATCTCGATCGCCTGCGGCGACTGAAGTCTGCGGTTTACTTTTTGATGATTGTCCTTAAGTGGCAATCCGATGGCGTGAAGCACGGTGGGATCCTTCTTGTCGATCGCTAGGATGCGCAGGTAGCTGACTGACGCTTCCATGTCGATCTCCGAGAGATCCCGCACGGCTTGGCGCTGCCCCTTGAGCAGAGAATCCCCCCGGTCCGCACCCACCCCCAGTTCCTTCATGGAAACGACGTGCCCACGGAACTTCTCGCCGGCAGGGACGGAGCCCGCCTGTCGGTGTTGTAGAGTTGATTCGCATCCAGAGCTTCGGCAAATTCGTGCAGTGTCAGGTAGTATTCGTGAAAACTCTGCTTGCGGAAAATTGTTTCGACGGAATGGTATTCCTCCAGCATTGGCTACCCCCTTTGCTAAAATATTAATGCATACCAATATAGCAGGGGGCGGGAGGCTGTCAACCGACAAACGATGGCTTCTGTATTGCGCCGTAACCGCGAAGAGTGGGGACCTGCGAGACGACAAAAAGCGGTTATTGTCGGGAAAGACACTTGACGAAAACCCACTTAGAGGTTATAAAAGGTGCTCTGCAACAGGCGGCGATGCTGGCTGGTGTGGGAAGACGGGGTTTACTCCCGAGTAGTGTTGAAAAGGCCTGACAGATGATGCCGATGAAAAGGCCTGTAAGTCTTGTGCCGGAGTGGTGAAACTGGTAGACGCACTGGACTCAAAATCCAGCGGGGCAACCCGTGTCGGTTCGATTCCGACCTCCGGCACCATTAAGTAAATTCAAGGGTTTAGCCACGTGGCTGAGCCCTTTTTTGCTATTTGGTTCTGCCGAGAATTTTGGACAAGATTTCAAGTGCTCGTTAAAACCGCTTGCCGAACCTGGTACCACGATGTCAGGATATAACTGGACATCCTGGTACATCAAAGGAATGTCCGATTAGCGCTGATCTTCAGTACCGGTATTTCCTCCCCCTTCAAGGGGGAGGTCGGGAGGGGATGGGGGCTTTGGCTGGCATGTAGACCCCATCCCCACCCCGACCCTCCCCTTGAAGGGGAGGGAGTTTTTACAGTCACTGATGATCGACGCTGATCGGCAAGGAATGTTGCAGATCAGCGTGTTTCCCTGATCAGCGGGAGGTGTCATGGACAAGCAAACGGAATTGGTCGAAAGGCTGTCGGCACAGATAGTTCAATGGGAGGCGGAGATCGACCGGCTCAGCTACAGGGCTGTGAACGGGCCGGAGGAGGAGAAAAGGGCATGCCTGGAACAGATCGAAGAGTTGCAGGGCAAGCGGAAAGAGGCCCAGGTAACGCTGCAGGGTATCGGGACAGAGCAAACCGATACGCTTGAGGATATGAAAGAAGGATCTCAGGGTCTCCTGGATAATGTGAAGAGCGGGCTGCGTGACGCGATCTTAAAGGTGAAGTGACTGCAAATCCCCCCCGACCCCCCTTTTTCAAAGGGGGGAGGTTGCTTAGCACCCTTCAGCCAAAGGGGGGAGGTTTGTTAGCGCGTCGGCCAGCAAAAAGAAAGGCCCTCCTGGTTGCGGAGGGCCTTTGCTGTTTGACGGCTGTTACATCTTCATGCGCTCTTCGGCGGCGTCCCAATTGATGTTCTGGAAGAAGGCGCTGATGTAGTCGGCCCGCTTCAGATCGTAATCGATCATGAAGGCGTGTTCGAAGACATCCATGATCAGAAGGGGGACGCAGCAGGCGGGGTGGCCGACGTCGTGCTCGTTCACCCAGACGTTCATCAGTTTGCCGTTGGCCAGGTCCTGGTAAAGGATGGCCCAGCCGATGCCGCGCATGGCGCCGACGGCCTTGAAATCCTGGGCCCAGTTGTCGTAGCTGCCGAACTCCTGGTGAATCCTTCCGGCGAGGCGCCCGTCTGGATTGATCGGGGCTTTCCCTCCCAGGTTCTCGAAGTAGCATTCGTGCAGCCGCATGCCGTTGAATTCCCAGCCGAAGCGGCGCTTCAGCTCGGCAAATTCGGGAGTGGCACCCTTGCCGTCTTTGCCCATCACGGTCAGTGTATCGGCCAGGGTATTGGTATTCTTCACATACCCCTGATACAGGGTGAAATGGTTTTGCAGAAGCCTTTCACTGAACCCCTGCATGCCGACAAGCTTCGTGTAATCTTTCGCTTCGTACGTCATAACTCTCTCCTTATGTTTGTTGAGATCATAGGTGCCCGCTGATCTGTTGAATGTGCCGCTAATAGGTGGTGTCGGCACTATCCTTCCGAGGGTCGCAAAAACTATCCTGATTAGCGTCAATCTTCCGCTGGTTGAAACTCCCCCCTCCCTTGATGGGAGGGGCCGGGGGGAGGGTGGCTCATGCCAGCTTTTCACCCTCTTCCCCACCCCCTCTCCCATCAAGGGAGAGGGGGTGTTTGCGCAGTGTGCGGAAGATTAGCACTAATCAGGAAAACTATTGCCAAAGTTTACACGCTGGTTCTTTTGTGTCAAATTCGACCGGGTTGAGGGGGCTTGTGAGTTCTGCGCATGTCGGCAACGTAGACCGGCGTCTTTCAACTGCATGTGTGTTGAAGTGGAGGCGGCTTGCTGCGAGGGCGGATGCCTGACTCAGTAGAAGATTTGATGCGGCGAGGGGACGGGCAGGGGGCGGAGGGCCTTTTTCCCCCTCTCCCTAGCTCTCTCCAGCCAGGGGAGAGGGGGCTTGTGCAGCGTGCGGGAAATTAGAATTGATCTTTACTTATCCTGATTAGCGTCAATCTTCCNNCCCCTCCTGACCTCCCCCTTGAAGGGGGAGGGACCTGAACAGCGGAAGATCAGCGCTAATCAGGTAACTTAATGGCAGTGGGGGCTGGGGGAGGGTGGACGCAATGGGGAGGGAAGGCTGGCGAATGATTGTTCGCCCCGGGCCGGAGGGTGCCCTGCGGCGATAATCGGATTGCCTTTAGCCGTACGCTCTCTGCTTAAAAATCGTACTTAACGGTCAGCCCGGTCATCTGGCTGCCAACCTCGGGCATGATGCTCAGGCGGTTGGCCGACTTGCTCTTGTCTTCTTTATGGAAGCTCAGTATCGCCTTGCTGGTGAAATACCCCAAAGCGGCACCGAAGAACGCGTCCGAGGCCCAATGCTCATTGCTGTAGATGCGCGATAGGCCGACGAGGGTCGCCAGACCGTAGGCCACGGGCGGAACGTAGGGGTTGTCCTTGTACTCGTCGGCAAATACGGTCGCCAGTGAAAAAGCGGAGGAGGTGTGACCCGAGCCGAAGGAGAAGTTGTCGGAGTTCCATTCCGGCCCGTCCCACTCAACCGAACGATGGCCTGTCTTTGGGCGGTGGCGCTTGGCAAGGGTCTTGATGGTCGACATCGCCACGCCGGAAATTGCGAAGCTTTCCATGGCCAGAAGTGACACCCGGCGCGCCTTGCTGTCGTCCGCGAGATAGCCGTAAAGATAGAAGGCTGTCAGCGCAGGAACGGCGTTGAGCGGCTCGCCGATGGTGTTGCCGAAGCTGGCGATTCCCCTGCCGACGGAATGCTGGTTGTCCTGGGCGAAGTCCTTCACCTCGTCATCGATGAAAAACAGGGCTCCGGTCCCTCCCAATACCAGCCCGAGTTTTAGCCAGTCGCTGCTCTCCCAGCGCACCGGCGCGGCTATGATCCTGCCGGTGTCGACCAGGTAACCCGTGAGGTACTTGAGGTTGAAGTTTTCGACATCTACGTCATCCGGCTTAGCGACATGATCTGCCGGCAGCAGATCCAGCTTCGCTGGTGTCGCCTGGTCGCCAGCCGCGGCTTGCGGCGGAGCAGGTTCTATTGTTTCCGCATAGACGGGAATGCTGAAGAGAGTTGCGCTAAGAATAATCACCGCTGCCGTAACTTTGCTTACCATGCTGAACACGCTCCACGATAGGGTCGGTATCTACTACGGGGTGGCTGGGTCGGACTGGCTCTAATGTGCAACGGAATGATAATACTTTGCCGTTTACAAAAACAACTAAAAAACGGTTATTTACGCCTAATCAATCGTGTTCTGCTTTAAGGGTTTGCCGATCGGTGCGGAAATCGCACCCCTGCAGCCGAAAACCGTCCGGTGCATGGAAGCAGGGGAGCGCGCACCGAGGTGAGATTAAATCGGGCGGATACATTGTTTATAATTGGCCCGTTGTATGCTAGTATCGCGAAAATTGCCGCGGTTTACAGCTTTTGCCGCGCAACCTTATCCCGTCAGACGCCAGGTTTCCCAGGGACTGCCGGCTGGTCCCTTGCCCTGGTGAAATGACGGCGGAGTTGAGTACTTTAATGGAATTGTTCGGACGGCGACAGGCCTGCGGTCCTGCCAGCAAGCCGTGTCGGGTTGCGGACCAATAGGAGGTCAGATGAACGTGTACGTACAATTTTTTTTCGCCATCCCGTTTGTTGTGGTGATGTTCCAGTTTTACTTTTGGATCGTGTCGTTGAAGGGGGTTGAAAGGCAGGTCCATTGCAGAGCGCTAGGCGTCACCTATACCACCATCGGGACCGTCTGCTTCATTTTCCGCACGCTCCCGCTTGCCATCGTCGGTTTGATCCTCTTTATGCTTGGACTGCGTCTGCTTGCGCACGGCCTGGACCGGATCGACAAGTCTGTTTTCATTGACAGGCTGGACGACGACCAGAAACCCCCATCCCCCTCCTGACCTCCCCTTGACCCGGAGGAACGCGTCCCGATCGCCGCAGGGCGCGTGTCGCGTTGTCAGGTAAATAAATAGCATCCGAATCATTTTTCTTGCACAATTGCAGGTTATGGTCTTGGATAACGACTCGGCTCATTTCCCCCTGCTGCGTCGGCTCGATCCGGCGCGGCTTGCCGCAGACATCCCTACTGATATCAATCGCCCTGATCGCCATGATCGGACCGGTCGCCTGCCTGTCTGATCCGAGAGCATCCGTGCGCAGGCTCTGGTCGGGTGGGCCTTACAGATGTAACGTCATCAACGAGGTGGACAGGTGAAAAAAATCGCAGTTCTCGTAGTACTGGTGTTGGCAGCTCTTGGCGCGGGAGGGTATTTCTACCTCAAGAAGCCGCCCAAGGCACAGTTCAAGACGCTCAAGGTGGAGCGCGGCGCCATCGTCTCAACGGTCTCCGCCACCGGCACCCTGAACGCCGTGGTGACGGTCCAGGTCGGTACCCAGGTGTCGGGAACCCTTTCCCGGCTCTACGTAGATTTCAATTCGCAGGTCAGGAAGGGGGAGCCGATCGCCCAGATCGACCCGGCCCTTTTCGCCTCCGCCGTGCAGCAGTCGCGCGGCAACGCCCTCAATGCCGAGGCGAGCCTGGCCAGGGCGCAGGTGACCCTGGCCGACGCCAAACGGACCCTGGGGAGGAACAGGCAGCTGCTGGCGGAGGGGATCATCGCCCAAAGCGACCTGGACGCCTCCCAGACCGCCCACGACGCGGCGCTCACCGGAATCAAGGCCGCCGAGGCGCAGCTCATGCAGACGCGCGGCGCCCTGAAGCAGGCCGAGACCAACCTCAACTATTCCACCATCAGAAGCCCGGTGGACGGCATCGTGGTGTCGCGCAACGTGGATGTGGGGCAGACGGTGGCCGCCTCGTTCCAGACCCCCACGCTGTTCACCATCGCCCAGGATCTGACCAAGATGCAGATCGACACCAGCGTCGACGAGTCGGACATCAGCCGGCTCAAGGTCGGCCAGACCGCGAGCTTCACGGTGGATGCCTATCCGGAGCAGCAGTTCGAAGGGGCCGTGATCCAGATCAGGAACGCGCCGGTCGTGACCCAGAACGTGGTCACCTACGTGGCCGTGATAGGCGTGAGCAACAAGGATCTCAAGCTGAAACCCGGGATGACCGCCAACGTATCGGTGCAGATCCAGAAAAAGGACGACGTGCTGAAGATTCCGAGCGCCGCCCTGAGATTCAAGCCGAAAGCGGGCAAGGATGAGAAGGGCGCCCGGGCAGGGAAGGGGGGCGGCGGCGCAGCTGCCGGACGCGAGCAGCAGGGGGCGGATGCCAGAGGCGGCGACGCGAGAGGCGCCGCCGGCAAGGGAGCGGGCCAGAAGGTCTACCTGCTGGACCCGGAAGGAAAACCCGTCCCGGTTTCGGTCACAACCGGCCTCTCGGACGGCGGCTTCGTGGAGCTTGCCGGCGGCGAGGTCAAGGAGAACGACGAGGTCATCGTCGAGCAGGTGACCCAGGCGAAGAAGCCGGGCGGCATGGGATCGCCCATGGGACCGAGGTTCTAGATGAGCGAAGTGGTCCGTCTCAACGATGTCGCCAAGGTATACGCCATGGGCGAGGAGCGTGTCGAGGCCATGAAGGGGGTCTCCTTCACCGTGAGCCGCGGCGAGTTCGTCTCCATCATGGGGGCCTCGGGAAGCGGCAAGTCGACCTGCATGAACATCCTCGGCTGTCTCGACGTCCCCAGCCGCGGCGCCTATCTGCTGGACGGGGTGAACGTGGGGGAGCTCTCCAGCAACGCCCTGGCGGAGATCAGAAACAAGAAGCTCGGTTTCGTGTTCCAGGGGTTCAACCTGCTGGCCAGGACCACCGCGCGTGAAAACGTCGAGCTGCCGCTGGTCTACGGCCACATACCCGCAGCGCAAAGAAGGGCGCGTGCCATGGCGGCCCTGGAGCGGGTGGGGCTCGCCGGCCGGGAGAGCCACTACACCAACCAGCTCTCCGGGGGGCAGCAGCAGCGGGTTGCCATCGCCCGGGCGCTGGTGAACGAGCCGTCCATCATCCTGGCCGACGAGCCGACCGGAAACCTCGACTCCAGGACCACGGTGGAGATCATGACCATATTCCAGGAGCTGAACCGCCAGGGGATCACCATCATCATGGTGACCCACGAGCCGGACGTGGCGGAGTTCACCGGGAGGCACATCATCTTCCGCGACGGTCTGGTGGTCTCAGACACCCCCCATGCCGCGAAGCCCGCGGCTGTGGCCCGGGAGGTGCGCACCCCATGAGCACCTTCCTGCAGAGCCTGCTCATCGCCGTGCGCGCGCTCCGGGTCAACAAGATGCGCGCGCTCCTCACCATGCTCGGCATCATCATCGGCATCGCCGCGGTGATAGCGATGGTCGCCATCGGCGCCGGCGCCAGCAAGATGATCTCGGACCAGATCTCCAGCATCGGCTCCAACCTCCTTCTGGTGCTCCCGGGCTCCACCACGAGCGGCGGCATGCGCGGCGGCAGCGGTTCCACCCAGACGCTCACCTACGACGACGCCAAGGCGATCAAGGCCGAGTGCCCCTCGGTCGAGGCTGTCGCCCCCACCGTGCGCGGCTCGGGGCAGGTGGTGTACGGCAACCAG
>DNRQ01000044.1 GCA_003499925.1 Geobacter sp.
GACCTTACCGGACAACACTGGGATTTAGGGGGATTTTAGCTCTGTCGCAACATGCGCGCTCTGGCAACCCGGGCTAAATCCCCCCCCGCCCCCCTTTGCAAAGGGGGGAGATTGGTGGTCGACCCGGTTCACTGAAGGTCAGCGCAAATCGGGTTGCCGAATATTGACCGGTCCGTTTGAAAATCCGCTAAACCCGCGTCATCCGCGTTCTATGCCTTGGCTTCACGATCTACCCCCTCTTATCCGCAGGCCGATACTCCGTCGGTTCCGGCCCGGTATATTCGGCGATGGGGCGGAAGAGCCGGTTCGCGGCGCGCTGCTCCATGACGTGGGCCGACCAGCCGGCGGTACGGGCAAAAACGAAGAGCGGGGTGAACATGGCGGTCGGGATGCCGCAGAGGTGGTATGCGGAGGCACTGTAAAAATCGAGGTTGGGAAAGAGCTTTTTCTCGCGCCGCATCACCTTCTCGATCCGTTCGGACACCTGGTAGAGCAGCGCGTTGCCGCTCGCCTCGGCGAGCTTTTGCGACCATTTCTTGATGATGGGAGAACGCGGGTCCATTTCCCGGTAGACCCGGTGACCGAACCCCATGATCTTTTCCCTGCGCGCCAGCATTTCGAGGAGCCCCTTTTCTGCCTCGTCGGCCGAGCCGAAGCGGCTGATCAGGCGCATCGCCTCCTCATTGGCGCCGCCGTGCAGCGGCCCGCGCAGCGTCCCTATCGCGGAGGTGATGGCCGAGTAGAAGTCGGAGAGGGTGGAAGCGGTAACCCGGGCGGAAAAGGTCGAAGCGTTGAATTCGTGCTCGCCGTAGAGAATCAGGGAGACCTCGACTGCCCGGCGCTGCAACTCCTGCGGCTTTTTTTCGTGCAGCAGCGCCAGGAAATGCCCGGCCAGACTCTCCTCGCCGGAGTCCGTGGAGATACGCAGCCCGTCGGTGTGATAATGGTGCCAGTACAAAAGCATGGAAGGAAACGAGGCAAGAAGCCGCTCCGCTACCCGGACCTGGTCCGAGCTGGTCGTCTCCGGCTCGATAGCGCCCAGTGCCGAACAACCGGTGCGAAGCACGTCCATGGGATGGGATGACGCCGGCAGCTGTTCGAGAACCGTCTTCAGTTGCGCCGGCAGGGTGCGCAGGGCCATGAGCCGGTTCCGGAACAGAGCCAGATCCTCCCGGTTGGGAAGCTCTCCGTGGATCAGAAGATGCGCCACCTCCTCAAAGGTCGCCTGCTGGGCCAGATCGTCGATAGAGTAGCCGCGGTAGCTGAGCCCCCGCCCCTTTTTGCCAACCGTACTGATCGCCGTTTCACCGGCAACTACCCCTTCCAGCCCGGGGCTGTAACTCGCGTTCATGGTGTCTCCTCCTTTCCGAATAGCTGGTCCAGTTTGGCTTCGTAGTCGCGGTAGCCGAGGACGTCGTAGAGTTCGGCACGGCTCTGCATCAAATCGACCACACTGCGCTGTGTCCCCTGCTCGCGGATCGCGCGGTAGACTCGCAGGGCCGCAGCCGACATGGCACGGAATGCCGAGAGCGGATAAAGGATCAGGCTCACCCCGGCGACGACGAGTTCCTCCCTGCCAAGGAGCGGCGTAACGCCGAACTCGGTCATGTTGGCGAGCACCGGCAGGCCGGCTGCATCCGCAAAGCGTCGATAGTGGGACAATTCGGTGAGCGCCTCGGGGAAAAGCATGTCCGCCCCGGCGTCGCGGTAGCGGCAGGCTCGCTCAAGGGCGGCATCCAACCCTTCCACCGCCACCGCGTCGGTGCGGGCCATGATGACGAATTCCGGGTCAGCTCTGGCATCCACCGCCGCCTTGATCCGGTCCGCCATCTCCTCGGCGCTGACCAGAGCCTTGCCGGCTCGATGTCCGCACCGCTTGGCGGCAACCTGATCTTCAATATGCACGCCGGCCGCGCCGGCCCGGCAGATTTCCCGGATGGAGCGCCCGATCATGAGCCCGTCTCCCCAGCCGGTGTCCGCGTCCACCAGTAGCGGCAGACCGGTGGCACCGGTTATCCGCCGCAGATCTTCCAGTACCTCGGCAAGAGAGGTCATCCCGAGGTCGGGAAGACCGAAGGAGGCGTTAGCGACTCCGGCCCCGGAAAGATATAGGGCGCGGAAGCCGGTTTGCTCGGCCATCAGGGCTGCATAGGCGTTGATCACCCCGGCGACCTGCAGCGGCTTTTCCTCCCTGAGGGCAGCTCGCAACAAGCCGCCAGGACTCTGTTTCAGCTCCATCGATCTCTCCTCAATTTAAACCTCTACCCAAATCTCCTGTCAAATTGTACCATTACGGTGTGAATATCAATGAGCCAAAAAGTGAATTGACTTCGAACGCCAAACAGGATCAGCCTTGAAAGCCATGGACTCAAACAGTACGAACCACGTCATCTTGACCGGTGACCGCCCCACCGGGCCTCTGCACCTGGGACACTACGTCGGTTCGCTGCGGCAACGGGAGCGGCTGCAGCACGGCAACAGGCAGTTTTGCATCATCGCCGACATGCAGGCGCTGACCGACAACGCACGGAACCCCGAAAAGATCCGCGGCAACGTCCTCGAAGTTGCCTTCGACTACCTCGCCGTCGGCCTCGATCCTAGGATCACGACCATCTTCATCCAGTCGCTCGTTCCGGAACTGGCCGAGCTGACCATGTACTATCTCAACCTCGTGACGGTGGCGCGCCTCCAGCGCAATCCGACGGTAAAAGAGGAGATCAAGCTGCGCAGCTTTTCCGGGGGAGTCCCCGCCGGCTTCCTGTGTTACCCGGTGAGCCAGGCTGCCGATATCACCGCCTTCAAGGCCGATCTGGTACCCGTCGGCTCGGACCAGCTTCCGATGATCGAGCAGAGCACCGAAATCGTGCGCGCCTTCAACCGCATCTATAACCGTCAGGTTTTGGTCGAGCCAAAGCCGCTCCTCTCCAGCGTCCCGAGGCTTCCGGGCACTGACGGCAGGGGAAAGATGAGCAAGTCGCTGGGGAACGCCATTTACCTCGGTGACGGCGCCGATGCGGTGCGTGACAAGGTGAAGAAGATGTACACCGATCCGGGCCACCTGCGTCCCGAAGATCCCGGCACCGTGGAAGGAAATCCGGTCTTTTCCTACCTGGATGCCTTTGATCCGGACCAGGCCGGACTGGAGGCGATGAAGGCCCATTATCGTGAGGGGGGGCTTGGCGACATGGCGGTAAAGCGTCGGCTGCTCGACGTTCTCCTCCCCGAGCTGGAGACGATCCGTGAGCGCCGCCGGGATTTCGCCCGGGATCCGGCGCAGGTCATGGCAATGTTACGCGAGGGGAGCAGAACTGCTCGTGCGGTTGCCGCGCAGACGCTTGAAGAGGTGCGCCAGGCGATGCGCCTGGACTATTTTCCTGAGGAGTGAAAGGGAGAGGAGTCTATAAGCACCACTCCCTTCGATGGGGCTGGGGGGCTGTCATTAAGTTGCCCGATTAGCGTCAATTTTCAGTAAAAAGCTGTTACGCAAAGGACGCGAAGAACTGCGCGCGAAGAACGCAAGGTACAGGCATTTTCCCCGGGACTTGTTTTTCCTTGCGTTCTTCGCGTAACAGGCTTTGGTCATCTGCATTGATACTGAAGATCAGCGCTAATCGGTTTAAGTTAAGGTCAGTGCTAATTTCCCGCACGCGGCTTACTTTAATGGCAGTGGGGGGTGCAAGGCTGTGGTTTTAAGTTCGGGCGAAACAGCGGGACTTCATCTGACAGCTACCAGCATCTGGCTCTTGAACGACTCGCAGTGGTTGCAGTGGGAACGCATCTTCCATGGTATTTCGCCGGAACGGGAAACTTGCCAGGGGGGGGAGAGCACCTTTCCTTTTCCCTCCAGCAGAGAACGGACATTTTCCAGAGCTCTCCCCTTATGGGGTCCGGTCACGGTCCCCCCCAGCCACAATTCCTCGGGAATCTCGCTGCTACTCCAGGAAAAGGGCGACGCGAACAGGAAAGAGGCACCTCTCCGGCAGGCGATCCGGTTCATCTCGAACAAGTGGGCGAGGGGATAACTGATCCGGTCCAGCACATTCAGCGATGCACTCTGCTGGAATGTTTCCCCGGCAAAGGGCAATCTCAGTGCGTCGGCCACCACGAACTCCAGGTTGTCGGTGCGCCAGTCATCGGGAAGCTTGATCTGGAAAACTTCCCGCAGCTTTCCTTCGAGGGGAAGCGAGTAGGTCAGATTCCGTTCCAGCGCCAGTCGCCGGGCGGTTGCGACGAAGTTTCGCGAAAGATCGCACCCCACGGCCCAGCCGCTTCTGGCCGCCATTTCGAAAGCAACCCTTCCGACAGAGCAGCCGGCATCCAATGCCGATGCGCTCTTATCCGCAAGAGAGTCGGCCCACGCAGCATTCGCCGCGCGGTTTTCATCGTCACCGTGCAGCTCCGCATAGTGGCTCCAGAGGTAGCGGTTTATCGTGTCCGGATCCTCATAGCGCCACTGTCCTCCCGAAAGAGAAGCGTCCGGATCCGGGACGAGCAGTGCGATGCCGTCTTTGATGGGAAAACGTCGCTTGCATTTGTTGCATGAAAGGTAGCCGGTGGTGATGTCACCATCCTTTTCCCGGCTCACCGATGCCAGTAACGGATTTTCCTTCGGGAGGCAGGCCGGACAAATGAGATGCGGCAGCAGGAATCGTTTCATGGGCTCTTCCGTAAAAAGATTGTTACGAGAGTTGGCGGAGCTGTGAAGGCAGACGGCATCCTGGAATTAAACCACAGGCCGTTACTGCTATTTTGTCATATTGCATACGACGCTTTCAGCCTCACCCCATCCCCCTCCCGACCTCCCCCTTGAAGGGGGAGGAGTCCTTAATTCCTTCCCCTTGAAGGAGGAGGAGCCCTTAATTCCTTCCACTTGAAGGAGGAGGAGTCCTTAATTCCCTCCCCTTCAAGGGGAGGGTTAGGGTGGGGATGGGGATAAGACGGCGCGCATACTTCTGCCAGTAGTTCCGGATGCTTGTCGAGCAATCGCCGCCAATCGGCGGTATCCGCTCACTACGGCTTCAGCGAGGCTGCCAGCTGCTTTCTGATCTCCTCCACCCGAGAACGGTTCTTGCCGAGGTCCGAATAGCCCAGACGCGAGGCGGAACGGAGCTGGATCAAACGCGGCCGTCGGTCGAGCAGGAATTCGGCATCATCGACAAAGCCCAGGGAGGTGCGGAACTCCACGCGCAGATAGTCGCTTTTCTCCTCGACGACGGTGGCGTCTTTGCGCCGGCCAAGAACCAGCTTCAATCGGGCCAATGCCGTATCGGGATCACCGGAAAAGCTAAGCGGAGCGATCATGTGAATATGACCATCCTGCGGCGAGAGGCTGGAGACGCAGTTAGGAGAGTCGGGGCACGGCTTCAGCTTCCCGTCACGCATCCCCAGATCGGTCGGCCGCTCACCCGCGCAGGCGGTGACCCACAGTAAGCCGGCCGCAGCCATGGCGCATCTCACCCTGTTCATGTTTCCCCTCTCTTTTCGAACTCTCTTCAGCAATAACAAGCAGTAACATCTTGGACGGGTAGCTTCGGGAGGCCTGGAAAAAAGTAACACAGGAATGGCGCAGAAATAAAGAAAAAGGAGCAGCGAGGTGGATTTGATCAGGTGAGGATATCGGCAGATTCGACGGGATATGCGGAACTCCCCGGGCACGGGGGCAAGGCGCCGCGCCGGCTTTTCGCAACAATGGTGCGGCTGCGCCGCAGGCGGCAGTTTTTGGGTAGTTACCGGTAATCGGACATCTGAACGACGACTCCCCGGTGGGGCATTTCGGTTCCAGGCCATATCTTGTCCTGAGGGTGACTGCCGGGAGGTTGAACAACCGCCGGCGGGAACACCCCTTTTCTTTTCGCCGCGGCATTGACGCAGGCCTGCATTAACCGGTAATCCGGAACCAGGAAAGTACACCAGGCGCGACAAACCGCCTCCGAAATGATCTCGTCCTGCATCTTCCTGCTGAGCTCGGGAAAACGGCATCGAACCAGGTGATCAGCTAACCATTTGCGTCTCATAGCAGCCCCAGCGCACGGCCCTTTAATTGGAAGCCTCGCGTTCCCAGTTTCTTCACATGTCGTCCTCTCCTGGACGGTTAATCAAGTCTAACAATAGTTTGCCGTATGTGAAGCAACGGAAAACAGTAACCGCTTTCACGGACATCGGGTCAGCCGCTGAAGAGGTGCCTCCCCACCCCTTGCCCTCCGGGCCTGGGCGCTCGGCGCCGTCACCGGGCGGGAAGCGGGGCGAGGTCGTCGGTGATACTTGTCTGAAGGAAAAGCGGCAGTCTCATGTGTGTCGACTAAGAAGTGAGAGCGGTTCATTTGCCGGCAAGGCTATCCCGGGTCGAACTCCCTTGTTGGCCGCAGGGGATAATTGAGCAGCCGGTCTTAGCTAACCGGCTTAAAGTAGAGCATTAAGGGGACGCTCTATGTATCTGAGCTAGGAGCTTTTGGCAAGCATCGAGAAGGCACAGGCAGCAGACCCGTTGGAGCGGAGTGATCTGCCTTGCAATGCAAATTTAATTACTATTAAAGAATGTGCGCTGATAGTCCGAAAAGGATGATGCACTACCACTACTTTGAGGAGGCGCGTTTATGAAGAGTTCGGCGCAGTATTCGTTAGGGGTAAAGCTGGGAATCGGGCAGATAATGCTCGTTTTATCTATTATGACAATTTTTACCATTTCGATTACAACGATAGCATCCAGATGGGCAAGGCAGGAAGCGGAGCGTACCCTTGCTGCGCAGGCACAGATGCTGGTGGACTCGGTATCGTCTTACAACGGTGCCCTCACCGACAGTGCCGGCAAGCTCGCAGCAGTCTTCAGCGCCGAGTTCCCTGGCTCCTTTTCCGTCGATACGTCAAAAAGCATCACCGTTGCCGACAAGCAGACCCCTGTCGTCAGGTCAGGTTCCACCGTCATCAATCTGAATACCGAGATCGTTGACGGGTTCACCTCCGTGACCAAGGCGGTGTCCACGGTCTTTGTGCGAACCGGCCAGGATTTTGTGCGCGTTTCCACCTCGCTGAAAAAGGAGGATGGCAGCCGGGCTATCGGCACCGCGCTGGACAGGAGCCATCCAGCCTATCCGGGATTGCTTAAGGGGAATGAGTTCGTGGGCAAGGCCTCCCTTTTCGGCAAGGAGTACATGACCAAATACGTGCCGGTCAGGGACGGACAGGGGAAGGTAATTGCCGTTCTTTTCATAGGCCTCGATTTCACCGATGGCCTCAGGGCGTTGAAAGAGCAGGTGAAGACGGTCAAAGTGGGCAAGACCGGCTATGCCTATGTTCTCGATGCCAGGGAAGGGAAGGATCAGGGCAAATTGGTGATCCATCCTGCCCAAGAGGGGACCAATATCATTGACGCCAAGGCTGCCGATGGCCGCGCATTTGTCCGGGAGATGATCAAGGAGAAAAACGGGATAATACAGTACCCGTGGGCGAACAACGAGGCAGGTGACACCTCCTCCCGGGATAGGTTGGCCGCTTATCGGTATTTCAAGGAATGGAACTGGATCATCGGGGTAGGTTCCTATCGGGACGAATTCAACGGTATTGCCCGGCTGGTAAGAAATGCAATCGTTCTGGCATCGGTTCTGGTCCTCATCGCCATTGTCCTGTTGCTTACCGTCTTGATCAGGCAATGGGTAACGCAGCCGATTAGAAACGTCGTGCAACTTACCGACCGCTATGCCTCGGGGGATTTTTCTGCGTTTGTCGCGCCGCCTGGCCAGGGCAAAAAATCGACCCTGGAAATCGAGCTTCTTTTGCAGGGTGTGTCGAAAATGGCGCATGCCCTCAGGGATACCCTTTCCAAGGTGATGAGCTCGGCCCATGAAGTCGGCACAGCTGCGGCGCATGTAAACTCAAGCGCCGAACAAATCGCCTCCGGGGCAGACGAGATTGCGGGGAAATCGATTTCCGTCTCCACCGCCGGAGAAGAGATGTCGTGCACCTCCGGAGATATCGCCCAGAACTGCCACATGGCGGCGGAAGAAGCTCAACGGGCCGCGCTGTCGGCGAAAAATGGCGCATCGGTAGTCGAGGCCACCATAGCGGTCATGAGCCAGATTGCCGGCAAGGTGCAGGAATCGGCCAAGATAGTGGAGGGGCTCGGGGCGCGCAGCGACCAGATCGGAGAGATCATAGGGACCATCGAGGAGATTGCCGACCAGACCAACCTGCTGGCGCTCAATGCCGCCATCGAAGCGGCCCGCGCCGGCGAACAGGGGAGAGGCTTCGCGGTCGTGGCCGACGAGGTTCGCGCCCTGGCCGAACGGACCACCCGCGCCACCCATGAGATCGGCGCCATGATCAAGACCATCCAGGGCGAGACCAAAAGGGCGGTCGCCGCCATGGTGCAGGGGGTGCATCAGGTCGAGGCGGGGACCACCGAAGCGGCCAAATCGGGAGAGGCGCTGCGTGACATCCTGGAACACATCAACGCCGTCGCGATGCAGGTGAACCAGATCGCCACGGCCGCCGAGGAGCAGACGGCCACCACGCACGAGATATCCAGCCACATGCAGCAGATCACCGAAATAGTCCAGCAGACAGCCACCGGGGCTCATGGATCGGCCACGGCAGCGGCGCAGATGCACGGCAATGCCGAGGAGTTGCAGCGTTTGGTGCGCCAGTTCAAGCTGTGATCACGGGGCTGAGCCACCTCGCGACGGAACGTCCCGCTCCGGGTGCCTGATCTATACCGGGGCACGACCCTCGCTCGCGAGGAGCCCTTGTCCAGGCCATCACCGACCAGCTGATCTGCCCCCATTAAATATAATGAAAACTGCACCTGTGCATCGGGGCAACTTTTGCCTATGCTGTCGATAACCCGAGCAGGTCGAGGGGAGACTTAGTGAGGGGGCGCTGTTGCCGGTTCAGGGATACCAGAGCTTGAAGAGCAGTTCGATGCCCTGCTCTATCTCGGGGGAGGTCATGGCGCCGAAGCCGAGGAGGAATCTGGAGGAGTCGGGTTCGTCACCGGCATAGGTGACGGAAAATGGGAACAGCCGGATTCCGCTGCTTTGGGCTCGGCTGATCAGTTCCCGCTCGTCGAGCTGGTGTTTCTCCGTCAGTTGCAAAACGACATGAAGTCCCGCCCCCTGTCCGACGATAACAGCGCGCCGGCCGAAGTGACGCTCTACGGCCCGCAACAGGCTGTCATGCTTTTTCTTGTAGAGGGTGCGCATCCGCCGCACATGGCGCTCCCAGTGCCCCTGCTCCATGAATTCTGCCAGCGTCCTCTGTTCCAGGAGGGAAACCGAGCAGAAGTAGTCATGGAAAAGCCGGCGGTAGGTGGATAGCAGCCAGCGAGGCAGAACCAGGTAGCTCATGCGCAGCGCAGGAGAGAGTATCTTGGAAAAGGTCCCCAGGTAGATGACGTTCCCGCCCGGGCGAAGCCCCTGCAGCGACGGTATTGGCTTGCCTTGATAGCGCAGCTCGCTGTCGTAATCGTCTTCCAGGATCAAGTTTCCGCCTGACTCGGCCCATTCGATCAGCGCCAGCCGGTTAGCGACAGGCATCACGTAACCCAGGGGAAACTGGTGAGAAGGGGTCACATAAGCGATGCTGCTGCCGCTGTTCTTTAGCATGTCCAGGTCAAGCCCGCACGATCCGACCGGGACAGGGATGACTTTAAAGGCATGGTTTCGTAAAACCGAGCGCGGCAGGAAATAGCCCGGATTCTCGACGGCCGCCACGCGATGCTTCTCCTTCAGCATGTGAGCGACGATGTCGATGCTGTGCTGGAGCCCGGAGCAGATGACGATTTGCTCCGGGGCGCAGAGCACGCCACGCGAGCGCTCCAGATATTTCTGGATATTGCAGCGCAATCCCCATTCTCCCTGAGGATCACCGTATTGGGAGAGCTCAGGGGAATTGTCTCGCAGGGAGTCCAGGAAACATTTGCGCCATAAGGACGCCGGGAAACTCTCTCTGTCGAGTCTTGCAGGATGGAAGTCATACATGCAGGGTGTCGGGAGCTCGGGAAGAGGGTCGCGCAAGCGTGGTTTATGCAACTGGGACAGCGGCAAGGCGTCCTGGTGTAGCGCCGAAACGAAGTACCCGCTGCGTGGCCTGCTGTAGAGGTACCCTTCGGCATACAGCTCCTGGTACGAACTCTCTACCGTGTTGCGGCTGGTACAGAGTTCGACTGCCAGTTCCCTGACCGATGGCAGCTTAGAGCCGGAAGCCAGCGTTCCCGACAGTATTTGCTCCTTGATCTGGTTGTAGAGTTGCGTGTACAACGGGACCTGGTTTTTGTGGTTCAAGACGAACATGACGCTCCACTTGGCAGCCTTTACTGCGGCAATAAATAGGTACAATACAATCAATGTAGTGCATCTGTCGCTCGGGCGTCAAAGAGAATCTGACCCCATGGCCCTCTGTGATTCACCCGTACCAAAGGGGGGAGACGGGCAGAGGGAGTCTTAAGGGTGGATGTTGGCATTACGATATGCGATAGAGATTTAAGTCGGAACAACTAACAGAGGATGGAGGAATACTATGTTTCCGGAAAAACTGCTTGAAGTGCTGAAGCGACCAGGCGTGGTTGCCATTGCCACCCAGGGTCAAGATGGACCGCATATGGTCAACACCTGGAACAATTACCTTCAAATTCCCGAAGAGGGGCGCTTGCTGGTTCCAGCCGGCTATATGCATGAAACAGAAGCGAACATAGCCAAAGACAATCGGGTCTTGATCACCCTGGGCAGTCACGAGGTGGCGGGAAAACTCGGGCCGGGAACCGGTTTTTTGATAGAAGGTACTGCCGCATTTGTCTCGTCGGGTCCGGATTTCGAGGCAGTCAAGGCGAAATACCCTTGGGCGCGGGCCGCGTTGGCAATTACAGTCGCGTCTGTCACCCAGACGTTGTAGCGGCGGGATGCCTGGAACAGTTCCCCAGGCACCTGCTCACCCTCCTCCCCCCGGAGGGGGGAGGTCGGAAGGGGGGAAGCACAAGCCCCCTCTCCCTTGATGGGAGAGAGGTGGGGAGAGGGTGAAAAGCCGGTATGGGCCTCACCCTCCCTAGCCCTACCCTCCGGGGATAACTGTAGGGGCG
>DNRQ01000224.1 GCA_003499925.1 Geobacter sp.
AACCCGCGACCCTCAGCTTGGAAGGCTGACGCTCTAGCCAACTGAGCTATTCCCGCCAATTTCAGCGTGTAGCGAAGTTTTTTGATTCAACGCGCCGACTACCCTCCCAGTACAAACGACCTACGGTCTCCTGGATCGAGCAGACGCCCATCTCATCTGCAGTTGTATGGTGGAGGGAGGAGGATTCGAACCTCCGAAGTCGATGACGACAGATTTACAGTCTGTTCCCTTTGGCCGCTCGGGAATCCCTCCAGACGAAGAGCTACTTTTTCATATGGAGCTGACGATGGGACTCGAACCCGCAACCTGCTGATTACAAGTCAGCTGCTCTACCAATTGAGCTACGCCAGCCTTTCATCCGCCAATCATCTGCTCCGTTTCGCGTTTGGAAACCTGCGTTGCAAAGCGAATCCCTTTTCTAAAGCAAAACGGTCTGAGTGTCAATATCTTTTTCACTGCTTGAAAAATAATTTTCTGAAAAACCCCGAAACAGGATACCGCATAGCACCGCCCGATGCACCCTGAGAGACACAAACCCATAGCATATCCGGCTTTTGGCGCAGCGCAAGTAGAAAACCTCTACAGCAGCAGATTAGCAGTATTCACGATGTTGGACAAGTTGCCGGCCGGGAATCAGGGGTGGCCGGGAAGTCATGATGCAAGAGCCAGCACCTCGCTTGCCAGAACAATCCTGTCTTCTTCTACCACAATCGCGTGGGCGCTGTGCTCTAGCCGTTGGTATAGGTGCAGGTACTTCCCGATCTCCGCCTGTTGCCCTGTCTTGCGCCCATAATACTTACCGGTCTGGGCAAAGACCGAGGTTGCCGCCCGATCGTCATAAACGGCAAAGTCCAGGGAGCCGTAAACGTCGCTGCCACTGAAATCTATGGTCGAAGGGAGTTCATCGCGGAAGGCAAGCCGCACCTCAACGCCGTCCCTGTGCTGCGCCAGCAACACCTTCTGCACCTCCCCATCGCACAGCTCCTCGCGGCTGGTGATGAAGATTCGGGTGATCTTTATGCCGCGCTCGATGGCACGCAGATTGGACTGATAGAAGTTAACCAGCACCCCGCGGCTCAGCCATCCCGATGTCAGCGGATCAACCGCAAGTATCTGGTGTGTGGTCTGATCGGACTGCCGGGCGCCTTCGAGGTAGAAATCCATCTCGTCGAGCGGGATGAAGCCCTGCTGCAGCTGAGTGATACTCTTAAGCGTGCCGGCAACGAGATCCTGCGCCTTGAGCCGGCATTCGGCATCGGTTATCTGAGCCAGGGCAAAAGGAATCACGTGGACCTGCTGGTACTGCATCAGGAGATCCGATTTGGTTTTCGCCACATCTTCCCGCACCAGGTAGGTCACCAATGACAACAGGATTCCAAGACCGAACACTATGTAGGCCGCATCCTCATTGTGCAGCACCATATGAAAGAAGATTGCCAATCCCGAACCGGCCAGAAACTCTATGAATACCGCCATGTCATGTATTTTTTTATTCATCTCTCTCATGTTTCCCATGTATCCCCCTGTCGTGTGATGCGGGCAACAACCCGCGCCCGTACTCCGCTGCGGAGCACGGGCAATAAAAAAAGCCGGGCCGCCTCAATATCGGTTGGATATTTTGGCGGCCCGGCTGTCTCGATGAGACCCAATAGGCTTTCCGTCCCACCCTCACGGGTGGTTTAGTATTGTCAGTATCTTGTGCTTATTCGGTGTATGATTTATGATTTTGCAGGAAGATAACCCGTGAAACGGTCAAAGTCAAGCAAAACCGTCAACCGGCTATTCTAAACTGCTGTCTTTACGTCATTTTCGTGTCACAGCTGCCAGGGCCAAGGCATGTTTGGTTCACCTGCAGCATGACCATCTAAGAACCTCTGACTGCACATTGTGTTGATGAATCAATCAGAGCGTCCCGCGCCCGACATCAATAACAGGAGTTGCGGCGTGAGATACTGTAACTGTGCTGAAAACCAGGGGGGGGGTCTCACCCCAGGAGCAGCGCCGGGCCCCACCTGAATCGCAAATTCTCCAGCTTTACGGTACCGCCTGTGACCCTCAGGCTGCCGGTCCATCCCTTAGCGACCGGTATGCCTCCATAGCCGCAGTCGTATCCCCCCTCAGGGTGACCTGAATATCCCTGTGCATCTGCATCGAGTCGCTGAGGTCAACGGCCATGAGCTGGATAACGTCATCGTCGATGGCAGCTTCAGGAAATGGGCGGACTGCAAGCAGCTACCTCTTCGGTCTCGCTCCGAACAGCTCTTCAGCCGCAGCTTCGCGGCCGCACTCCTTCAATGCAAGCAGACAGTTCTTGCGCTCATCCGGGACGTGGTACAGGAGCAGCGATTTCTGAAGCCCCTTCTCGCGGTCCGTCTTCGGCACGTAAACCTGCTCGCCGGTGAAGGGGTCGACTCCCGCGTGGTAGATGCAGGTCGAAAGGGTCCCCGGGGTGGGGGTGAAATCCTGCACCTGCTCCACCTGCATTCCCCAACTCTTCAGCATGAGCGCCAGATCGACCATGTCGGAAAGTGTGCAGCCGGGGTGCCCCGAAATGAAATAGGGGACGATGTGCTGTTTTTTCCCGATCCTGCTGCTCTCTTTCAAGAAGGTGATCCTGAACTGCTCGAAAGACGCGCGTCCCGGCTTTCGCATCACCGAGGTGACCCGGTCCGTCAGGTGCTCCGGAGCGACCTTCAAGAGACCGCCGACGTGGTGCCCGACCAGTTCGCGCAGATACCGGGGCTGGCGCTCGAGAAGATCGTAGCGGACGCCGGAGGAGACGGCGATATGTTTCACGCCGGAGACGTTGCGCGCATTTGCCAGCAGGCGTGAGCTCCTCGCGTCGTCGGTGACCAGGTTGCCGCACGGCCTCGGGAACAGGCAACTCCCCCTGCGGCATTTGGCTCCCGCCACGCGATCCCCGCAGGAAAGGCCGAACATGTTCGCGGTCGGCCCACCGATATCGCTTACGCTGCCGCGGAACCAGGGGAGAGCGACAAGCCGCTCCAACTCCTGCAAAACGCTCCCCTCGCTTCTCGACTGGATCGTCTTGCCCTGGTGATGGGTGATGGCGCAGAAGGCGCAGCCCCCGAAGCAGCCGCGGTGGGTGGTGATCGAACTCCTTATCTGCTCATAGGCGGGGATCGGCGCGGTGTAGCTTGGATGCGGGGCTTTCAGGAAAGGAAGGGCGTAGATCCGATCAAGCGCCTTTTCCGAGAGCGGCTCAGCGGGCGGGTTGCAGACGAGATAGCGCTCGGCGTGACGCTGTGCCACAATCTTCGCGCAGCCGGGATTCTGCTCGCCGGACAAAAGCCGGAACGATTCGGCGTAGGCTGTCTTGTCCGCAGCTACAGTCTCGAAACTCGGCAGTTCCAGCACGCCGGTTGCGGCAGAGGCCTCCGGGAGAGCTGACGAAGCGTAGGCCGTGCCGCGGATGTCCCTGATCGCGGTAAACGGCTCGCCTGCCTGGAGCCTTTGCACCAGCTCCAGGAGCGGGCTTTCCCCCATCCCGTAGACCAGGAGATCCGCCTTGGCGTCGAGGAGCGCGGACCGGCGCACCTTGTCTTCCCAGAAATCGTAGTGGGCGAAACGCCTGAGGCTTGCCTCGATGCCGCCGATGACGACCGGGACGTCGCGGTAGGCCTCCTTCAGCCTGGAGGTGTAGACGATGGTGGCGCGGTTCGGGCGGGCGCCGTGACGGTTACCGGGAGTATAGGCATCATCGCGGCGCAGCTTGCGTGCCGGGGTGTAGTGGGCCACCATGGAATCCATGGCCCCTGCCGCCACGGCGAAGAAGAGGCGCGGACGCCCGAGCGCCATGAAAGGCTCCTTGCTGCGCCAGTCGGGCTGCGCGATGATGCCGACCCGGAATCCCTTCGACTCCAGGAGCCTCGCCAGGAGCGGAACCCCGAAGGCGGGATGATCCACGTAGGCGTCACCGGTGACGAAGATCACGTCGAGTTCGTGCCAACCGCGGGATTTGGCTTCGGAAAGGTTGATCGGGAGGAACCTGGGGGATAGCTGCTTTGCCGCTCTTGCCTGTTTCATAAAAACCTTGAGTTGATGCTACTTTTTCAGCCAAACACGTTCGACAGGAGTCCCCCCCTCTAAAGGAGGATCTTGGGAAAGTCCCCCTTTGGCAAAGGGGGATTTAGGGGGATTTGCTTTTAGAGTGCCGAGGCAAATTTGCTTCCAAACCAAATTTGCTTCCAAACAAATCCCCCCCAACCCCCCTTTTTCAAAGGGGGGAGTGATTGTCGAAGGGGGGAGAGTTGGCGAGAATCGGCCTTTGCCAAGGGCTTGGAAACTTTACTTTACGGGAACATCGGCAGGAAGTCGAGCCCCAGGGTCTCCGGGAGCCCGCACATGAGGTTCATGTTCTGCACGGCCTGACCGGAGGCTCCCTTCACCAGGTTGTCTATCGCGGAGACCACGACCACCCTGCCGGTTCTCTGGTCGACGGCGATCCCGATGTCGCAGAAGTTCGAGCCCCTGACGTGGGCGGTCGACGGGAAGGTCCCTTCCGGGAGCACCCTGACAAACGGCTCGCCGTCGTAGAACGCGTCATACAGCGTGATCAGGTCGGCCGCAGTCACCTTGCCAAGCGGATTGGTATAGATGGTGGAGAGGATGCCGCGATCCATCGGGACCAGGTGCGGCGTGAAGGTCACCGTAAGCGGGTTTCCGGCCAGAAGCGACAGCTCCTGCTCGATCTCCGGGATGTGGCGGTGCGTCCCGCCCACGCCGTAGGCGCGGAACCCTTCGTTTACCTCGCAGTAAAGACCTTCCACCTTCGCCCCGCGTCCGGCACCGGATACCCCTGACTTGGCGTCCACGATGATCGATTTCGGATCTATCACCTTCCCCTTCAAGAGCGGAGCAAGCCCGAGGATGACGCTGGTCGGGTAACAACCGGGGTTCGCCACCAGCGAGGCCTCCGCGATCTGCACGCGGCGCAGCTCAGGAATGCCGTAGACCGCCTCCTGCAAAAACTCCGGGTTCAGGTGCTTGTCATACCAGCGGCCGTAGACCTCGGCATCGCGCAGACGGTAGTCGGCGGAAAGGTCGATCACGTTTTTGTCCATCTTCAGGAAGGTCGGCACCACCTCCATGGCGGCCTTGTGCGGCAGCGCCGTGAAAACGACATCGACCTTTTCCGCGATCCCGACCGGCTCGAGGTTTTCCAACACGATGTCATACCTGCCGCGCAGCATCGGAAAGACATCGCTGATGGGTCGGCCGGCACTCTGCTCCGAGGTGACACAGGTAACCGCAACCTCGGGGTGGGAATGAAGAATCCGCAAGAGCTCAACACCGGTGTAGCCGCTTGCGCCTACTATGGCAACCTTTAGCATGAACGCCTCCGTAAAATCCAACTAATCGTAATATGCAATGTCACAACTGGCCCTGCCTGATGGCAATAACAGCGTATCCGTAACTTTCTTTGTAAATACTAAGCCTTTTACTCTTCAATCCGCAAACGATTCTTTTGAATCTGTCGGTCATGAAGGCGTAGGTCGGGTTAGCGCAGCGTAACCCGACGCCGATCCGAGGCGATCAACTGCACGTCGGGTTACGCCCTCAGGGCTAACCCGACCTACCAGACCTAACTGCTACCTGCTCTTCGGTCCGCAAACCCAATCTCGCCGTCAACCGGATCATTATACCCGAAGAAACAGCAAAAGGAGGAACCCTGACGGATTCCCCCTTTGTAATGCTGGAGCAGCACCCTTCTCAGAAGCGGATTAACGCTTGGAGAACTGGAAGCTTGCGCGTGCAGCCTTCTTGCCGTATTTCTTTCTTTCCTTGATACGCGAATCGCGGGTGATGAACCCGGCCTTCTTCAGCGTACCGCGGAGGTCTGCATCGATGTCGATGAGCGCCTTGGTGATGCCGTGCTTGATCGCACCGGCCTGACCCGAGTCGCCGCCGCCCTTGACGGTGCAGAAGATGTCGAACTTGCCGACATTCTCGGTCAGTTCCAGGGGCTGCATCACGACCATCTTGGAGGTTTCCCTGCCAAAGTAGTTCTCGAGCGTCTTGGTATTTACGATGATCTCGCCGGTGCCGGCTTTCAGCCAGACCCGCGCTATCGACGACTTCCTCTTGCCTGTAGCATAAAAGCTAACTGCCATTTTATATCTCCTGATGAACGAATTATATGTTCAGATTCTTAGGACTCTGAGCTGCATGCGGATGGGTATCGCCTGCATAGATCTTCAGCTTCTTGAGCATGTGGCGAGCAAGCTTGTTCTTGGGAAGCATGCCCTTGACAGCCTTTTTCAGCAGCTCTTCGGGCTTCTTCTCGATCAGCTTGCCGGCAGAGATTTCTTTCAGCCCGCCGACGTAACCGGAGTGGCTGTAGTATGTCTTGTCGGAAAATTTCTTGCCGGTAAGAGCGATCTTCTCGGCGTTGACAACGATAACGAAGTCGCCGGTGTCGACACTCGGAGTAAACGTCGGCTTGTTCTTGCCGCGCAGCACGTTGGCGATTTCAGTCGCGACACGGCCGAGCACCTTATTATCCACATCGACCAGATACCAATCCCTGGTCACATCTTCTTTTTTGGCAACTTTCGTCGTCTTCATCAAAACCTCACAGCTATCTGGAATTAGCACACGGACTTACAGAAAGTTGAAAATTTAATCGATTTACCAATCGATGTCAAGACAAAACTCACAGAAAGAGTTCCGGGGCATAAAAAACCTGCATCAGGCAAAGGCCGTGGGGAGGCGCAGTGATGCCGGAAACCTGCCGGTCGCCATCCCTGAGCAGCCTCGCCACGTCCTGCGGCGCCCTTCTCCCCTGCCCCACCTCCACGATGGTGCCGGCGATGATGCGCACCATGTTCTTCAAGAACCCGCTCCCGTTCACCTCCAGATGGATGAACGGGGCGTCCTGCACCACATCCAGTGAATTGATGCGGCGCACCGTCGTCTTGGCAGCGCAGTTGGAGGCGCGAAAGGCGGCGAAGTTGTGCTCGCCCGTGAACAGGTCGCAGGCGGCACGCATCGCCTCCAGGTCGAGCGGCCCGGCCAGGCGCCAGGCCGTGTGCCGGGCAAGCGGCGAGCGGAGGTTGTCCAGGAGGATCGTGTAGCGGTAGTGTTTGGCTCCGGCATCGGCGCGCGGATTGAAGCGCAGCGGCACCTCGCAGGCGTCGCGCACGGCGATGTCGTTTGGCAGCAACGTGTTGAGCCCCTCCCGAAAGGCGCGCAGCGGCAGCCCCTTTTCGGTGTTGAAGCAGGCGACCATGCCGCGGGCGTGCACGCCGGCGTCGGTCCGGCCGGAAGAGCGGAGCTTGGCAGGTTCGCCGAGCATGCTGCATAGCGCCCGCTCCATGACCTCCTGGATCGTGACGCCGTTGGGCTGCACCTGCCACCCCGAGTAAGCGGTGCCGTCGTATTCGATGATCAGTTTGATATTGCGCATAATTATATGTGAACCATTTGTTGAGGCTCCCCCCTTGGCAAGGGGGCCATCCATACCTTCCCCCATGACAGGGGGCCATCCATACCTTCCCCCACGACAGGGGGACCATCCAGAACTCCCCCCTTTGACAAAGGGGGGCGGGGGGGATTTGCCTTGATTTGCCTCTGACTTTGCCTCAGCAGTTAAAAGGAAATCCCCCTAAATCCCCCTTTTTCAAAGGGGGACTTTTGAGTCAAAGGCTTGCAACCCTTTACAGAGTCAAGGGTTGCCTTTACTTCAGATACTTCTCCACCAGTATCTCCGCGATCTGCACTGCGTTGGTCGCCGCACCCTTGCGGATATTGTCCGCCACGATCCAGAGGTTCAGCCCGTTTTCGACCGACTCGTCCTCGCGGATCCGGCCGACCAGGGTGAGATCCTCGCCCGCCGCGTTGATCGCCATCGGGTAGTCACCGCCTGCAGGGTCGTCCACGAGTTCCACGCCCGGCGCATCCGCCAGGAGCTCCCTTGCCTTGGCGACGGAGATCTTTTGCACGGTCTCGATGTTGACCGACTCGGAGTGTCCGTAGAAAACCGGCACCCTCACACATGTGGCGGTGGTCTTGATGTCCGATCCCATGATCTTCGCGGTCTCGTTCACCATCTTCATCTCTTCCTTGGTATACCCGTTGTCGCAGAAGGAGTCGATCTGCGGCAGACAGTTGAAGGCGATCCTGTGCGGATATACCTCATTCTTTGTGGGACGGCCGTTCAGCAGCTCTCCGGTCTGAACCCGCAGCTCGTCGATCGCCTTTTTACCGGTGCCGGATACCGCCTGATAGGTGGAGACGACGATCCTCTTTATGGTGCCGAAGTCGTGCAGCGGCTTGAGCGCCACCACCATCTGGATGGTGGAGCAGTTGGGATTGGCGATGATTCCCTTATTCTTGTAGTCGGCTATGGCGTCGGGATTGGCCTCCGGGACCACGAGCGGCACGTCCTTGTCCATGCGCCATGCGCTGGAATTATCGATGCAGACCGCCCCCGCCTTGGCAGCCGACGGGCAAAACTCCTCCGAGCGCGCCCCGCCTGCGGAGAAAAGGGCGATGTCGATCCCCTCGAAAGAGTCATGGGTCAGTTCCTCGACCAGCACAGCCTTCCCTTTGAATTCCAGCGCCTGCCCCGCGCTCCGGCCGCTCGCCAGGAACTTGATCTTGCCGACCGGGAAATCACGCTCCTCCAGACACTCGATCATCTGGGTTCCGACCGCACCGGTCGCGCCTACAACTGCAACGTTCCAAAGCCTGCTCATACTGTTCTCCTTCTTTGAACTGACACCGGACTGATGTCAGCAGTACCACCTTGGACAAAAACAGGAGCGCGCCCCCGATCCTGCTACGGGGTACGCGCTCCGCTTATACTGCCATTCGATTCTAAGACAAGTCAACACCCGGACCGTTCAATCCGTGTCAAGGCTTTTGACTTTGACTCTACCGCTCCTTCAGTATCTGCAGCATGCGGCGCAGCGGTTCGGCAGCGCCCCAGAGCAGCTGATCGCCGCAGGTGAAGGCGGAGAGGTACTGCGGCCCCATCTTCATCTTGCGCAGACGGCCGATCGGCACCGTGAGCGACCCTGAGACCGCGGCAGGGGTGAGCTGCGACAGGGTATCGGCCTTGTTGTTGGGAACCAGCTTCACCCACTGGTTGTCGTTCTTGATCATCTCCTCGATCTCGCCGATCGGCAGGTCCTTGTTCAGCCTGATGGTCAGCGCCTGGCTGTGGCAGCGCATGGCGCCGACGCGCACGCAGAGACCGTCGACGGGAATCGGGGTGGTGGTGCCGAGGATCTTGTTGGTCTCTGCGAAACCTTTCCACTCCTCGCGGCTCTGGCCGTCCTCCACCTCGCGGTCGATCCAGGGGAGCACGTTTCCCGCCAGCGCGAAGCCGAACTCCTTGGTGGGGAGCAGTCCGCTACGCAGCGTGTCGGTGACCTCCCGGTCGATGTTCAGGATGGCCGAGGAGGGATCCTTCAGATGTCCCGCAACCGATCCGTGCAGAACGCCCATCTGCGACAGCAGTTCGCGCATGTTCGGAGCGCCGGCGCCTGAGGCCGCCTGGTAGGTCATGGAGGAGATCCACTCCACGACACCCGCGCGGAACAGTCCGCCCAGGGCCATCAGCATGAGGCTCACAGTGCAGTTGCCGCCGATGTAGTCCTTGACGCCCTTGGCAAGGGCAGCATCGATGACGCCGCGGTTCACCGGATCGAGGATGATCACGGCGTCCGACTCCATGCGGAGCGTGCTCGCCGCGTCGATCCAGTACCCCTGCCACCCCGCCTTGTGCAGCTCAGGGCGCACCGCCTTGGTGTAGTCGCCACCCTGGCAGGTGATGATCACGTCGAGCTTCTTAAGCTCGGCGATGTCCGAGGCGTCCTTCAGAGTCCCGGCATTCATGGGCGCAGGCTGCCCCGCCTGCGAGGTGGTGAAGAATACAGGTTCGATGCCTGCAAAATCGTTCTCTTCCTGCATGCGCTGGAGGAGAACCGAGCCTACCATGCCACGCCAACCGACAAGTCCGACTTTCATAGGGTACGTTCCTTTTCTGTAGTTTTATTTTATTTACCGGCAGGCTATCCCGCCTAATCTCGATCTTTCCAATACCCTGGTTTCCGATGCAAGTGCATCACAGCAACGATGACAACTCGATTTCTCTTCAAGCGAAAAAGGATGCTGAACGGAAAAGTGCGGATCAGACAGCGCCTTACATCACCTTCGACTATCGGGTATATTAATGGGTCCACCCTGACTCGCGCAGCCCCTTCTTCAACCGCACTGACAAAACGCTTACCTAGATTCTTCTGCTGACCGTTATAAAAGTCAGCAGCCTTAGCAGTCTCAGCCTCTGCATCCGGGTGAAAAATAAGCTTTTTCAATCCAGAGCTGCGTAAAGGCGCGCAAATACTTTATCAGCATCAGCAAGCTCTACAGTCCCTTCATCAATTTCCCTGCAGCGCTTTAGAACTTCTTCGCGCCATGCTGAAGACAACTCTAGAGGCTCGTCAAAATCCAGACTCTCGATGAGTCGCTCCGCCACTATTGCACGAATATTTCTCGGAAGTCCCAGTGCCTCGGAGATGATCTTTTCGGCAGGTAGTCCCATAATGGTGACCTCGTTATCTATCGAACCGATACCAGAAGCTTATAAATTCGCGATGATCGCGTCGCCGATTTCCTTGGTGTTCACCAGCTTCTCGCCTGCCTTTTCCTGGTAGATGTCCCTGGTGCGGAAGCCCTGATCCAGCACCTTGGCGACCGCGTTGTCGATGGCGTCGGCCGCCTCGATCATCCCGAAGGAGTAGCGCAGCATCATCCCTGCCGAGAGGATCTGGGCGATCGGGTTGGCGATCCCCTGTCCCGCGATGTCGGGCGCGCTCCCGCCGGAGGGCTCGTACATCCCGAAGGTCCCTTCGGCAAGCGACGCGGAAGGGAGCATGCCGAGCGAGCCGGTCAGCATGGCGGCCTCGTCGGAGAGGATGTCGCCGAACATGTTCTCGCAAAGGATCACGTCGAACTGCTTGGGCCATTTTACCAGCTGCATCGCGGCGTTGTCCACGTACATGTGGGAGAGCTCAACGTCCGGATATTCCTTGGCTATGGTGGTCACGATCTCGCGCCAGAGCACGGAGGTGGAGAGGACGTTGGCCTTGTCGATGGAGCAGACCTTCTTGCCGCGCTTTCTTGCGGCCAGGAAGGCGACGTGGGTGATGCGCTCGATCTCGGGGACGCTGTAGCGCATGGTGTCGACGCCGATCCGGTCACGCCCGGCCCCTTCGATCCCCTTGGGCTGCGAGAAGTAGATGCCGCCGGTCAGCTCGCGGATCACCAGGATGTCGAAGCCTCCCGCGATCACCTCTTCCTTGAGCGAGGAGGCGCTGGTAAGCGAGGGGAAGATGATGGCAGGGCGCAGGTTGGCGTAGAGGCCGAAGATCTTGCGCAGCGGCAACAGGGCGCCGCGCTCGGGCTGCTCGTCGGGGGGGAGCGTCTCCCACTTGGGGCCGCCCACGGAACCGAAGAGGATGGCGTCCGAAGCCTTGCAGATATTGACCGTGGTCTCGGGAAGCGCACGACCCTCAAGGTCGATCCCCGCCCCGCCTACGTTGGCTCGGGTCCGCTCGAAGGTGACATCGTAACGTTTCTCGACTGCATCCAGCACCTTGAGTGCCTCTGCCATAACCTCGGGGCCTATGCCGTCACCCGCAAGCACTGCCACCTTAAATTGCTTTCCCATTGCGCTACCCTCCAGGACGTTATTAAATTTGCGATTCTATTAGCGGGGGAGCCATGTTGTCAACATAAAAAGGCCGTCAAACGTACGTTTAACGGCCCTGGGACAGCCCGCACACCGATGCCGGCTTTTCAAGGCGCCTTTATCTCCTCGCTCTTGGTGCGAAGCTTCTTCACGAGTGCCGGATAACCCTGGTTGTTGACGATCCTGTTGAACTGGCCCCGGTAGTTGGAGACCAGGCTTACCCCCTCGATCACCACATCATAAACCATCCACTTGCCCCCCTTTTGAGCCAGACGGTAATCCAGCGAATACTCGTCACCCTTCGGCACGATCACCTTCGACTTGACCTCCGCATGCTGGCCGTCGACCGACTCCTTGAGATAGACGATCTTTTCATTGCGGTATCCCTCGATCTTGCCGGCATAGGAATTCTCCAGCAGCGTCTGGAACAGGGAAATGAATTCGCTACGCTCCGCGGGGGTGCGGACCTTCCAGTGGGTCGCCAGGGAGCGCTGCGCCATCTCCTGATAGTCGAAGATGCTGCTTATGGTATTTCTCAGCGCCTGGCGACGCTGCGGTTCCTTTTGCGGCTTCTTCAACTCCGGATCACCGACGATCCGCACCACCTCGTCAACGACCCGTTTCACCTCGTCGGTGACGGAGGCAACGGCCTGAACAGGAAGTGCCATTGAGAGACAGAAGCAAACCAGAACTATGGAAAATGCAGATTTCATATATATCCTCCCCTGGTCGATCTTGAGCGTCCTTTTACGGCTCCAAAGTTGTAGTTCATTTTCATGAAATGATATGGTACATTTCCGCAATTCTGGCCGACGCCGGTAACAGCATACCATCTGACCGTGATTAAGCAACCTCACAACATACCGTCATTACAGACCTATTTCACAGTAGCGCCAGTTCCGTCAAGGATCACACCCGATAGTGCTGAAGGTACAAAGTCACCTCTGCCGCTAGCAGGCCCGAAACGGAGCTGTACAAAAGCTCGATCAGGCGAAAAAAATTGAACTGCACCATTCGACAATGTCACAGCTGGCGATTATTATTGCATGTTCGATGCATGAACCGCAACGGCCCGATCCAACCTGGGAGTGCAACAGCCATGACACCGATATCTGTTTTGACAGTTTTTATCTGCTCTGAAGAGCAACCAATTGCGTGGAGGCAACATGATACGTTTTTCTCACCCAATGCATCTCTTGACAGTCCTGGCTCTTTTGGCCATGACAGCGTGCTGTCCCGCCGGGAAGCAGTTCATGGGTGACCCGCAGAATCCCTATCCGCCTGTTTCTGCGCCCAAGGTGGGCGATATCGTCCACCTGCCGACCGGCGTCGCGGTAAGCCTCGCGCAGATGCTGGAGATGGCCGGTGACGCGCGCGTGGTCTATATCGGCGAGACCCACGACAACCCCGCGTCGCACCTGCTGGAGCTGCAAACCCTCCAGGGGCTTGAGAAACGCCACCCGGGCAAGGTGGCGCTCGGCATGGAGATGTTCACCCGCTCGCAGCAGCCGGTTCTGGACCGCTGGGTCGCAGGCGAACTGGAGGAAAAGGCCTTCATCAAGGAGTCGCGCTGGTTCGACAACTGGAAGATGGACTTCGACTACTACCGCGAACTGCTGATCTTCGCCCGCGACCGGCACATCCCGATCATCGCCCTGAACGCGGACAAGAGCCTGGTGCAGGCGCTGCGCAGCAAGCCGCTGGATGAGCTGAGCGCCGAGGAAAAGGCCCAGATGCCTGAAATGGACATGAACGACCCTTATCAGCGCGGCATGGCTGAGGGGATCTTCGGCGGCCACGGCCACGGCAAGATGCATATCGAAAGCTTTCTGCGCGTCCAGACGCTCTGGGACGAGATGATGGCCGAATCGGCGGCACGCTACCTGGCAAGCCCCGCCGGAGCGGAGCGGCACCTGCTGGTGATCGCCGGCGGCAACCATGTAAGCTACGGCTTCGGCATCCCGCGCCGTGTCTTTCGCCGCCTCCCCGCCTCGTACGTCATGATCGGCGGCAACGAAATCGAGGTGTCGCCCGAGAAACAGGGGCAGATGATGGACGTCGAGCTCCCCCATTTCCCCATGGTTCCCTTCGACTTCCTGGCCTTTCTGTCCTATAATGAAGCGCCGAAACAGGGGGTGCTCCTCGGCGTCATGTTCGAGCCGGCCCCGGCCGGACGCGGCCTGCTGGTCAAAAACGTCATCCCCGGCTCCAATGCCGACCGGGCCGGCGTGAAGCAGGACGACCTGCTGCTCACCCTGGACGGCGAGTCGCTGTCGGATAGCTTCGACCTGGTCTATGCCGTGAAGAAGAAGCGCGTGGGCGACCGGAGCACGCTGCAGGTCGAACGGCAGGGAACTGCGCTGACGCTGGAGGTGCTCTACCAGGCGGACGAGCCGGATCCGCACGGCAAGCCGTAGCCCTTTTCCCGCGGCGACTTTAATTTGAACAATCACGCTTCCGGCGGAAGCGCAGAATAAGGGAGATCAAGCATGCATGCGATGAGCAACGTGGGAAACACCATAGCGATGGTTCTGGCTGGAGGAAAGGGGGAGCGCCTTAGCCCGCTCACCATAAGAAGGGCGAAGCCTAGCGTCATGTTCGGCGGCAAATACAAGATCATCGACTTCGTGCTGAGCAACCTGTTCAATTCCGGCATCAAGAAAGTCTACATTCTCACCCAGTACCGGGCCTACTCGCTGAACAAGCATATCCGCGAGTCGTGGGGCAAATGGACCGGCCTGGGCGAATTCTACGTCGCCATCTCCCCCGAGACCAGCAGCGAAAGCGAGGAATGGTTCAAGGGGACCGCCGACGCCATCCTGCAGTACCTGAGATTCGTGGAATCGTCCGATGCCGATTACGTGGCGATATTCGGGGGCGATCACATCTACAAGATGGATGTCAGCCAGATGATCGATTATCACCGCAGGAACCGCGCCGACCTCACCCTGGCGGCGCTCGAGGTGTCGCCCGAGGACGCCAAGCGTTTCGGGATCTTCTCCGTGGACGACGACTACCGCGTTACCGCCTTCGCCGAGAAGCCGCTGGAGCCGGAAACCATTCCGGGCAGAAAGACCTGCTTCGCCTCCATGGGGAACTACATCTTCTCCACCAAGAAGCTGATCGAGGTGCTGCAGGAGGGAAAGAAGAGATACGAGGATCTCGACTTCGGCAAGCATGTGATACCGATGATGCTGGAAAACCGCGACAAGGTTTTTGCCTACAATTTCAACGACAACCTGATACCCGGCATGAAGGCGGAGGAGAGAGGGTACTGGAAGGATGTCGGCACCCTGGAATCGTACTACGAGGCGAACATGGACCTCATCAACGTGTCGCCGCAGCTCAACCTGTACAACTACAAGTGGCCCATCCTCACCAACCAGGGGAATCTGCCGCCGGCCAAGACCGTGTTCGACGAGGAAGGGAGGCGCGGCCTCAACATCGACTCCTATGTCTGCGCCGGTTGCGTAACCAGCGGCGGGACGGTAAGAAGGACCATCCTCGGGCCGCGCTGCAAGGTGAACAGCTACAGCCTGGTGGAAGACTCCATCCTCTTCGAAAACGTCTCGGTCGGCAGGAACGCCAAGATCAGGAAGGCGATCATCGACAAGAACATCGTCATTCCGGACGGCGCGGAAATCGGCTACGACCATGACCAGGACAGGCTCAACGGCTACCGGGTCACCGAATCGGGGATCGTCGTGGTCTCCACCGCAGAGCTCAAGTGATTAAGAAGGCTGCCTGCCGCAAGAGGAGACCCCATGACAACTGCATCGACCGGACCGCACCAGTTCAGCATGGAGGGGTGGATCAGCCCGGCCCCTTTCGAAAAGTTGCTCAACATGACGATAGTCGAGGCCGCCGAGGGGCGGGCCACGCTGACCATGCCGTTTCTGGTCCAATACGCCCAGGGCGCCGGACTGATGCACGGCGGCGCGCTGGTGAGCCTGGCGGACACCTCCGTGGTGATGGCGATCAAGAGCCTGCTCCCGCCGGGATCGCATTTCGCGACCATCCGCCTGGAGACCAAATTCCTGCATCCGGTCAAGAAGGGAGTGGTGACCGCCAAGGCGGCGCTCCTTTCCAGGGTCGACAGGATCATCGAGGGGCAGGCAACGCTTTACGATGAGGAAAACAGGGCGGTGATGGAATTCGCCTCTACCTTTAAAATCGCCCGCGATACCGTGATCGAGGGGATCACCTACCCCGACGGCTCCGCAGTCCCGGGGGAGCAGAAGTACACAAAGCCAGAGTAGCGAGGACTCGGCAGAAAAATCAAAAAATCCAGCAGAGAAAGGTGGTCCTGCAGTAGCCGGCGCGATCGCTGTCGGAGGTCGCCGGTTTGAACCTAACCAGTTAAAACGCATTCATTTTTCACCCGGACAGGGGCGACTACGCTTGACTGCAAAGCTGCCGCCATGGCATGCTGTTTACATTTCTCTCGGAGTATTGCAGCTGCTGTTACGCAACGGGAGCACTAGATGCGGACTGTCTCAAAAATAGGCCGGGAAGTCCAAAGCATAGTCGTCGTGTACGCCCTGTTCGGGAGTGCCTGGATCTACCTCTCGGATTCCTTTTTGTCCCTGCTGATCAGTGATCCCGCCACCAGAGCCCACATCGAGGTTTTCAAGGGGCTCTTCTTCATCATATTCACCTCCGCCCTGCTCTTCCAGTTGATCGGGCGCTTCGCCCGGCGCAATTCGGAAACCATCCGGCAGCTCGCCGAGAGCGAGGCCCGCTTCCAGGCCATCTACCACAACGTAAATGACGCCCTCTTTATCCAGGATCCAACCACGGGCCATATCGTGGACGTGAACCGCACCATGTGCAGCATGTTCGGCTATACCTCCGGCGAAGCGCTACAACTGCAGGTGCAGGAATTGAGCACCGGCCTGCCTCCCTACACCGACTCAGAGGCGCGGCTCCGGCTTGACCTTGCCGCTCGCGGCATACCCCAGATGTTCGAGTGGCACAGCAAAAAAAAGGACGGCACCGTCTTCTGGACCGAAGTGAACATGCGCAGCGCCGTCATAAACGGCACCGAGCGCATCATCGTCATGGTGCGGGACATCGTTGCCCGGAAGGAGGCGGAGGAGGCCCTGCGGCAGAACGAAGAAATCCTGAAGGTCCTGATGGAGGAGATGCCGGCGGGAGTCGGCTGGTCCGACGAAGCGGGAATGATACAGTACCTGAACGAATTTCTGAAGGGGTGTCTCCTCGACTGGTTCGGCTGCACTCCCGCAGAGGTGCCGACCTTGGACGACCTGATGCTGTGTGCCCTGCCCGCCCCGGCGTACCGCGCCAAGATCCAGGAGAGCTGGAAGGGGGCCATTGCCGAGGCCAGGGCAAACGGCGGGCCGATACCGCCAATAGAGGCGAAGTTCACGTGCCGGGACGGCTCGGTCAAGCATGTCTTTCTCAACACCCGACTGGTGTACAACCGGATCCTCTTCATCTTTACCGACATCACCAAGTGGGAATCGATGCAAAGCGAGATCCTCAAGGCGCAGAAGCTGGAATCACTGGGGGTCCTGGCCGGGGGGATCGCCCACGACTTCAACAACATACTCACCGGCATCCTGGGAAACATCTCCTTTGCCGACCTGCTGCTCGACGGCTCGCACCAGGCCCACAGGCCGCTGAAACAGGCGGAGCAGGCGTCGATACGGGCCGCGGAACTGGCGCACCAACTGCTGACTTTTGCCAAAGGCGGACAACCGGTAAAGAAGATGGTTTCGGTGGCGGAGCTGGTACAGGAGTCGCTCTCGCTCACTTTGCACGGCTCAAATGTACGGAGCGTGGTCGACATCCCGGCAACACTGTATGCCATAGAGGCGGACGAAGGGCAGATGAATCAGGCCTTCAACAACGTGATCATCAACGCCCTTCAGGCGATGCCGGACGGTGGCACGCTCAGCATCAAGGGGGAGAACGTCACGCTCGGCGACCACAATGGCGCCTCGCTTGCTGCGGGGGATTACGTCAGGCTCTCCTTTTCCGACCAGGGCGCGGGCATCGCGCCCGAAGACCAGCAGAGGATATTCGATCCATATTTCACCACCAAGGCCGGCGGGACCGGTCTCGGGCTGGCTTCGGTACACTCCATAGTCAGCAGGCATAACGGCAAGATCGAGGTAGATTCCACATTAGGAAAGGGGACCACCTTCACCTTCTATCTCCCCTCGACGCAAGAGGCGTCCCCCGAACCCGAATCTCCCCCTGTCCCGCGGCTCTGCATCCTGAACCGGGGGGAAGGCGCCATACTGGTCATGGACGATGAAGAAAGCATCCGGTCTCTCACCACCAACATCCTGGAATTCCTGGGCTACACAGTCGGCACCTGCAGCACCGGGGAGGAGGCGGTCAGGTTGTACAAGGAGGCGGTGGAGGCGGGCACTCCGTTTCTGGCGGCCATCATGGACCTCACGGTACCGACCGGCATGGGGGGCAAAGAGGCCGCGAAACAGATCCTGGCCTACGACCCGTACGCGCGGCTGATCGTCTCCAGCGGATACTCCAACGATCCCGTGATGGCGCGCCATGCCGAGTACGGCTTCTGTGCCGCCGTGGTCAAGCCGTATCGTGCCGTGGAATTGCAGGAGGCGCTGGAAAGAAGCAGGGGCTTGTCAGCTAGGGGCTAGGGGCTAGGGGCT
>DNRQ01000140.1 GCA_003499925.1 Geobacter sp.
CCCTGTATGGCAAATGTGCCCGGCACGGATTTGTAGATGCCGGGGGCGAGGGTGCGGTTGCCGAGTTGTCCGGCACTGCCTCCCAATGACGAGACGTCCATCCCTCCCGGAAGCGCCGCGGGGGAAAGGTTGTCAAACGCGCTTTGTGCGGCGAGTGCGGCTGCTGCGGCAATCACGCCCGGGTCAGAACCGGAAGGAGCGGTGGCCGTGTGTATCGCCCCGTTCACTGTTCCGATATTAAGTGAAGTTTCCGTATAAACGTTGGCTCCCGAATCGTGAAATCCAGTGATCAAAGCGGAAGCCCCGGTGGTGCCGATATCTCCGTTAATTACGGTATTAATCCCCTGGCTGGTCAACCCGGACCCGCCGCCGAAACCTGCGAACGGTGCGGCGGCCCCAAGGTTGACCGGCGTCGTATCAACTGAACCTCCGTAGACCGACAAGCTGCCGATAAAAACACTCAGAATTAACATGAATACAAGATAAGCTTTCTGGCCCTTAAATCTTTTCATAAATCCCCTTTCTAAAATCATTAAAATCGCGATTGTTTACTATCAACCTTCACAGCGCACCCCTCTCCCTTTTCCACCTCCCTAAAAAACCCTTCTAAGTCCATCGTTCGGTAATAACCCTTGCCGTTAATGATAAGTACCCTTGTAGAGCCGCCAAAAAGGAGACGGACTGAATTGTCGAAAGTAGTCCGTCTCCCCTTTGCTAATCTGCACACCTTATGGCGCAGGTACATTAATGCGGGTGTTCACCATTGTTACCGAAGCATGCAGTGCCAGCGCTCTGCCATTTAGTGTTACGAGCTCTACGTTGCCGGCGGTAGAGAACGAGGCTCCAGAAGCAGCGATTATGGTCCCTGCAATGGTACCGCCACCTGCTGCGTTAATCGTGGCGGCGCTGCCGACCTGCCAGAACACGTTTTTGGCCTGAGCGCCGTTGACCAAGATGACGCTCTGGGGGAATGCCGCTCCCGGGCCGCCCACGGTGAGGGTAGTCGCCATCTGAAAGACCCAGACCGCATTCGGGTCGCCGCCACCGTCAAGGACGAGATCCCCTCCTTGTATGGCAAATGAGCCCGGTGCGGATCTGTAGACGCCGGGGGCGAGGGTGCGATTGCCGAGTTCTCCGGCGCCGCCGCCCAATGACGAGACATCTATCCCACCGGGAAGTGCCGCGGGAGAGAGGTTGTCGAACGCGGTTTGTGCATCTAGTGCGACCGCAGCAGCGATGACGTTCGGGACAGAACCGGCAGGTGCGGTGGCTGTGTGTACCGTCCCGTTCACGGTTCCGATATTGGCGGTTGTTTCCGTATATACGGCGCCCTTATCGTGGAATCCGGTTACCAGAGTGGATGCCGCCGTGGTGCCGATATCCCCGTTGACTACCGTATAAATCCCCTGGTTGGTCATACCCGCCCCGCCGCCAAAAACTCCGAACGATGCGGCCGCTCCAAGAACGCCTGAAGTCGTAGCGGCTTGCGGATCAGCGGCCGGCGGATTATTGTCTCCGTCGCCTCTGTACGAACCTGCGGAGGCCAGAGAGCTACTAATTAAAACACCCATAAGCAGCATAAATACAAGATGGGCTTTCTGTACCGTAAATCTTTTCATAAAATCCCCTTTTGATGAGTTATTAAAAACAACGACAAGCACTCTATTTTGCGTCAGATGATCGGGATCATAAGGCAGTAAGAGCAAATAGCCTGCCAACAAGATAATGATGAATGTAAAGGCTGGATTCATTCTTTCATAACAAGGCATTGTATTGACAGGAGAGGACTTCGGATGCGAATGAAATGATCCATCCGATATCGATATTTGGTAAAACGGCAACATGCTGAGAGATGCTTTGAGAGGAGGGGACGGTCCAATCCGGTTCTTGAACAGCAGCAGGGAGGAACAGGACAGGCTGTCAATTGTCATCTGGTACCTTTACGGGGAGGTCCGGTTATCGTAGAATATCTCATGAATGGGCCACGACCTAGCGAATCAAGGTCAACGGGAAATTGCGGGAGAAGAAACAGGGGTCGAAAAGAGCCGGGGAGGCCTTTGATGTTGAGTGCCGCGGATATTCTCAATGCCGGTATTTTGATCGTGGACGATCAGCAAGCCAATGTCCTGCTGCTCGAACAGCTGTTGACTAATGCCGGCTATGCGCACGTCACGTCGACGCATGATCCGCTTGCCGTCTGCGCCCTGCACCGCGACAACCACTACGACCTGATCCTGCTCGATCTGGAGATGCCGGGCATGGACGGATTCCAGGTGATGGAGAGCCTGAAGGAAATCGAAACGGATGGCTACCTGCCGGTGCTGGCCGTTACCGCCCAGCCGGCTCACAAGTTACGCGCTCTGCAATGCGGCGCCAAAGATTTCGTCAGCAAACCGTTCGATCTGGCCGAGGTGCTGATGCGGGTACATAACATGCTGGAAGTACGCCTGCTACACGAGGCTGCCCGCAATCATGGCAAGATGCTGGAGGCCCTGGCGCTGAACGACCCGCTGACGGGCCTTGCCAACAGACGGCTTTTGGCTGACAGAATGTCGATGGCCCTGGTCCATGCGCGAAGGAACAAGAGCGCCATGGCGGTGCTGTATCTGGATCTGGACGGTTTCAAGCAGATCAACGACACCTTGGGGCACGGCGCCGGCGACCTGCTGCTGAAAATGGTCGCGGCACGCCTGCTGGCAGCGGTGCGCGAAGAGGATACCGTGGCGCGCCTGGGGGGCGACGAATTCATGATAGCGCTGTGGCACGTAAGCGGTGCCGACTATACGGCCTCGGTGGCGTCCAGGGCGATCGAGGCGGTGTCGCAACCCTACGACATCGAGGGCGATGTCGTCAGCATAACCGCCAGTGCGGGTGTCAGCATCTATCCCGACCATGGCGAGGACGCGGAGACGCTGATGAAGAGCGCGGATCTGGCCTTGTACCAGGCCAAGGCCGCGGGCAAGAACGCCTATCGACTCTCGGAGCGCACAGATCTGTAAGTGCCGGCGCGCAGTCAGCATGGCCCGCCCGCGCTGCCTGTCGCTATCTCTTCGACTCGCCGGTCAATACGATATACTAGGCCCACTCCAGTTTGTTTTCCGGAGTGGGCCGTTGTGTTTTTCAGCAGGTTTAATGGCGTTTGGTTTTTGTCACCTGTCGCAGGCTCTCAGGTCGATGTTACGGCTGCTTGATTACCGCCCTGTCCACGATCAGTTTCCCGCTGCGGATGCTCAAACTCCCCGCTATCACCGTCGGAATCCCGCTCCTGCTAAGGCGATCTTCATTGTAGCCACCTTTAAGGAGAATCAATTTCCCCAGGTTCAGCCTCAGGGCTTCCAGCACTTCACCATCCAGTGCCCTGATGGTAGTAACGACGCCGGAGGTTGACGACGCGGCGGTGTAGGCGAGGTTGAGAGAGCCATAGCCGGCTGTGCCGATCATCCCAGTACCGGCGACCCAATGGTTGCCGGGTATCGGGGAGCCGCTTCAACTCCAGGCCGTCGGGGTTTCCCCACCATGCTCCGGTAATCCCTATCGTTGCGAAAACTTTTGGTTGCGCACTTGGCACCTTGGTTGTCAGACTGAATGCAGCACTGCGTGCTTTCAATTTACGAGGCCCTGAATCATGATACCGAATATGAGGTTACCCTTGAGAATGGTAGGAAAGGACAAGGTCTGCCGCTGCAAGAAGAGACACAAACGCCACATCTGCGGGCTACGAGCAAAAGGGCAGGCCCATGACATCAATCTGTTGATCCAAAACCCCAACGTAGCCTGTGGTATCTGCGGTGAGACGGCGGATTCAGGCGATGACGTCTGTTTGCCCGTTCCGCTTTTCATCTGATTCCTTCAGCATGAGTTGGAGGCGGCCGGTGTTTCTCGTTCCCAAGCTCCAGCTTGGGAATGCAATCGCTGTCAAAGCTCCAGCTTTGAGTCGTTGAAGCGGAGCTTCCTATACCATTTACGTTCCCAAGCTGGAGCTTGGGAACGAGATGGCGAGATGGCGAGATGAACGGGGAATCGTTTGGCAGATGGAGCTAACCGACTACCCCGCTAAAGCTATACCTTCCTATTGATGGAGCGGAGTTGGAGGCGGCCGGTTACGCCATGCTCTCCCGCGACGCCTTGAGCCAGCCTGCGAAGCGCTCTCTGGGCCTCCGGGACAGGATCCGGGCGAAGGTTTCCTGGTCATAGAGATACAGGCAGTGCCTGATAGAGGTGTAGGCGCTGAAGGTCTTGTCCGGGTTTTCCGCCAGGATCTGGTCGCGATAATCCCTGACGGTTTTCAGATTCTGCTTCAGGCATCGGTGCAGGTCGGACTTCTTGAACTCTCCGTTTTGCTCCAGGATGTCCTGCACGAAATCGTCAACCTTGTAGTCGTCGAAATGGAAATCCCTGAAGAAATGCCGGGCTATCGGCAGAAAGTTGAAGGCGTTCACCGCTTTTGCGCCAGCTGCGGTCACCGCTTGACCCGATGATTCCGGGGTGCCGTCGAGCGGCTCGCTGATGGTCGCCACGGTCGCCTGCTGCATCAGGTCGGCAGTGGCGTTGCGGATCTCCTTGAATTCACGGTCGGCCAGCTCGAAGAGCGCCGACAGGATATTGATCCTGCGCTTGAGATCGATGGGTATCGACTTTTTGTATTTGATCTTGTGGTCCAGCAGGCTCCAGGCGTCCTGGATCAGCGACCTGATCTGCACCTCGAAACAGCTGTCCAGGTGCGGCAGGTACTTCGGCTGAGAGGCGGTCTCGGCGTTCAGGGCCAGGTCCATGTGCAACCCCTTGTAGCCGAAGGAGTCCTCGGTGCTCTCAACGGCCGATGTCTTGTCGGTGACGTTCAGGATCTTGAAGTGCCGCTGCAGCAGTTCCGACACCACTGAGACCTGGTCTTCATAGAGGCAAACGATCCGGATCCCGATCAGGTCTGACATGAAATCCCGGATCTCATAGGGTTGTTCATCGGCCTCAAGCTTACTCTGGTATTTTCGCTGAAACTTCTTGATGCACTCTTCTTGATCTTTGACCCTGCCCTCGATTTTCGTGACCTCGCCCACGTCGAACTGCCTGATCAGCGTCCTGATAAGGGCGATATAGCTGTTCTTGGCGGCGGCGAATTGCTTCCGGTTGCTTTCGTAGTACTTCCTGAAAACAGCCTTTTCCTGTTCAAAATCCAAAGAGGGCATGGTCCACGGTTCCTGTGCGCCGATTGAACGACGTGCTGATACTTCGAAGGTGACTTTTGATGCAGCTTGGTTATGCCATAATCTCACCCGGGGCGCAATAACCGCTATAGAAGTGCTCCATCGGCCAGGCCCCGCAGTCGTGACTGAGATATGATGTAGCCTGATCACAACAGGTACTCGGAGGGGTAACCGCATCAGCTGCACGCAGAGCCGCTTTCGGCGGTTTTCACCTGTTACACTATGTCTGGTGGTCGGATAGTGGTAGGATGGTGGGGAAAGGGGCGTGGTGATTCTGGTGAGAGCTGCTGCCGTGCCATCTGGTCGCCTCCTTGCCAGGGCAGTCATTTTAAGGGTGCCAAACTATATATGGATACTACTGCGACGGTAATATCGGCAAGTCAAAAACGGCGTAGGGAAGCGATACAAATTACTTTGGCGCATCGTGCCGGGGGTACCCTTGATGCGTGCGCGGTCGCCGAAGCCTTTATCAGCACCTGGCGCCAGGTGGACGGTCTGCTGGCACCGGTAATCGGCACGCAGGGCGTAGACGTCATCTTCAGACGCGCCCTGTACCTGACGAGCAAAACTTTCCCCTGGCTTGCGTCCGGCGAGGAATACCGCGACGGCGCGGTTTTGCTTGCGAGCCTCAAGGCGCGCCTGGAGAGCCGGTGTGCCGATGATATCGCAGAGGCCGTTTATTTACTGCTGGTGTGCTTCACCGAACTTTTGACAACGTTGATCGGGGAATCCTTGACCGAGCTCGTGCTGGCTCCGATCTGGGACTTCCCGTCAGCGTCATCCGAACAGGAGATTGCATCATGAGCGACAAGGTGGCCATACGTCGGCTCATTACCGGCGTGCCAGGACTCGATGAGATAGTGGGCGGAGGTTTCCCTGAATTCTCCTTCAACCTGATTACGGGGTCTCCTGGTTCCGGAAAGACGACGTTGGCGCATCAGATCATGTTTGCCCTGGCGAACAGGGAGATGCCGGCGCTGTTCTTCACCATGCTCGGCGAACCACCGTTGAAGATGCTGCGGTATCAACAACAGTTCTCTTTCTTCGATCAGGCCAAGATCAGTACGTCGATCCGATTCGTCGATTTGAGCGATCACGTTGCCATGGGCAATTTAGAAGAGATGCTGAGACGCATTACGAAAGAGGTCGAGGCATTCTCTCCGGCGCTGGTTTTTGTAGATTCGTTTCGCTCGGTAATTCAGGAAGCGCACCGCCAGGACCAAGCGACATTCAGCCAGCAGTTGTTCACACAAAAGCTCGGGATACAGCTGAGCGGCTGGCAGGCCACCACCTTCCTGATCGGTGAGTTTTGGACGGAGCGCGGCTCCCATCCGGTCTTGACCGTGGCTGACGGTCTGCTGTCGCTGGAGCAAAGCGTGCACCGCAATTCCATGGTGCGCAAGATGCAAGTTATAAAAATGCGTGGTCAGGCGACCCGTCCGGGGATGCATACCTTCCGGATCACAAGCGACGGGATTGAGATTTTTCCAACGCCGCTTGTCGACACAAGGAAAGCCCTTGAGACCTCAAAGCAGTTGCGCAACAGGACGCGGCTAGCTACGGGCGTGCCGCGCCTAGACGAAATGCTGGGCGGCGGACTGCCATCCGGATACTCACTGCTGGTTGCCGGGCCATCCGGATCGGGCAAGACAATTCTCGCTACGGCCTTCCTGAAGGCGGGAGTGCTGAAGGGTGAACCGGGTGTGATTGTCGCGTTTGAACAAACGCCGAGCCAGTCCTGGAACCGCACGCTTGATGACATGATACGCGCAGGACAGATCGGCTTGATCAATACCCGCTCTCCTGATCTGTCGATCGACGAGATCGTTCAGCACCTGATCAGACTCATTCATCAGATGAATGCAACCCGGGTGGTGATCGACTCCCTCTCAGGTTTTGAGCTGGCGATCGCACCGACCTTTCGCGAGGATTTTCGCGAATCACTGTTTCGCATGGTGGCTGTGCTGTCCGGCCTGGGCGTGACCGTGTTGATGACCTCGGAACTCGAAGACCGTTATATCGACCTGCGTTTCAGTCCCTACGGCTCGGCATTTCTCACAGACGCGATCATCGTACAGCGCTACATCGAGGTGGAGAGCTGCTTGCAGCGCGTTATGTCGGTCGTAAAAGTGCGTGCCAGCGTCCACAGCACGGAAATAAGGCGATTCGAAATTACCGATGATGGCATCGTCATCGGCAATCCCGTGTCTGAATTCGAAGGAATCCTCGGAGGGCAACCGACGCGGACAAAAGCATCCAAGTCGGCTGATAAAGGTGAAACGTTATGAGCAAAAGGGAACCCAAAGATGAGGGTGCTGCGGCCAGGCAACCGTCGGGGGCAAAAAAGCGTGCGGTCTCTCCGGGTTTGGCCGCAGATAAGACAATTCCGGAACACGGGTCGGTGGTTGTTGCCGATGAACAGAACCTTCTCAGTCGGGCGGAGGATGCCGACCAGCGCAAGCTGGCTGCCGATCTGCGGCAAGGTACCGCGGAACAGCGCCAGGAGGCGGCCACCTTGCGGCAGGGGAGCGCGGGGCAGCGCGAAGTAACCGCGGATCAGCGCGAAGAGATCGCCGATCTGCGCCAGGATACGGCCGACCAGCGCGAGGAGATCGCCGACCTGCGCGAGGATACCGCCGATCTGCGCCAGGATACTGCCGACCTGCGGCAAGATACCGCCGACCTGCGCCAGGATACCGCCGATCTGCGCCAGGCGACCGCAGATATACGCCAGGTAACGGCGGATATACGCCAGGAGGCTGCCGATCAGCGTGAGGAGACCGCCATCGCCAATGCCGCTCTCAACGAGAGCACCAACGCTCAGGTTCGCGAGGCCAACGAGCGTCTCATCGTCGCCTCGATTCACGCCCAGACCATGACAGAGGCCGCAGAACTGGCCACAGAGCAGATGTCGTACATGGCTGAGCATGACGTTCTGACGGGTCTGCCGAACCGGGCCCTGCTGACCGACCGCCTGGCGCAATCGATCGCGCTCGCCCAGCGTCATGAGAAGAAGGTGGCGCTGATGTACCTGGATCTGGACCACTTCAAGCACGTCAACGATTCCCTCGGGCATGCGGTCGGCGACCAGTTGTTGCAGTCGGTAGCCAAACGCCTGCAAAGGTGTGTCCGCCTCTCCGATACGGTCAGTCGACAGGGGGGGGACGAATTTGTGGTGTTGCTGACGGAAATTGATGAGGTGCAGGACGCCGTGCTCACCGCGGAAAAAGTCATCGAAGCCATGGCTCGACCGCATGTAGTCACCGGCAACCAGCTCCATGTCACCATCAGCATCGGCATCAGCATCTATCCCGATGACGGCAGGGATGTCGAAACGATGCTGAGAAACGCGGACACCGCGATGTATCAGGCGAAGAAAACCGGGCGCAACCACTTTCATCTGTATCACCCGGAAATGAATGCCCGCGCGGTGGCACGGCAATCCGTAGAGCAGGCGCTACACCGCGCGCTGGAAGAGCGTAGCTTTGTTTTGCACTACCAGCCCAAGGTGAATCTTGATACCGGCGCGATTACCGGCTGCGAGGCCCTGATCCGCATGCAGGGATCTGATAGCCAGCTGGTCTACCCGGAGCAGTTCATTGCCGTTGCCGAGGAGTGCGGTCTGATCCTGCCGATAGGGAGATGGGCATTGCATGAAGCCTGCCGTCAGGCCCAGGCCTGGTTGCAGAGCGGCCTCGACATCGGGCAGATCGCGGTCAACGTCTCCTCAAAAGAGTTCCACTGCAAGGATTTTTTAAAGAGCGTCTTTGCCATCCTCGACGACACCGGCCTGGACCCGCGCCGTCTGGAACTGGAAATGACCGAGAGCGGACTCATGCAGGACACGGAACCGACAACGGTACTCCTGAGCGCGCTCAAGAACCTCGGCGTACAGATAGCCATTGATGATTTTGGCACCGGCTATTCCAGCCTGAGCTACCTGCTGCGCTTCCCGATCGACACGCTCAAAATCGACCAGTCCTTCGTGCAGGACCTGGACAATGACACGGGAGGTTCAGGCGAGGCCATCGTCAGTGCCGTGATCGGGATGGGTACCAGCCTCAAACAGCGCGTGGTGGCCGAGGGGATAGAAACGCGGCAACAGTTGGCCTTTCTGCAATCCCATCACTGTGCCGAGGGGCAGGGCTATTACTTCAGCCGACCCGTGCCCGCCGCTGAATTCGCGGCACTGCTGAATAAACCCGCCCTGTATCCGCTGCATATGTAACGACAAAGGGCGCGACATTATAGTGGAGATCCCGGATCAGAGGTGGTGTGCCTTTACCCCCCTTTGCAAAGGGGGGCAAGGGGGGATTTTGCCCACCTGAGCTGACTAAATCCTCCTGGAGGAGCCAGGGGGTCAGAAATGGGGGAGCCAGGGTGACCCCATGGCTCCCCCTGATGAGGAGCGCGGACCTGGCCTTGTACCACGCCAAGGCCGCGGGCAAGAACGCCAATCGACTCTCGGAGCGCACAGATCTGTAACTGCTAGCGCGCAGTCAGCATGGCCGCGGCTGATGTTCGGGATTGACATTTAAACATTCAAATCTATGCTTTCCCATGCCGCGTAAACCCCGGGTACATTTTCCTGGCGCCACTCCTGATGTTTAAATGTTAAACCTGTCCCGCTGACTACTTGACCCGCTGACTCTTAACTATTGTCCGGAAACTGGGATCCACTATACTGACCCGCTGACTCCTCACATCTCTAACTCCGTCCGTGGTGCCTCAGGTTCTATTTTGCCCGATCAGCGGCAGGAGATGATGGCAATGGTCGGGAACGCGACGACGCCGACAAAATCTTTGAGGGCGGGTTCGCCGCAGGAACATCCCTGCAAACCCGATTTAGTCGTCAATGTCGCTGTCATCGGTGGCACGGAGTCGCCGCTGTCTGATGCCTCACTCCTGACCCAACGATTGCGCCAACTGCTGCAGGATATAAAGAAGGGGGTCCAGCAGGAGTCTTCTTCGGATGCTCATTCCTCAAGGGAGCCCTGTCTTCGCATTCTTTCCTCCCTTGCACAGGTAAATGACCGGCTGGCCGCTCACCTGGGACTGGGGTTGGGATATGAACTGCAATGCTGCCTTCCCACGGCACGAGGGAGGTTTGAAGCGACCCTTCCCTCTCCAGCCTCGCGCCAGGAATTCCGGGAGCTCCTCGATAAAGCCACGGCCGTTTTCGAGCTGGATCTTGATTCGGCTACAGATTCATTGACTCACCCTTTTGCCGGTGAAACCCTTCTGAAGCACAGCGACATGCTGATAGCGATAGTGGGGGGTTGCAGCGTTCAAGACGTCGAGATCACCGGCACCCTGGTTGCGCATGCCGCGGCTGCCGGGGTGCCGGTGATCTATCTGGAAAGCTCCGCACCTCATCGCGTTAGCTTGATGGAGAACGCCACGCCTGCTGACTATTCATCTGCCCATCTGTACCGAGTCATTCATGGCGTGATAACCCATATGTCGTCTGAAGAAGAAGGGCTCCTGCTGAGGTATCATGCCGAAGCTTTCCAGGAAGGAAACCCATGGATCCTGTACAAGCTGTTGCTGCAGCTGCTCGTTCCCTCCGATCTCAAGCCGTCACTATCGCTCAATTGTTCCGGCCCCCATCCCAGAGAACATCAAGGTATCTTCCGCTACTATTTCCATGCAGCTGACGCTCTTTCCATCTATTATGGTGACCTCTACCGCAGCATGAGCCTTCTCCGTAACCTTCTCCTGTTCTTGGCCACCGCCGGTCTCGTCATAGGGTTTTACTGGGGCAATTGGAGGCCTGAGTGGAAAGACGGTATCGGCAATTTCGTCGGTTTTCTGATTCAGGCCGCATCTCTTCTGGGAGTGATTTGTCTGGCGAGAACCAACAAAAAAAGGGAGTGGCACCGCAAGTACATGGATTATCGCGTCGTCGCAGAGAACTTTCGTTGGGCCGGCTACCTCCATCCGTTGGGACTGGGTCGGCTGGAAATGGCCCTCCACCCTTATCAAGGGGGCTCCCCCTCGTGGGTCAACGTGCATCTGCGTTCCGTTCTTCGGATGGCAGGGCTTCCCAATACCTCTCTGGCCAACTGCCAACAGCAGTATCTTCGCGATCTGGCAGAAGGGATAGAGGGGCAGCGGGATTTTCATCAGAAAAACGCGCATCGATACGAGAAGGCATGGAGGAAGATCGAGACCTTGACCGAAACCCTTTTCCTGTCAGGGATTTTTCTCATCCTACTTCGGGTGACTTTTCATTTCATCTACGTCAATTACCCGCATAACGACCTGAAAAGGCTTAAAAGCCTTTTCAACTGTCTGGCGCTATTCGTTCCAGCTTCTGGTGCTTTCACAAACTCTCTACAATCACATCTCGGGTTCGAGAAGCTGAAGGAAAGATCGAGGGTCATGGCGAATGTCTTTCACGACATGACCCTGCACCTCGACCAGTTGCTTGCTCACCAAGGAGAGGGAAAGAGGGTTACCTATGAGGACCTACAATCGCTTGCCGATAAGGTACGCACCGTCTTTCTTGAGGAAGTGGCCGACTGGAGGGTCTTTATCTCCTCCAAAGCAATAGCTGAAAAATGAGGCTCCGAAATCTTCATCGGTTGAGCCCGGCAATTCAGCAGACAAGGACATACCAGTGACGAAGCCATATCGCATCGCCTATCGAATCCGGATCGGGGTAACCGGCCACCGCAAGCTGACGGACATTTCCCTGCTTACTTCATGCGTTGAAGAAGTCCTCGCCTTCAGATACCGCGAGGCATTCACCCCCGAAGCACGACGTGCGCTGGAACTGGCTGTCGACACTCCCGTTGCCTTTACCGTTATTTCCCCCCTTTCCGAAGGGGCGGACCGGCTGGTTGCCAAGGCGGTCCTTGACCGGGGAGGCCTTCTGGAGGCGCTTCTCCCCATGCCGCGTGAGGAGTATGAAAGGGACTTTGCCACCCCCGAATCGCGCCGCGAGTTCGCGGAGCTCCTGAAGTCAGCCCATCGCATTGATGTCCTGCCGGCCGGGGGCGACGTTTCTGATGGCGATTGCCGGCAAAATGCCTACCTCCGCGTGGGTGAGGAAACGGTGCGGCGTTGCGACATCCTGGTGGCGCTTTGGGATGGCGAGCCCTCCCGCGGTCTCGGCGGGACGGCAGATGTCGTGGCCTTTGCCCTGGATAATAAGACGCCCGTCTTCTTCGTTTCGACGCTGAAACCGGGGAGCGTGGCGTTGAGCAACGGCTCTGTCCTTGCGGCAGTTGGCAGCGATCCGTCAGAGATTGCAACTTTTCGTTGAACCGCACAGGGAGAGAGCGCTAAGGAGTCGGATCAACCCGGCTATGTCGTCCTCTCCAAGTCGGCGAAACGCAGCAGTTCCTTCCAGTCCTGGGACTCTATCAGCATCAGCCTCCCGGTCTGTGTCAGAAGCGCTGCCAGTCGGCTGTGGCTGGTCAGCTTGCCCGGCTGATCCGACAGTTGCTCTAGTGAGCTCTTCATCGCTTTGCTGTGGGAAGCGATGCGCGGGTATTCCATGAGGGTCCGGAAGGCTTCGAGTGCCGCACCGGCCACCGGAAGTGTAATGGCTACCACCGAGATCAGTTTCTCGATGGTTTCAGCCTCCAGATGCTCCATCTTCATGATGACGTGCATGATCGATAAAAGCAGCGCGCAGAGGAAGGCGGTGTTGCGCCCCGTTTCAAGACGCGCGTTCTTTAGTTCGGCTTTTTGCGCTTTGCGCTCGTGGTAGGTTATCTGAGACTGAATCCAGTTGGTGCAGATATGCTTGCCGAAGCGGGAGCACGGCTCATCTGTCGGCTCCGGCATGTTCGGCAATTCCTCCAGGATGCTTTCAAATCCGGTGCTGATCCAGTCCCTCGTTTCCGTGTCGATCAGCAGGCGCCTTGTCTTGGAGAATCTCACCGGGGCGACCCCACAGGAGACAAGGATAAGGGCAATACGCAGCCTCTCGGCCAGCGACCGGTTTTCCAGCCATTTCCTGTGAACCTGCTCTTTTTGAGCGTGGTGAACCATGCCGTAAAGGAGCACGAGCAGAGCGGACTCCAGGCAGAAACATAGCAATGAGGCCGGGCTGTCGTGCCAGACGACTGCTATTGCCAATAGGGCAACCGACACCGTGGTGAGAAGGTAGGCAAACATCGCCGTCCGCTGATATCGTTTCTGGTTTGCTTCGGCAACCAGGGAAGCCCGAGCGAAGCAGGGGAGCAGTCGCCCGGTCACCACTTGCCTCAGCCGTTCCGGAACCTCGCTGCAGCTTGGGTCGTTGTAGATCCCAGCCAGTTCCTCGTCGGCCCGCTTGCGGATCTCGCCGTCTGCTAAGGGAAAGGAATTGGACTCATCGATCTGCTGCACACTTTGGCCCTGAAGCCTGCCGCCATTTTTAAGGGTAGCTTGGTAGGGGGGTGTGGCGGAGATTATGAAGGTGGGTTTGTTGCTCTTTAGCGCCAATGCCACGATTTCCGCGGTACCTCCCTTGCCGCGCTCCGGCTCTTCGTTCCAGATCGCGATCACCACATCGCAATGCTTCACGACGTATTCCCCGGCCTTCAGATACCCTTCCCGCTTCGCCTCGTCCGGGTCGGGGGCTCCCGAGACCTTGACCCCCGTCGGGGTGCAGCGCGTTGCGCTTCGGAGCAGGCTGTCGAAATCGGCCCGGGGACCGGGCGCGAAATCTTTGAGGTATTCCTCCTGCTCAAAAGGAAGCACCGCCTCGAGCCGCCCCTGTTGCTCCATCGCGATGCGCGCCACCAGTTGATCCGCCCCCGTTGCCAGCGGAGTTACCACGGTAAAGGCGATGGGAGTTGCGCGAACCCTTCTTAGCGCTGAAGCACTCTCCTCATCAAAGCACTCCAGGAACCGTTCCTGGAAGATCTCCCTGACGCGCTCGGCGATCTGGTCGCCGTCCGGCAGAAAGCGGTGGCCGGTGACCCCAAAGGAGACACAGAAGGGTATCCGACCCGTGCCTGGCACCGGCTTGCTCGATCCGTAGTTCAAGTGACCCCCCCATCGACATTTCTCGAGACCGCGATCCTCCCGGTGTCCAAGTACCGGCCCTACAGACCCTTTCCCCGAACCACGGGTTGATCAGGGAGATCTTCCCTTTACATCCGCTGTCCGCGGCTTCACCGTCGCTGCGAAGCGGACCCCCTCGATCGTTCGGCAAGGCACTTCGCCCACTGATCCGGATCTTCCCACTTATCGGGGCACACCGGTTTCTTCTGCTTGAGGAAATCCTTGGCTTTCTCCGTCACTATATCGAGGTCTGGCTCAATGCTGATCTCGGACAGATTGATCAGCTTCAGCTTCCCCTTCGAGTCGAGGAGTATCATGGATACCCCCGATCTCTTGTCCAGAAAGGCAATTTTTTTGGGGAGATCGGGAAATGATGGGACGATCGTGATGACCTTCTTGCCGCTGATGGACCAGATCCGAACCATATTGTCTGCATATGCACCGGCGATCAGGTCGTCCTTCTTGCAAAATGAGATGCTGGCAATGGGAGGGGCTTTGGGTCCCAGGTGCTGCGGGCCTGCCGGCCTGTCCGCTGCCAGGTCCCAGATATAGATGATCCCGTCACTTCCAGCGGCTGCCACTGATTTTCCCGAAGGGGAGAAGGCTACTGCGGTGAACTGGGCGCGGGGTGCGGAGAAGCTCTTGGTTGCCGTTTTTCTGGCGGAGTCCCTGATGTCCCAGAGGCTCACGGTGCCTGAGTCATCTGCAACGGCAAGTAAAGCGGAGTCGGTCGGGCAAAACGCCATCGCCTTGATGTCATGCCCCAGCACGGCAAACCTCGTCTCCCGTAACGATTGCGCATCATGAACGATCAGGCTTCCATCACCCCTGCCGGTAGCAATGGAGCTTCCGTCCGGGCTGTAGACCAGTTCCTGCACAGGATTTCCATCGCCGTCACCGGCAGGCGGGCGCCGTCGCTCCCCCGTCCGCAGCTCCGTTATCTGCACTATACCGTCCTGACCGCCGCTGGCGAGAAATCGGCCATCGGGACTGAAGCTGATGCTGAGGGGCTCCGATATCGTCTTAGGCAATCTTGCGTAGACCGAGCTGATGTTGTTCATGATGGTGCTTTTGTCCGACCCCTCCGGGACCTTCCAGAGGGTGATCGGGTTTGTCGCCGTCGCCACAATCGGCACGGGAGCGGCGCTGACGGCAAAACCGGTTGGTTCTCCCCCGGACGTGGCACGGCGGGGGGTCGTACTGGCGAGGTAGGCGCGGCGCAAGATCTCCTCCATATCAGGAGGAACCTTTCCTTCTGCGGATTTATAAAGCGCTGCTGCGCAGACGGCCATCTCGAGACCGAGCCTTCTCTCGGCCTCCGCGCCGCGCAGCTTGGTGCCGGCTAGCGTAGCAAGGCGTGCCGCGTCCGCGATTTGCTGCGCTCTGATGGTGGATTTCTTCTCCACTCTGATCATGATCAGGCTCAAGATCACGATCAGGGGGAGCAGAATGCCGATGAGGAGGGTGATCTGCTTCTGGCGATAACGTGCCGATCTGCGTGCCTCGATCTCCTTGCGTCGCGCCTCCTCCTGCGCCCTGGCCTCCTCTTGATGCCGAGCCTCCCGCCGCTGCCTGACCACGTCGGTCAGTCTGTCGTGTATCAGCTCGATGCGACGGGTACCGTGCCGGTCGTCCTCGATGCGCACCAGGCGCCCCTGCTCCAGGGCCTGCCATTCCTGCCTCGCTATCCCGCACCGGTCGGCCTTCTCCATGGCGACCATCTCGCGATACCCCGACTGGCCGACCAGCTCTTCCTCCACGAAGATGCGTATCTGCTGTGACAGCCCCTGGAAACGCTCCTCGTAGAACTGGTCGATGATGACGGCCTGGTGCGCGCTCACCAGTTCGTGCGTGATGGCCGGCAGCGCCTCCCGCTGCATCCGGGCGCAGAGCTCCCGGCAGAAAAGGCTGAGCAGGAAGGGCTCCACCGCGAGGTCGGCGAGGCTCACATCGCTTTCCGCAGCGGCCGCTGTCCCGGGGGCTCCCCCCTTTTGGAGGGCCGAGGCCCAGAGCACCATGTGCTCCGCTACGCCGCGTTCCACCAGCTCCTTGCCGGGCCCCAGCACCGCTTCCATCGCCTCGTTCCCGTTCATGGCGCGAAGGGAGTAGCGGTCAGGGGTGCTGAGCGACGGTATCTGCGGCACGAGCCGCTCCAGGTTGGGGAGATAATCCTCGCGCAGGGCTATGAGCACCTTGAAGTTCTGGGTTTCGTACGGGAAGAGCGGTATCTTCTGGGTCTGCTTCATGCGGCGGCGTACCTGGAGCGGGAGCTGGTTCTCGACGAGATCGCCCAGTTCGATCACGAAGGACGCCGCCCGTTCCCGACTCGCGGCGTCGCTTGCGCCGTGGGTGAAGATCTCTTCGAACTGGTCGAAAACGAGGAGCGGAGTCAACGGGTAGACGCCGTTCCAAAAGCGCAGCCGGTGAAAATACTCCCAGAGGGTCTCCTGCTCCGGGCCAAAGGGGTCGGCGAGCGGGTCGTGATCGTACCCCAACCGGGCGATCTCCTTTTCCACGGCGTCGATCACCTGTCGCCCCGGCGCGAGCCCCGGGTCCTTGAAGTCGGGACAAAGGCGTACCGGCAGAAATCCTTCGGAGCGCAGCAGCGGGAAAAGACCGGCGCGCAGCAGGGAGGTCTTGCCGATCCCGGATACGCCGTAGACCACGGCAAGGCTGTTACGCCGCACGATGCGCAGCAGGTCGGCAACCGCGGCGCTGCGCCCGAAGAAACGGGAGTGGTCCTTTTCCTCGTAGGGGAGCAGGCCGAGCCACGGGTTTTCCACGACCTCCTTCCCATCTGTCAAAGCGCTCATTGGCTGTCACCTCTTTCCCCCTCGAACTGGGCGAGTTTCACCTTGAGATGCTCCAGAAAATCGACGGGTGCCTTCCCTGCCGGGCAGCGCTCCATCTGCAGCTTGCGCAGATAACTCGGAATAAACCGGTCATCGGCGGGGGTATCATCGAGCACGATGGGCCAGATAAACGGGTAGCTGCGCCAGTCCTCTTCCTGCCTGGCGGCGTTCCATTCCTCCTGGAAATAACGTCTCCCCGGGCGCTTGATCTCCTTCAGCGCCTTCTGGGAGATGCAGGGGAAAAAAAGGGTACAGCGCTCGATGTTGGCCTTGATGGCGCTGTCGTACTCTTCGCCGGTCTCCAGGGCTTTCTGGTCGTACCAGACCCGGATTCCCTCTGCTTCCAGCCCCTTTTTCAGGGCAAGCACCTCGGTGCGGTCCTCGCTGGCATAGCTCAGGAATACCGAACCCGGGACGGTTACCGGCGGCGCAGGCTCGACCGGCCCGGACGAAGTAAGGTCGCTGGCGGCAGCGAGGCCGGCATCCTCTTCCTGTGCCCGCTGCCTGCTCCAGCGCCGATGCAGCTCATCGACGAAGTCGATGGCCGAGCTGCCGTCGAACACGGTGACCTTGATGTTTCTCAGGAACTTGCCGAGGATGGAATCGGTCGGAGTGCGTCGGTCGGCTACGTACTCGATGCGGGAGCTGTCCTCGGTCATGCGGTTGCCGGAGATGGTGCGCAGAAAGAAGCGGGTCAGCCAGTCGGGGTAGTTGCAGCCCAAAAGCAGCAGATTCGACTGCCGCAGCCGGTCGAAGAGGTTCACCGGTCGACCCTTGCCACCCTCCTGCAGGGAATACAGGAACTCAAGGGCATCCTCGTCGGTCACCACGAAGTCGCCCGGAGACGTGGTCCACCCCATCAGGTGGAATACGGTGCTTTGTTTTACCGAGAAGGGGTCGGTTTCGAGGTCGTCCAGCTCGTTGCTGTCGAACTTTTTGTTGTTCTGCAGCGAATAGGCGTGACAGCGGGTCCCTTTTTGGCCCTGAAATCGCTTGGCGTTGAGGGCCTCTTCCAGAAGCGGATCAAAGGTCGTTGAAACAAAGAGCGTGAAGTCGCTGATCTCGGCGAGTTGGCACAGCGGTTGAGGCGTTGGAAAGCTCCGCTCCTGCAGAATCTTGCGGATCGAGTTGTACAGAATGGGGCGCTTGGCTCCCGGTTCCTCCAGAAGATAGTGCCATGCGACGTCATTGAGCGTGTAATCTCTGGGAAGCCGGGAGACCTTGAAGTTGAACTTGGCTATCAGTGCATCTGCAACGTATCGATCGAGGGAACAACATCTGCCTTCGCCGAGGCTGATGTTGAGTAATTCTCCGCCAACTATCGGGATGACACGCTGATTCTGGAGTTCGGTCAGCAAATTGTCCCAATCGAAGAGAGGTGCGCTTGGCGGCATGACTGTCTCCTCGCAAGTGCCGAGATTAAAAAGCCATAATATGGTACCCCTAAACGGTATATAGGCAAGCTTGTCCAGGCCAGAATGAACCAGGATATGTGATCATTATTTCGGGCCACCCCGTCAGGCAAGTGGAAGTCACCGCGTCTATCCGTGGTCCGGCGACCCGAGAGTAAACATACAGAATGCCAAAGGGCAGGCAAAAGCCTATCAAGTCAGACAGGTACTCAAGGCAATCGAACGGTTGGAGGTTGAACACATTTCAGTGGCAAGTTCATGGTTCGTGTCCCGCCTGACGTTCACCGGCAGCTAGCGATACAGGCAGCAGAAGCAGGGGTGAGTCTCAATCGCTTGGCAAGCGCAAAGCTCAGCCATTAGGAATGGATTTGGTCGACGGGCAAGTTTCTCGTTCCCAAGCGTTCTCGTTCCCAAGCTCCAGCTTGGGAACGAGAACGCTGTCAAAGCTCCAGCTTTGAGGCGTTGAAGCGGAGCTTCCTATACAATTTGCGTTCCCAAGCTGGAGCTTGGGAACGAGATGAGGAGGCTACCAAGTACTCACGGCACACATCCCTCTGCCGCTCGCGAAAAAGGTGGATCAGATAGCGGCTCGTTTTGAGCGCTCGCACTCAGCCGTAGAAACATCCCAGTAAATGAATCAGGGGGGCCGTTACAGCTAATCATCCGCGGTGGATCCCGAGCCTCTTCCCCCCTTTGGTTCTCTTGTCGAGTTAACGGCTGGAGAAACTCCGCCCTTTCATATCGATCCTGAATTCCGCCCCTGCGCCCGTGTTGCGTGCGCTCAAAACGCCATGCATGTTCTTCTCGATGATGGTCTTCGACATGAATAGTCCGAGCCCCGTTCCCTGCTCGGGCCCTTTTGTGGTGAAGTACGGCTCGAAGATCTTGTCGATGATCTCCGGGGGAATGCCGCCCGCGTTGTCGGTGACGGTAACCACCGTATTGCCGTTTTCACAGAAAACCCTGATCACGATGCTGGGGCTTTCCACCTTTCTTGCCAGGAAGGCGTCCCGCGCATTGATCAGGATGTTGAGCAGCACCTGGGAGTATTCGTTGGGGTAACCGTTGATGACGGGATCGCCTTCCTGCTCCACCTCCGTCCTGATGCGGTGCGCCTTGAAGTTCTCTTCTAATAGAGAGAGGGTCTTGGCGATCACCTGGAGCACCTTGAAATCGATCTTTTCCCGGTCCGGCTGGGAATAGCTGCGGAAGTCCTCGATGGTCTGGGACATTTGCTGGATGATATTCATGGTCTTGGTGACGTTCGCCTCCAACGACTCTTTGGTGAAGGTCCCCATTTTGTAGGTCATGGGCATCTCCTGGGCCAGAAGTCCCAGCATGTTGAGCGGCTGGCGCCACTGGTGGGCGATGTTGCTGATCAGCTCGCCCATGACCGCCTGGCGCCCCTGGATAATCAGAATCCTGTCCTTCTCGCGGAGCTCGGCCACCGCCTGCCTGATGCGCTCTTCCAGCGTTTCGTTGAGCCGACGGTAATTCTCCTCGCTCCTGAGCAACGCCTCGCGCTCCGCCTCGAGCTGGCTCACCTTCTGCTCAAGCTTTCGGGTCAGCGCCTCCACATGCATGCGGTCCAGCTCCTCCGGCCGCGCCAGCGGCTGCTCCGGCACCGGCAGCCGTTGCGCGTGGTACTCGTCGATGACCGCCTTGACCGCGCCCATGAACTCGGGGAGTTCCAGCGGCTTTATGAGAAACCTCGATGCCCCGAGGCTTAGCGCCAGCTGCTCGTCCTTCTCCTCGACGTAGGTTGCCGTGTAGAAGATGAAGGCGACCTGGCGCAGCCGGTCGTCCGTCTTCACCCGGCGGCACAGCTCGAAACCGTCCATCTCCGGCATCATGATGTCGGAGATGATCAGGTCAGGGGGAGAGCCGAGCGCGCTCTCCAGCGCTCGGACGCCGTTAGTGGCACTGGAGACGGAATACCCCTCGTTCATGAGTGCCCTTTCCAGTAAAACCCTGTCATCCGCATTGTCGTCAACGATCAGTATCTTCATGCTCTTCCCCTATAACACCTCTGATCTGGGACAAGACCAGTTCCGGATCGATCGGTTTCTCTATGTAGCCGTCGCAGCCGGCCGCCAGGAGGCGCTCCCGGTCACCGGACATGGCGTAGGAGGTCATGGCGATGACCGGCGTGCCGTGGCCGAGTACTGCGCGGATGCTGCGCAGCACCTCTGTTCCGTCCATATCCGGCAACTGTATGTCCAGGATGATGAAGTCCGCCCTGTTTTGCAGGGCGAGCTCGATCCCCTTCCTGCCGGTGCCGGCGCCGATGGTCCTGTACCCCCACTTCTCCAGGAGTCTGCTGATAAGCACCATGCTGTCCGGGTGGTCTTCGATGATGAGCGCGGTTTTCATGGAGTACCTCCTCCCTCTCTCCCTAAGTCAGGCGGCTCGGGGACGCGGCGCAGGTCCCTCGGCAGGCTGAGTGTAAAGGTGCTCCCCTCCCCCTCGCGGCTTTGCGCCGAAATGGTGCCGCGCAGAACATCGGCGGCAAGCTTTGCCGTCAGATAGAGCCCCAGTCCCGTGCCCCCCGCCTGCACGCGCAGATGCGATTCCAGCCTTTCAAACGGCTTGAACAGCCTGGGGAGGTCCCCCTCCGCTATTCCGATACCGCTGTCCGTTACCGACAGCTCTATACTCCCCTCGGACTCCCGTGCCGCGACAACGATCCTCCCCTTCTCGGTGAACTTTGCCGCGTTGCTCAAAAGGTTGACCAGGCACTGGAGCAGCCGTTTCCGGTCGGCATACAGCGTAAGGGCGGCGGGGAGCACCCGCTCCAGGGAGAGCCCCTTTTCCTGCAGCTGGGGGGTCACTATGGCTATCGCCTCATCCACCAACTCTTCCAGGGGGAACTCCTCCGGGAAGATGCTGATCTTTCCCGCCTCGATCTTGGAGATGTCGATGATGTCGGTGATCAGCGCCAAAAGGTGCTTGGCCGACCGGTAAACCCGGGCCAGGTTATCATGCTGCTCCTCGTTGAGCCCGCCCGATAACCCCTGGAGGGTCATGCCGGTAAAGCCGATGATGGCATTGAGCGGCGTGCGCAGTTCGTGGGACGTGGAGGCAATGAACATGGATTTCAGGCGATCCATTTCCTGAAGCCGGACGTTGGCCCGTTCAAGCTCCGCCGTACGAACCTGCACCAGCTGTTCAAGGTGAACCCTGTAGTTGTGCAGCTCGGTTTCCGCCCGTTTGCGCTCGGTGA
>DNRQ01000148.1 GCA_003499925.1 Geobacter sp.
CGGAAGATCATTGCTAATCAGGTTCCTCTTTATGGCTCCCTCGTCACCGGATGCCCCGAATCCTTCATCACGTCGTGACCTAGAAAATTTGTCTCGTAACTCAGGCCAGACCCAGGGGCACCCTTTTTCGCTGTCCGACCACCAAAACGGTACCCAATCAGCTCGGGGCTCGACTTCATGCTCCCTCAACGCAGGCCCTCTTGACATGTCGTCGATACTCGATAGTATGGTGTGCGACTGCTAATGATGGATCGAGGCCGAATGGCGGCCAAGTTCGTCAACTTCTCTAGCCGCAACAATACGGAAGTGAAGGAGGTATCGATGCTACGGAGGATAAAACGAGATTTCCGACAGATGGGGTCGCCTGCCAAATTCCTCGCTTTTGGCAAAAAAGTGAAACATGGCCTGACCGACACCCCGAACCTCCCTGATTCAATCGCTGCCCTCCGGCAGCAGTTTTTAGAGAAGGTAGACCGCCTTGACACGACCTACCATCTGGCCCTCGATGGGGGCCGCTCGGTGATTCGCGAGCGCGAAAAGCTCAGTCAGGAACTCGTGGTGCTCCTGGATCAGATAGCATCGGTTCTGGAAGCTGCGTTCATACTGAATCCCGATGCTCTTTTGACGACAGGATTCACTGTTACCCAGGAACGGAGAAGCAGCAGCAGGGTGAAGTTACCGCTGGTAGCTCCTTTGGATTTCAATGTCGCTAACGCGGGCGAACGAGGCAGGGCGCTTGCCACAGCCAGCACTTTCCCGGGCGCGTTAGTCCACGAGATCCACATCAACCAGAAAGACCCAACGGTTGAGGATGACTGGTTCCACAAGGCGATCTTTCCAGATTCCCAGAATATGGTAATGGAGAGTATCGCAGCTGGAAATACCTACTTCCGAATGAGGCACCATGGCCAGGACGGCCCCGGGCCTTGGTCTGGTGTCCTGAGCACAACGATCAGCTGATCGGCGGGTCAACCGGTTGGCGCTACAGTTTCATCCTGAGGGTACCTCAAAGGTACCCTCTACCTCTACTCCCTCCCCTTCCTAAGCGGCGATCTGTTTTCCCCCCTTCCCGATCTCCCTTCTCAGCTGCGTCTCCCGAGCCTCCGACTTAACCCAGCTCAATGATTAACCTGATTAGTGCTAATCTTCCGCACGCTGCGCAAGCACCCCCTCCCCCTTGATGGGGGAGGTTGGGGAGCACTGCCATTAAGTGAAGGCGCCGCCTGCCTGTCTCCCCCCTTTGCAAAGGGGGGCGGGGGGGATTTGGCCCAGGCTGCAACAAGGCCCAAGGTCGCAAAGGGTTGAAATCCCCCTCGATCCCCCTTTGCAAAGGGGGAGGCTTTCAACTGGCACATCATTGGCTGAAGATGAGCACCATCCTTAACTTAACGGCAGTGGGGTTGGGGAGAGGGTGNNTAACTTAATGGCAGTGCCCCCCGGCCCCTACCATCAAGGGAGGGGGGGAGTTTCAACCAGCGGAAGATTGACGCTAATCAGGATGATTAAAGCCTGTTTGATGGATGGCTGCCCATTCTTGCCTGAGCTTCATCCCCTCCATCATGAATTTCATCCCTGCCATCATGAGCCTCATCCCTGCCATCATGAGCCTCATCCCCGCAAACATGAGCCTTATCCCTGCGATCATGAGCCTCATCCTCGGCACAATGAGCCTCATCCCCGCCATCATGAGCTTCATCATAGCCACCATGAGCCTCATTCCCGCCATCATGAGCTTCATCATAGCCACCATGAGCCTCATCCTCGCCATCATGAGCCTCATCATAGCCACCATGAGCCTCATCCTCGCAATCGTGACCTTCATCCTAGCTATCATGATCTTCATCCTCTCGATGTTGATCTTTATCCTCGAGGGGGTGAGCTCCATCCTTGCGATGTTCATCTAATTGCAGGGGTGTGGGGGCAAAGCGCCCCCTCCCCGGGAACTCCTTGGGAGGGGGCTAAGGCGGGAAGTGGACCGGAACCTGTGTCTCGCCTGCGTGGGCTGCCCAAAAAGAGGGCTTTCTCCGATCTTTGTGCCTGTCGTAACCTCAACCATGTTATAAGGGTCTGCATCGGACGGCGCCTGATCCCATGGAGGTGCCCGAAATCACACCCATTCCATCGGAGGCTAAATCCGGCACCACCGTTGCAGCAAGACGCTTTAAAGTCCCGATTGGCTTCCGCTACCAACAACTCTCCCTCCCCTTCAAGGGGAGGGTCGGGGTGGGGATGGGGGAGCGGATATTTTGGTTCAAGGAGAACCCAATCATGCGCATGTTGACCAGAACCGTTACTCTCGCCCTTTGCGGCATCCTTTTCCTCGCCTCCTCGGCCTCGGCCGGGGAGATCGCCATCGCGGTGGCGGCGAGCCTCAAGGAGGTGATGAACGAACTGACGGCGCAGTACCAGGCGAGAACGCCCGGCGTCGCCTTCCGGAAGAACTACGGCGGCTCCGGAACGCTGGCGAAACAGATCGAAAACGGCGCACCGTCCGATCTGTTCATCTCGGCCAGCCCTGACTGGATGGATTACCTGAAGCAGCGGAAACTGGTGGATCCCGCCAGCGTCGGAACCTTTGCCGGCAACGTCCTGGTCTTTGCCGGAACGACCGGTGCCAAGGTGGCGGGGATGCGGGATTTGCCGGCTCTGTCCAGGGTCGCCATCGGCAGCCCGAAGAGCGTTCCGGCGGGCGAGTACGCCCTGGAGGCGATGAACAGGAGCGGCGTATGGAAACAGCTGGAGAAGAAGCTGGTCATGGCGCGGGACGTGCGCGAGGCACTGATGTACGCGGAACGCGGCGAGGTGGACGGGGCCTTGGTGTACCGGACCGACGCGCTCCTGGCCAGAAAGGCGCGCATCCTCTTCACGGTTCCAGAGGCGCTTCATACCCCCATCGTCTATCCGGTTGCGCTCACCGCGGCCGGAGCGAAGAAGGTTGAAGCGCGGGCATTTCTCCGCTTCCTTCACTCGGCCGAGGCGAAGAAGGTCCTGGCCAGATACGGTTTCTCGGTGAAGTAGCAACTCCTCCCCCACCCGTGCCATTAAGTTAAAGTTACCTGGTTAGCATCCGACTCCGCTCTGCGGCGCTTTGTCGGAGACAAGGTTCATCTTCGCCAGGCACCTGCTCACTCTCCTCCCCCCGGAGGGGGGAGGAGAGTGAGGGGGGAAGACAGCGGCTTCTGCGAAGAACTTGCAGTGGTTCCCCCTCCCTAGCCCTCCCCCTCCGGGGGAGGGGACAATATGGCGTCGTATCAGACTATTACTATAACGTTCTCAGAAGTGCTGATCTTCTGCAAACCGACAGCCCCTTCCCAGCAACTCCCCCCTTTCCCCCGAACCAACAAAAGAGAACCGTTTGCAGCTGCATGGCACTTGACACGCTGCATTGTCAATTTATAATCGGAAAGATTAATAAAGTCTTATTTTACTCTGCCGGCCTGAAACAATTTTTGTGGCTGCTCGTCATAGGCGTGTCACAGAAGTTGGGCTTTGAGACATCTTTAAGTTTCAGGTCCAAAAACGATCCAGTGATCATCCGACAGCGCCAGCCGGACTACCACACCCTTCACCCTGAGCCAGATAACCCAAAGCACTGAGAGCGACCATGATTTCACATGCCTTGACCATTGTGATCAACGAGTTGGATAAGCATTTCGCCGACAGCTACGGAGCCGACCCGTCTCAAGTCGGATTGGGAAATGTGTCGGAAGGGCTTGTCACGGTCGCCAACAATGGCGGCCTGCTAAGAAACAAGCTCTACTTATCCCTGGTGAACATAAAAGAGGAAAAAACGCTGAAAAACCTGCCGGATCGGATCCGCAACGATGCAACCCTCCGGGTAAGTTATGAAAATCCGCCGATATTTCTGAATTTTCTCATCCTGATGACAACAACTCACACAGACTACGTCAATGCCCTGACCATACTGTCGAGAGCAATACGTTTCTTTCAGTTCAAGAACGTGTTCACCCGGGACAACGTGGATCCGGCTTCGATCACGACGTCGAGCGTGCCTCTCAACTCGCTCGACCAGCTGGAAACTTTCAAGCTGGTATTCGATCTGTATTCACCCACGATGGAGGAAGTGAACCACCTGTGGGGTACGCTCGGAGGAAAGCAGTATCCTTTCGTTTTGTACACGCTGAGAATGCTCGACCTGAAATTCAAAGCGGTGCAAAAGGAAAGCGGGCTGATAACGGAGATCGTTGAGAACTTCTATCACCTGAATGATGGAATTGCCTGATATGACGGAAAGCATCAACAACCGGTACCAGCGCTTATTTCAAATACGCCTGCTCCACCATTACTGGCTGGATGAAGGGGGCACCTGCTTTGACCTGATAGCGTCCCAGGCAACGAGGGAGGAACGCCTGCTGTCGTATGATATGCGTTCCTTTCTTGCTGTGGCACCGACTGCCGTTACGGCACAGCTGCTCGACGGCCTGGGCTGCGTCTACAAGAACTCGGCTTTGGGGTGCATGGTGGCAGCGCCGCAAGCCAGGGTCATCCCGGATGATGCCATCTTCGAATTCTTAGTGACGGTGCAAAACGCCGCCTTTTTTAACTACACTGCGCTGACGCTACGGCTGCAGAAGATTTATGAGATCTTCCATCAGCCAGAGAAAAAAATCTACCGTTACAAGGAGCATGTGCCGCTTTTCTCCAACTTGACTGGCGCTTCAAGGGGAACCGGACCAGGCAAGGCTCTCTTTCTCTCCACCGAGTTCCCTGCGCTGTCCGCCGACGACAAGGTGGAAGCGCTCTTTGTTTCGGGAAACTCTCTGGTGCAGTTGACCGGCGACCAACCCGGTGCCGGTACCCACCAAATAGCTCCCCAGGCGACCAATCTGCCCGTCTATGTCAACCAGGCCGACGTGCAGGCCATCGTGCCTCCCGCGGGTCTCGTCGGGGCGCCCGCACGGGGCATACAGTTGACGGACGAGATTCCCGACCACGTTTTCGCCTTGATCCGTCTCTGCGCGATACGGCCGGATGACACGGAGTTCAGCCTTATCGACGCTGATGGACATGCGAAGAGCCCTGGCCCCGTCTTCGACATACGTTTCAAAGGCCGTTCGACTACCTGGCAGTATCTCAATAAGAGCACTGGTGCATTGATCTCCGCCGAAAGCAATCCGTTGCCACTGACCCATTACGGAAATGCAGGCAGCAAGCAAAAGCCGTCGGAAGGGGTGGTCAAGGCGGTGCAAAGCGGTGACAAGATCACCCAGCTTGTCTCGGAGATCTTCATATAAAATACTTGATTAGCGTCAATCTTCCGCTGAAAAACCCCCTCCCCTTCAAGGGGAGGGTTGGGGTGGGGATGGGGCTGACCTCCCCCTTGACTTGTCAGCCGTAGCCTTGGCGAAGTCTGAAGGGGGAGCTGATGAAGATTGGCGCTAATCGGGAAACTTAATGGCAGTGCCCTCCGGGGGTAGGAGCAAGTTACAAACGGAATTCTGCCAAGGAATCAAAATACAAAAGGAGGTAAGAGCTATGCCAACACTGTACAGGACGCCTGGGGTCTACATAGAGGAGATCCCCAAGTTCCCTCCTTCTATCGCACCGGTTGAGACAGCTATACCTGCATTTATCGGGTATACGGAGAAAGCCGAGGATCAGGCTGCAGACGACCTGAACTTGAAGCCGAAGCGGATTTTTTCCCTGGTGGAGTACGAAAAATACTTCGGTGGGCCGCAAAAGGAAGAAAAAATCACCGTTACCATAGATGTAAAAGAGGAAGACAGCGTCATAACACAGTCGAAGGCCGTGGCCAACCTCAAGGAAGCGGACCGCTCGCAGCATGTCATGTTTTACGCCCTGCAGATGTTTTTTGCCAACGGCGGAGGACCTTGCTTTATCGTCTCCGTGGGTGATTACAAGGCACTCGGTGATGCAGTGGCAGGATCGGAAATTGAGGAGGGCCTGGAGGCTTTGCTCAAGAAGGACGAGCCGACGCTGATAGTTTTCCCCGAAGCGCAGTTCCTCCCCATTGGCGAGTTCAAGCTTCTTATCAAAGCTGCGCTCAAGCAATGCGCGGAATTGAAGGACCGCTTTGTAATCATGGACGTGCACGGCGGCGCTGATTCCTTGTCCGATCCCGATACCTCTCTGCTCGATGCCGTCGATGAGTTCAGGTCGAACGGGATCGAGGCTCTCAACCTGAAATATGGAGCAGCCTACGCTCCGAACCTCGAGACGGTCTTGGACTTTGCCTTTGATGAGACCCAGATCGATGTGACCATAATCACCAACGGCACTGCCGCCACCGCTGTCAAACTGGATACTCTTGAAGCCGCAAGCAACCAGGCCTATCAGCAGGCGAATGCGGCGATTCGGGAGATGTCCTGCAAAATGCCTCCTTCAGCAGCCATGGCAGGGATCTATGCCGCGGTCGATAACAGCCGCGGAGTCTGGAAAGCGCCGGCAAACGTCCCTGTCAGCTCCGTCGTCAGGCCCACCATCGAGTTCTCCAGTCGAGAGCAAGACGAGATGAACGTAGACCCAGTAGCCGGCCTGTCGGTCAATGCCATCCGTTCCTTCGTGGGCAAAGGGACCCTTGTCTGGGGCGCCCGGACCCTCGCCGGCAACGACAATGAATGGCGTTATATCAACGTGCGCCGGTTCTTCAATTTCGTGGAAGAGTCGTGCAAGAAGGCAACGGAGCAGTTTGTCTTTGAGCCGAACGATGCCAACACCTGGGTGCGGGTGCAGGCGATGATCGAGAATTTCCTTACCGTTCTCTGGCGTCAGGGCGCCCTGCAGGGCGTGAAACCCGAGCACGCTTTCTATGTGGCCGTGGGGCTGGGTAAGACCATGACCGCACTGGACATTCTGGAAGGGCGGATGATCGTGGAGATAGGGATGGCCGCTGTCAGGCCGGCTGAATTCATCATTCTCAGGTTCTCCCACAAGATGGCTGAATCGTAGGTGTGGCAGCGAGATATCACGACAGTTTAAAAGGAGAACGACATGGCACAAGAATATCCATTGCCCCGTTTTCACTTTCAAGTGGATTGGGGCGGGGCAAAGATCAGTTTCACAGAAGTGACCGGCCTCGTCATGGAAAGGGAGAAGATCGAATACCGGCACAGCGACAGCAAGGATTTCAACAAGATCGCCATGCCGGGATTGGTGAAGAACAATAACTTCACCTTGAAGCGCGGCAAATTCGAGCGCGACTTCGACTTCAACAGCTGGCTCGATGACGTTGCCAACGAGCGGATCGAGAACCGGCGTGATGTGACCATCAGGCTTTTGAACGAAAAGCATGAGCCGGTAGCGGCATGGACGGCAACCAGATGCTTCCCGGTAAAGCTCACGGCCCCTGATCTGAAATCGGATGCCAACGAGGCCGCTATCGAGAGTATCGAAGTCGCCCATGAGGGCTTGAAGCTGATGAAGATCTAACGGGACTGATCATGAGCGACTACTACCCCCCATGGGGATTCTACTACAGGGTCGAGTTCGACATCAGCAAGAACAAGGACGACGTGCGTTTCCAGTCGCTGTCCGGACTGTCAGTGGAATACGACATGGAGGAGTACAGGGAAGGGGGCGAAAACCGCTTCATCCACAAGCTGCCGGTGCGGACCAAGTACAGTGACTTGGTGCTGAAACGCGGCATGATGAAGGGGTCGGAACTGATCCAGTGGTTCCTCAGAGCCTTCCGTGACCGTGAATTCCAGCCGACAGGCGTCACCGTGATACTCATGAACGAAAAGAGCGAGGCGCTGCACACCTGGAAGGTCGCCCACGCCATCCCGAGAAAGTGGACGGTGAGCGACTTGAACGCCAACGAGAACGCCGTGGTCATTGAGACGCTGGAGCTGTCGTATCGGTATTTCACCATGCAGGAGTAAGGCTAACCAGCTCCCCCTCTCCCGGGGGGAGAGGGGACTATAGTAAAGTCCCCCTTTGTCAAAGGGGGGAGTGAGGACACCAGGCATGCCCATCGAGATAAGGGAACTCCATATACGTGTGGCGGTCAACGCTGCTCCAGGCGGCGCACGGGCGGCAGCTTCGGCTGGGGGCGCTTTGTTTGGAGGCGCTGCGGGGAGTGACGAGGCCCAAGATGCCATGGTGGCCGAATGCGTGGAACAGGTATTACAGATACTTCAAAGTAAAATGGAGCGCTGATGGCAAATGGCGAATTGGAAAAAATGCTGATCCTTGCCTTCGAGAGCTCCGAAAAAGCTGAAACGGGGGGCGAAAAGGATGCGAAACAGCGCTTCGACGCCTTCATCAATCCGGAGAGCTACACGCTGGAGTACAAGGTAAAAACCGAAAACGGACAGGGGCAAGGCACCAGCAGCGTCCAGTCGAAGTATATCAACAGCATGCCTGAAGAACTCAGCTTCGAATTCCTGTTCGACAGTACCGGCATTATCGATGGCGTGGTCAAAGAGAACGGCATATTCGAGGATGTGGACCACTTTCGGAAGATGCTGACCGAATACCACGGCAAGATCTACGAGCCGTACCACCTCAAGCTGATTTGGGGAAACCTGATATTCAAAGGAAGAGCAATTGAACTCACCATCACGCACAAACTGTTCAATCCGGATGGGCAGCCGATACGCACCGTGGCGAAGGTCAAGTTCCTGGGAAGCATTGAAGAGAAAAAACGCGCCGCGAAGGAAAACAGACAATCGGCCGACCTGACACATATGCGTAAAGTAAAGGCGGGGGATATGCTGCCGTTGATGTGTCACGAGATATACGGGGATCCCAAACAGTACATCAGTGTTGCAAAAGTGAACCGGCTGGGCAATTTTAGAAATGTTAAGCCGGGAACGGCCCTTGTCTTCCCACCCATTGAAAAAGCGGGCAAAGAATCGTGAGCAACGGATCGATCATCCCAACCCCTGCGACACCGGACGTATGCACGGTTGCCATTCTTGTGGACGGATCGCAGATCTCGGGCGAGTTCCATGTACTGTCCGTTTCGGTGCTGAAGGAATTGAACAGGATTCCGAGCGCCACCATTCAACTGCGGGATGGGGAGGCATCAAAATCCACCTTTGTGGTGAGCAACAGCGATCACTTCATACCCGGCAAGAGCATAGAAATCCAGCTCGGTTATCGGGCTCACAACGAGTCGGTGTTCAAGGGGATCGTGGTCAAGCACGGGATCAAGATCCGCAAAGAGGGGAGTCTGCTCACTCTGGAATGCCGGGATAAGGCGGTGAAGATGAGCCGCGGCGTAAAAAGCCGCTACTTCGCGGAGAAGAAAGACAGCGACATCATGGAGGAGATCATCGGGTCGTACCAGTTGCAAAAAGATGTGAGCCCGACGACACCCGATCTGAAAGAGCTTACTCAGTACGACTGCACCGATTGGGACTTCGTCCTATGCCGCGCGGAAGCCAACGGGCAGGTAGTGATAGTGACGGACGGGAAAGTGACGGTGGCCCCCCCGGCTACCGGGGCCGAGCCGGTGGTTACCGTGCTCTTCGGCGCGACGCTGTTGGAGCTGGACGCGGAAATAGATGCCAGACGGCAAAGCATAGGCATCAAGGCAAGCAGCTGGAGTGCGACCGAGCAGGATCTGCTGCAAGTTGACGCCAAGGAGCCTGCCAAGACTGCGGCTGGGAACATTGCGCCGAATGATCTGGCCGATGTCATCGGCGGCGGCACTCATGAAATTAGACACGGCGGCAAGCTCAGTCAGCCCGAGCTGCAGGCCTGGGCTGATGGCCGGCTGCTGAGAGAGCGCCTGGGCAAGGTGCGTGGCAGGGCGAAGTTTCAGGGATTTGCCGGGGTTATGCCCGGGAAGATCATAGAGGTGAACGGGATCGGTGAGCGCTTTGAAGGAAAGCTCTACGTCTCCGGCGTGCGCCATACCGTCGCCAGCGGGAATTGGGAAACCGACGTGCAGTTCGGGTTGAGCAGCGACCTCTTCGCCGAGAGCTACAACCTGCGCCCTTTGCCTGCAGCAGGGTTGCTCCCGGCGGTAAGCGGCCTGCAGATAGGAGTCGTTACGGCGCTGCAAAAAGACCCTGATGGTGAAGACCGCATCAAGGTGCGGCTGCCGGTGGTGAGTTCCGTCGAGGAAGGTATCTGGGCGCGCATCGCCACCTTGGATGCCGGGAAGGATCGCGGCACCTTTTTCCGTCCTGAAATAGGGGACGAAGTGGTGCTCGGGTTCCTGGGTGACGATCCGCGGCATCCGGTGGTGCTGGGAATGTGCCACAGCAGCGCGAAACCTGCCCCCGAAGCGGCCAAGGACGCCAATCACCGCAAGGGATATGTGAGCCGGTCGAAGATGCGGTTCATCTTTGACGACCAGAAAAAGGTGATCCTGCTGGAGACGCCCGGCGGCAACAAAATGACCCTTTCCGAGGCAGACAAGGGGATCGTTCTTTCGGACCAGAACGGCAACAAGATCACGCTGGACGACACCGGCATAAAGATCGAAAGCAGCAAGGATCTCACGCTGAAGGCTGCCAAGGAGATAAAAGTGGAAGGCATGAAGGTGGAGTTGAAGGCGCAAACGACCTTCAAGGCTGCCGCGGCCACCAGTGCGGAGCTCTCCGGAGGATCGAGCACCACTGTAAAAGGGAGCGCGATGACCGTGATACAGGGTGGGATCGTGCGGATCAATTGATTCGGCGTTTGCAGTTTCCGCATTTTCCCCCTCTCCCTAACCCTCTCCCACCAGGGGAGAGGGGATCTTAGGGCGACCCTCTCCCGCCAGGGGAGAGGGGGGGCTTGTGCAGCGCGTTCACGAAACTAGCGCTGACTTAACATAATCTGACTAGCGATAATCTTCCGCTGCTAAAACTCCCTCCCCTTCAAGGGGAGGGTCGGGGTGGGGATGGGGTAGCTCCGGTG
>DNRQ01000075.1:0-10227 GCA_003499925.1 Geobacter sp.
TCCCGCAACCTGCAGATCGCAACCGCCGCTGTCGACTCGACCGGCATGTGCATCTTCGTCGCCTTCCCGGCTCTGGACATCCCGGAGTGCCTGCCGGCCCTGATCGACATGATCAACGCCCGCTTCGGCATCGCCCTCACCGGCGACGACGTCACCAACCTGGGCAAGCACATCCTGAAGCTCGAGCGCCAGTTCAACATCGAGGCAGGCTTCAGCAACGTGCACGACCGTCTGCCGGACTTCTTCAAGACCGAGCCGGTTGCTCCGCACAACGCGGTATGGGACTTCACCGACGCAGAGATCGACGAGTTCTGGAACTTCTAGCAACCAGCTAAACTCCCGGCGTGACCAAAAGTCACGCCGGGCTTTTTCGTTACAGCCGGAACAGTAACTACTCAGACCGTCACTCCTGCAGCCGTAGGGTGGGCCGTGCCCACCGGCCGACAGGGATCGGTGGGCACGGCCCACCCTACGGAAAAGACCTCAGCCTCTTGACGTTGCACAATTTAACAGCCAGACAAGATTCAAACGGGTGCCACCATGCATGTCACAGTCAAGCTGTTCGCCACCTTCAGAAACGGCAGGTTCAAGATAGCAGAGCAGGAACTCCCCGAGGGGACCGAATGCCGCAGGGTCGTGCTCGATCTGGGGCTCACCGAGGAAGAGATCGGCATCATCATGATCAACGGCCGCCATGGCACCCTGGACCAGAAACTCGCCCACAACGATGTCCTTTCACTTTTCCCCCTGGTTGGAGGAGGCTGACATGGAAGACGCCCTGACATTTCTCAAGGACTGGACCCGGGACGGGCTTTTGCCCTGGTCCGCGCAATGCGCCGCCGTCAAGCATTTCGGCACGAGCCACGCGGCGATGGAGGGACTGGCCCTGGAGAACGGGCTCTTCCCGGCACGCTACCAGCGCAACAGGAACATGATTTCGACAGCCGAACAGTTACGCCTTTTCCAGAGCCGGGTCGCCGTGATCGGCTGCGGCGGGCTGGGCGGCTATGTCATAGAGGAACTGGCGCGGCTCGGCGTCGGACAGATCGTCGCCATCGACCCCGACATCTTCGAGGAACACAATCTTAACCGGCAGATCCTCTCCACACCGGCCACCCTGGGCAAGGCCAAGGTTGAGGCCGCCGTGGACCGGGTCGCCGAGATCAACCCGGCCGTGACGGTAACCGCGGTAAAGGACGCCTTCTGCCTGGCAAACGGCTTCGAGCTTCTGGCCGGAGTCCAGGTCGCGGTCGACGCCCTGGACAGCATATCGTACCGCCTGGAGCTGGCGGAGGTCTCAACCGCAGCCGAGGTCCCGATGGTGCACGGAGCGATCGGCGGCTGGTACGGCCACGTCGCCACCCAGATGCCCGGGGACACCACCGTGCAGCGCATCTACCGCCACTGGGTGGCCGGCAAGGGGATCGAGCAGCAGCTGGGCAATCCCGCCTTCACACCCGCTGTTGTGGCGAGCCTGGAGGTCGCGGAGGTCTGCAAGATCCTGCTCGGCAAGGGCGAGCTGCTGCGCAACCGCAAGCTGAGCATCGACCTGCTGGAGATGGAAGTGCACGAGATATCCTACGAAGTGCCGATGAAGCTGGTCGACGCGGCGTAAGGGTAGCAGCGGAAGGTTTGTTTTTGCAGATAACGCTTATCACCGGTCCTCCCCTTTTCGCCCCGCAGGCAATGAGGTTCACCATGCCTACCTTTCAAGAAGCGCGCAACATCATCCTTTCCAACGTAAGGCCCCTGGGCGAGGAGACCGTGTCTCTGATGGACTCACTGGGGAGGGTCGCTTCCAGGGACATTGCGGCTCCCTGGGACATGCCGCTTTTCGATAATTCGGCCATGGACGGCTTCGCCGTGCGCGCCGCCGACTGCAGCTCCACTCCGGCAAGCCTCTGCGTCACCGGGTTCCTCCCTGCCGGCGGTCCTGACCAGGCCACCGTCGAGCCGGGGTGCGCGGTCAGGATCATGACCGGAGCCCCGATCCCCAAAGGGTGCAACGCCGTGGTCCCGGTCGAGGAAACCAATGAGACCGGTGACCGGGTGATCATCACCGGGAAAGTGCAGCCGCGGCAGCACATCCGCCTGAAGGGCGCGGACGTTGCCGCCGGAGCCAGGATACTGGCGGCGGGGACCCGCATCCGCCCCTCCGAGATCGGCATGCTGGCCGCCATGGGACAGGCCCTGGTCCCGGTGTACCGCAAGGCTCGCGTCGCCATTCTTTCCACCGGTGACGAGCTCATCGAGTTGGGGGAGATTCCCGGCGCCGGAAAGGTGATCAACTCAAACGCGCTCTCGCTCGCCGCCGCCGTGCGGGAAGCCGGCGCCGAGCCGGTCCTGATCGGGATCGCCCGGGACGACATTGCGAGCCACCGGGAAAAGATGCTGGAAGGCTTTGCCTGCGATGCGCTGATCACCTCGGCCGGCGTCTCGGCAGGGGAGCGCGACCTGGTTAGAGAAGTGATGGCGCAACTGGGCGCCAAGGAGCTTTTCTGGAAAATCGACATGAAGCCCGGCGGACCTACCGCGTTCGCCGTCAGGGAGGGGAAGCCGGCATTTTCCCTCCCCGGCAATCCCGTTTCCACCATGGTCACCTTCGAGTTCCTGGTCAAGCCGGCCCTGCTCAGGATGATGGGGCAGCAAAAGGTGATCCGCCCCTTCGTGAAGGGGATACTTGCCGAAGACGCCCACAAGAAGGTCGGCAAGGTGAACTTCATCCGCGTCACCGTCAAGAAAAGGCACGGCCGTTACCTCGCCTACTGCGCCGGCGACCAGCATACCGGCGTCTTGAGCACCATGACCCGAAGCGATGCCCTGGTCGCCCTCCCTGCCGAGGCGAGTTTCGTCCCGGCGGGCACCGAAGTCGACATAGTGCTGTTGAGGGACGTGGACCTGCTCGAAGAAGGGTAAGGACAGCCGACGCTTCCATCCGACTTAGCCCTCCCTGTAGGGTGGGCCGTGCCCACCACACCCGCATTCTGATGGTGGGCGCGGCCCACCCTACATACTACATACCCACAAACTCCCCCCTTTGAAAAAGGGGGGTGGGGGGGGATTTGGCCCAAGGCGCCACAGAGTCGAGTTCTCCAGTGAGAGCTGAACTCCGAATTTTTGAACGTAGAACCTAGAACCTGATTTTGCCTCACAAGGAGCAGCAATGACCTTCAACCATTTCGACGATCAAGGACAGGCCATCATGGTCGATGTAAGCGGCAAGCAGAAGACGCTGAGGACTGCGGTCGCGCAAGCCCGCGTTCTGCTCAAGCCGGAGACCCTCGCCGCCATCCTTGAAGGGTCCATGACCAAGGGAGACGTCCTCGGCGTGGCGCGGCTCGCCGGAATCGCCGCGGCAAAGAAGACCTCGGATCTGATTCCCCTCTCCCATCCGCTGGCCATCCACCACGTAGCGATCGCATTCCAGGCCGACCAGAAGAGCGGCGAGATACGGATAGAGGCGACCGTCAGAGCCTTCGAGCGCACCGGTGTGGAGATGGAGGCGATGACGTCGGCCTCCGTCGCAGCCCTCACCGTCTACGACATGTGCAAGGGGACCGACAAATCGATCGTCATCGGCGAGATATCGCTGCTCTACAAGGAGGGTGGCAAGAGCGGCGTTTACCGGCGTGAGGAGAGCTGATCTCCGCCAGCTGAAATAATTCGGGCCGAACTATATACATTTTTTTGCATATGCGATATAGTGCATCCGGAGGTGACCCCATGAAAGAGTTGCTGATTTTGGCCGGTGTTTTTGTCTTCTGGATTGCGCTGCAGCGCTACATTCTCCCGCGGTTCGGCGTTCAGACCTGAATGTCCCCATCATGCGCCTCCGGGGACCGGGGGGAGAAGGAAACAAAGAAGAACGAGCAGGATGCATGAATAAATGAGCAGAAAGGGCAGTAAAAAGGGCGCCGGTTATTAAACCTGGCGCCCTTTCCTGTTTGGATTGAAGGAGGGGGGCCGCAATCCCCTCTCCCCTGGTGGGAGAGGGTTAGGGAGAGGGGGGAATGTAGCTATCGGCTAGTACCCCTCTATTGCTAGTACCGGTAATGCGAAGACTTGAACGGCCCCTCTTTCTTCACCCCGATGTAGGAGGCCTGGGCGTCGGTCAACTCGGTCAGCATGGCACCCAGAGTCCTCAACTGCAGGCGGGCCACCTTCTCATCCAGTTCCTTGGGGAGGGTGTAGACGCCGATCGGATACTTGTCCGGATTGCAGAAGATCTCCATCTGGGCCAGGGTCTGGTTGGCGAACGAGGAGGACATCACGTAGGAGGGATGCCCCGTGGCGCAGCCCAGGTTGACCAGGCGCCCTTCTGCCAGCAGGATGATGCGCTTGCCGTCCGGGAAGATGATGTGATCCACCTGCGGCTTGATGTTTTCCCACTGGTACTGCTTCAGCTTGGCGACCTCGATCTCGTTGTCGAAGTGGCCGATATTGCAGACGATGGCGTTATGCTTCATCGCCTTCATGTGGCCGTGGGTGATGACGTCGATATTGCCGGTGGTGGTTACGAAGATGTCCGCCTTGTCGGCGGCGTAATCCATGGTGACGACCTTGTACCCTTCCATAGCCGCCTGCAGCGCGCAGATCGGGTCGACCTCGGTCACCCACACCTGGGCCTGAAGGCCGCGCATCGCCTGGGAGCACCCTTTGCCAACGTCGCCGTAACCGCAGATGACTGCAACCTTGCCCGCCACCATCACGTCGGTTGCGCGCTTGATGCCGTCCATCAGGGACTCGCGGCAGCCGTAGATGTTGTCGAACTTCGACTTGGTCACGGAATCGTTCACGTTGATGGCCGGGAACTTGAGGGTACCCTTCTCGTGCATCTGGTACAGACGGTGCACACCGGTGGTGGTCTCTTCGGTGACACCCTTGATGCTGGCTGCGGTCTTGGCGTACCACCCCGGCTGCTCCGCCAGGCGCTTTTTGATGGCGGCGAACAGGTACTCTTCCTCTTCGCAGGTGGGGTTGGCGATAACGGAGGCATCCTTCTCGGCGTCGCTGCCGAGGTGCAAAAGGAGGGTGGCGTCGCCGCCGTCGTCGAGGATCATGTTGGGGGCACCGCCGTCATGCCATTCGAAGATCCTGTGGGTGTAGTCCCAGTACTCGGCGAGGGTTTCGCCTTTGTGGGCGAAGACCGGGATGCCGGCAGCGGCTATGGCAGCGGCCGCGTGGTCCTGGGTCGAGAAGATGTTGCACGACGCCCAGCGGACCTCGGCGCCAAGGGCGGTCAGGGTCTCGATCAGCATGGCGGTCTGGATGGTCATATGCAGCGAGCCGGCGATGCGGGCGCCCTTGAGCGGCTGTTCCCGGGCGTATTCCTCGCGGATCGCCATGAGTCCCGGCATTTCCGTTTCGGCTATGATCATTTCCTTGCGTCCCCAGGCGGCCAGGGACATGTCCTTGACGATGTAATCGTTTTCTGCCATTTAATGATTCTCCTTTTTTGGTTGATATCTTCTAGAGTCGGTTGAGAGATGAGAGTTGAGAGATGAGTCTCAACCCTCAACCGTTTCATCCTCATCTCTCAACGGTTTCATCTCAACGGGTTCATCTCAACGGTTTCATCCTCATTGCTCGAACCAGCAGTACTTCCTCCTGACCGACTGCCGCCCCGAGCCGTTGCACCTCAAAACTCCCCAGCCCGGCCGCAGTCAGCCATCCCTGCAATTCATCCTCCTCAAATCCCAGCCACTGGTCCGCCAACTGCTCCCGAGCCCATTCCCGTTCGTGGCGCGCCAGGTCGGCCAGGATCAGGGAGCCGTCCGGCTGCAGCACCCGGGATATCTCGTGGAGCACCGCCAGCGGATCAGCAGCATGATGCAGGACCATGTTGGCCACGACGCACCCTGCCCCACCGTCAGGCAGCGGCAGATGAGACATCTCACCAAGACGCAGCTCGATTCCCGTCTCCCCGCCCGCCGCCAGGCGGCGACGCGCCTCGTCCAGCATGGCCGGCGAATGGTCCACGCCGATCACCCGCGCGGCGCGCCTCGCCAGATCAGGGAGCAGCGCACCGGTGCCGACCCCGATCTCCAACAGCGTCGCGACGGACGGAACCAGCGCGAGCAGATGTTCGAGGTAGTCGGGGACCGGCAGCAGCGTGCGCGACAGACTGTCCCACTGTCGGGCGTGCCGGTCGAAGAACTCCAGGTTGCGCCGGCGCCGCTCCTCGAGGGCGAGCGCCAGGGCCGCCAGATCTTCGCGCCTCTCGGGCAGTTGCTCCAGTTCCCGCTCAAAAGCCGGCCGGATGGCGCCGAAGAAGGCGTTCTCCTCCCCTGCGCCGTAATAGCTCCAGGTTCCCTGGCGCTTCACCGACAACACCCCCGCTTCGGTAAGTATCTTCAGGTGCCGGGAGATGCGCGACTGCCCCATGCCCAGGATGCGGGTCAGTTCCTGCACGGTGAACTCACCGCGCAAAAGCACCGCCACCAGTCGCAGGCGGCAGGGATCCGCAAGGGCTTTGAGGAGATCGATCAACATAGGCATCAACTTTGGCAACTGTATTAAATCAAGTTTTCTTGATATATCATGAGAGTTGCAGGTTGGCAAGGGAAATACTTTCTCCCGGTATGAACCCGCGCCGGAGCGACCGGCCGGTCGGCTGACATCTCCGGCTCCTCCAGACTCCCCCTCTCCCTCCGGGAGAGGGTCGGGGTGAGGGAGCCTGGCTTGATGCACCATCAAGGAAGCACCCTCACCCGCCCTGCGGGCACCCTCTCCCGGGGGGAGAGGGTATTCGGGCTCGCAAGAGATAACTATCGCAAGGGGTGTCTATTTCCTGGATCGCTGCAGGTGATGCAGGATGACCGGAAGCACGGCAAACAGCGCTAGCAGCAACAACGCCAGCATGATCTTCCAAGAGAAGAGATCTGACGCCGCATCGACATACCGCAACTGTTCTCCTATGAATGCGTAGATCAGAGAACCGGGAAGCATGCCGAGCGATGTGGTCCAGACGAAGGTCTTGAGCTGAATCTTGGTGAGGCCGGCGCAATAGTTGATGACTAGGAAGGGGGCAATGGGAAGGATGCGCAAAATTAACAGGTAATTGTGGCCGCGATGCGACAGTTCTTCATTAAATCGGCGCAACTGGTCCTTGAACCTCTCCTGTACCCAGCCGCCGACGACAAAGCGAGCGGCGAGGAAGGCCAAGACGGCACCGGTCGTTGCTGCAATATTGGCATAGATCGCTGTCGGAACCATGCCGAACATCATGCCCCCGGCTACGGTCAATGCCAGTGCTCCCGGCAGGAATAAGGCCGTGCCGATAAAGAGGCCCATGAAGGAGAGAACGGCTTGAATGTAGTGACTTCCGATAAATGCGAGCAACTGCTCCTTGTGCTCTTTCACCCGATCGATGGTGAGATAATCGTCCAGTAACATCATCTTGGCAAGAAGGGCCGCACCCACAACAAGCAGCATAAAAAATATCTTCAACCAGTGCCCCTTCATCCCCCGCACCTCTAATCCACCTCGGCTCTCATCGATCGACTAACCCGATTCGCCGATGCGGCACCCGACCCCAATTGACTTCCCTCTCACTCTATGTACTCTTTCCAATAAAGGCGAGCCCCCACACCGGTCACAGACGTCCCACGTCCAACGATAATATAAGCCCTGCACATGTCAAAATCCTTTTCCGTGATGACCTATAATGTGCACAGCTGTATCGGCACCGACGGCCAGATCTCTCCCCTGAGAATCGCCGAGGTCATCGACCGTTGCAATCCGGACATCGTCGCGCTGCAGGAGCTCGATGCCGGCCTGGAACGGACCGAGATGACCGACCAGGCCCATCTCATCGCCCAGACTTTGGAGATGTCCTTCCATTTCCACTCCTCTATCCAGGTGCAGGAGGGGGGCTACGGCAACGCGGTCTTGAGTCGCACGCCGGTGCGCCTGATCAAGGCCGGACCGATTCCGGCCGAGCCGCTGAACCCCTGCTACGAGCGCCGCGGTGCCGTCTGGGCGGAAGTGGAGTTGCACGGCAGCAAGGTCCAGGTGCTGGCCACACATTTCGGATTGAACAGACGGGAGCGCATCTGTCAGGCACAGGCCCTGACCGGGCCGGAATGGCTGGGACATCCCGAATGCCTGCCGCCGGCGATCCTTTGCGGCGACTTCAACGCCTTGGCCGGCTCATCGGTGTACCGGCTGATAACCCGCCACCTGCGCGACGTCCAAAGGATTTCCAAGGTACGCATTCCCAAGGGTACCTGGCCGGTACAGCTCCCCTTCATGCGCATAGATCATCTTTTCATCACCCCTAATCTCAAGGTCCGCAGCGTGTCGGTGCCAAGGACGTCCCTGACCAGGGTCGCCTCGGATCATCTGCCGCTGGTGGTTACGCTGGAGTTTCTATGACCGTATTAAAGCCCGGCTTGAACTGCATGGAGATCTGCCAGACAACCGCTACCGGCGTTCTGGTGGACGCCTGCGACTACTATCGCGCCTTTTACCACACTGCCGGAAAGGCGCGCCGCTACATCCTGCTCTCGGGATGGCAGTTCGATTCCGAGGTCCGCCTGCTGCGGGGAGCGGAGGAAGCCAATGCTGCAGGCGAAGTCAGCTTTCTGAGATATCTCAATCATCTCTGCGAGGTGACGCCGGAATTGGAGGTATATATCCTGGCCTGGGATTTCAGCGCCGTTTTCTCCCTTGAGCGGGAATGGTTTCAGGACATCATCTTCAACTGGACAACTAATGAGCGGGTCAACTTTCGCTTTGACAGCACCCATGCTTCAGGAGCTACTCATCACCAGAAATTCGTCATAATTGACGGCAGAATCGGCTTTGTCGGCGGTATGGATATCTGCTCCTCCCGCTGGGATGATCGTTACCATGCCATCGACAATCCGGAAAGGATCGATGCCGATGGTACCCCCTATGGCTCCTATCACGACATCCAGTCCTATCACACCGGCCCGGTGGTCAGGGTACTGGTCGACCTGTTCGTCCAGCGCTGGCTCGATTCCGGCGGCGAGGCGCTGTCGCTTGCAACCGCCGATCAGCAGATAACCTTCGAGGACCCGCAGGCGTTCCCCATGCCGACAAGCGAGGTGGCGGTCAGTCGGACTCAAGCCCCCATATTGGAGCCGCGGTTAAAGAAGATCGACGAAATCCGTCAGCTGTTCGTCGAGGCGATCATCTCCGCCGATCGGCTCATCTACCTGGAGAACCAGTATTTCAGCTCGCAGGCCATCTACTGGGCGCTGGTTGCCAGGATGACCACTCCCGACAGGCCGCGTATCCAGATCATCCTGATTCTCCCGGACCGACTCCCCTTTACCGAGGAACTGTTCCTGGGGCTGCCCCAGATGAAGATGCTGCGCTCCCTCCAGCAGGTGGCGGAGAAGACGGGGCATGCCTTGAGTGTCTATTCCACTGCCCTGGTGGACGACGGCAAGCGCAAAATGACCTTCATCCATTCCAAGCTGCTGCTGGTGGACGACAGGTTTCTCACCGTAGGCTCGGCGAACGCCACCAACCGCAGCATGGGGCTCGATACCGAACTCAACGTGAGCTGGGAAGCCGCGGATCCTGCGGCGCAGCCGGAATTGGTCGCCGCGATTCGCCGGTTGCGGGGCTCGCTGCTGGCGGAACATGCAGGTCTTCTTGGCAAAGGGGATGAGCAGCTGTTCGAGAAGGTTGAGGATCTATCCTGTCGTCTCGACTGCCTGGCCGATGACCGTGAGGCGCGGCTCTGCCGGTACGAGCCGGATCCGGATCTGGAGAACCCCAGTCTGCAGCAGGCGCTGGAACCGGTTTCGCGCGTGGTCGATCCGGAAAAGCCGGTAGATGATGAGTACATCTTCGAGAGCCTGTCAATGTATGAAACAAAGACATTCGCAAAAGGGATCCGCAAGCTGGGCCAGTTGTTAATCGGACTCTGACCGAACGACCGTGATATAATATACTTAATAAAAAACAGGAGGATATATAGTCATGACTGATATCAAACAGACAAGTTCTCAAGCGACGGCGCAAGAAAGGTGCGATATCAAGGTCTGGAGCGATTCCTGTCGGAAAAGTGAATATACCTCAAACGCCGACAAGTACCTGTGCACCTCATGCGGAAGTATCTCGGCACTCGATCATGAGATGCATCATGAGCATTTTCCACACCTATCCGGTGACAAGGACACGCTCTACTAAAATCAGCAACGCCGTGAACGAAGCCCGATCAGGCGCGCCCCCCTCTCCCTATCCCTCTCC
>DNRQ01000075.1:10267-15509 GCA_003499925.1 Geobacter sp.
GCTGATCTTCAGTATCAATGCAGAGACCAAGGCCTGTTTGCGGAAAGAACGCGAGGAGGCGCGAAGAGCGCAAGGGAAAACAAGTCCTTGGGGCTAAACCAAAATGCCTGTACTTTGCGTTCTTCGCGCGCAGTTCTTCGCGTCCTTTGCGTAACAGCTTTTACACTGAAGATTAGCGCTAATCAGGTAACTTAATGGCAGTGGGGGCTGGGGGAGGATGCAAGCGGCAACTCTCGCAACACGATTCATGAGAGCAGCTTCGCAGGCCTCGTCATTGGTAGCCGAGCCTCTGCAACAAATTGCGCAGGACCGGATCAGAGAGGGAAACGGCGGGAAAATAGGTGGCGGCCAGCTCTCGGCGCCACCACACGCGGGTCCGGCGCCGCTCGACCGGGGAGGTGAAGCGGTAGCGGTAATGCAGAGCGCGGACCTGGAGCGGTGGTGCGGCAGGAAACGGGTTATCCTTGAGAAGGGCAAGTGTCGCAGCGTCGCCATCGAGAAGACGCTTCAAAAGATGGATGAACCACGGGTCGTAAAAGCCGGAGGGCATGGCGGCAAACCACATCAGCCAATCGAGCCGCAGGTGATATGGCGCGATCTGCGGCGCCATCCTGCCGGGATCACCGGGCTTCCCCTTGAATCCGTACTCCTTCCAAACGGTGGACGACGTCACGACTGCGTCGCCGGTCCCCTCGATGATGATCTCGTAGCGCTCCTTGGTGATACTGCCGAAGGCCCCGTAGCTGTTAACGAGGTGGTAGGGATCAAAGCTGGTGTTCATGATCTGTCTTTTGCTGATGAGGTTGCGAACCGGCTTTACGCTGAGAATAACGACCAGCAGGGCCAATCCCCGGGTGGCGGCTATGTGGAACTGTAGCGGCGGGGCCATCTGGGGCGGGGTGATCGGCAGGAACCACGACAAAAGAGAGTTGTCGAGGGTGCTGAAGGCCAGGACGATGGTCATGAGGCTGAGCCAGGAGAAGTTGCCGCTTATCATGATGCTCCCCTGGAAAAGTATCATTATAATGCCGGCGCTGGCGGCAACGGGCTGGGGGGCGAAGCAGAAAAGCGGAGCCACCAGCTCCGCCAGATGGTTGAAAATTACTCCTGCTTTGTGCAGCCAGCCGGGGAGCCAGTGGAAGTACCAGCTGAGCGGGTTGGGCATCGGCTGTGTTTCGAAATGGTAGTCCAGGCAGGTGAGATCCCTCCAGCACGGATCGCCGCGCAGCTTGATCAACCCCGCGCCGAACATGACCCGGAACAGGACCCAGCGGAACAGCCAGATTGCCATCGCCTGCGGCTGGGTATCGGCGGCGCCAAGGAATATGGCCAGGAAGCCGCTCTCCAGGAGCATCGTTTCCCAGCCGAAGCCGTAAAAGGTCTGGCCGACATTGACGAACGAGAGGTAGATCACCCAGAGGAGCGTCCAGACCAAAACGGAGGCCCAGATTCCGAAGCGCTCGGAAACGCCGGTGACGGCCAGGACGGCAAGCAGCACCCCGATCCAGGCGAAAGCAGCAAATGCCTCGTCACGGGGAAACAGGTGGAAGATGCTCGGGGCGTAGCGAAACGGCGTCTCCCGGATGAACATCGGCGCCGGCAAGAGTCCGTTTTCGCCGCAAAGGGGGCGGAACTGGTTCAGCGCCACGAGGAACGCGATCAGGTAGACCAGAGCCAATCCCCTCTGCAGGACCAACCGGGTCAACCAGTATTCCGGCATGCTTTCCATGGCGCTGATGTCACCTCCCAGCCCGGCGTAGCCTACCCGCTGATTGTATCCCAGCTTGCCACACCGGCAAGGAGCGAGGGGACAAAAGTCCCCCCGCAATTGGCCCTTTTCCCCCCTCTCCCTAGCCCTCTCCCACCAGGGGAGAGGGGACTTTAAGCCCCCCTCCCTTGATGGGAGGTTTGACATCACCGATCTGGTATGCCGACAAGACGGGAGAGGGGACTTTAAGCCCCCCTCCCTTGATGGGAGGGGCTGGGGGAGGGTGAAAAGCAGTGGGTTTGAGTCGAAATGTACACATGCATTTTTCTACCCGGACAATGCTGGGATTCAGGGGGATTTCAGCTCTGTAGCTATCAAGTAGGAGTTGGCCAGGGTGGTGCTCAAATCCCCCCAGCCCCCCTTTTTCAAGGGGGGGAGGGGGTTGACTTGCCGATCCGCTTTTTCATGCTATAGGAATAAGCTGCGACGGCCGGTCTCGGCGTTTTCGCCAAGGAGTAAACATGCCCGAGGCACCAGCGTTTCCCCTGCAGGTTTTCTACGACGGCTCCTGTTCCGTCTGCGCCAGCGAGATGGAGATCTACCGGCGCAAGGAGCATGGCGGCCGCCTGATTTTCGTGGATATCAGCGGTTCCGATTTCGACCCGGCGCCCCACGGCATCGCGCTGGAAGCCTTCATGCACGAGATGCACGTAATCGACCGGCAGGGAAGGCTTTACCGCGGGGTCGAAGCCTTCCGGGCTATCTGGCACGCCTTCCCGACTTCGACCTGGTACCGTTTCATCGGCGCCCTGGTCGCCTTTCCCGGATTGAACCTGCTGGCCCGGCTGGGGTACCGCGGATTCGCCCGTATCAGAAGATACCTACCCAAAAGCCACCGCACCTGCGAGGACGGTGCCTGCCGCCTTGGGCAGGATAAACCTCGCCGGTGAGCGCCAACTCCCAACAGTTTCTGCCCTGGATTTTCCCCCGGTTGCTTGGGGGGGTCTACTTTCTGGCCTTTTTATCCCTGCTATTCCAGATACGCGGCCTGTACGGCTCCCGCGGCATCCTTCCCATTGCCTCCTTCCTTGCAGAGATACACGCCGGGGTGGGAAAGCGCGCTTATTGGCTCTGCCCCACCCTTTTCTGGCTGAAAAGCAGCGATCAGGCCCTGACAGCCGGCTGTCTTTCAGGCGTCGTGCTCTCACTCCTGCTCATGGCCGGCGCTCCGCCGGTGCCACTTCTATTCCTCCTGTGGCTTCTCTATCTCTCCTTCGTTGCCGCCGGGCAGGAGTTCCTAGCCTACCAGTGGGACACGCTTCTTCTGGAAGTCGGCTTCATGACCATCTTTTTGCCGCTGGCAGCGCCCTCCCCCCGACTCGTGCTGTTCACCTACTGCTTCTTTCTTTTCCGCTTCATGTTTTCCTCCGGTGCGGTGAAGCTGCTAAGCGGGGATCCCACCTGGCGCAACCTGACCGCTCTCTGTTACCATTACCAGACTCAGCCCATACCCAACCGGCCGGCGTGGTATGCCCACCAACTGCCGGTCTCGGTCCAGAAATTCAGCACGCTGCTCACCTTCGTTTTCGAGCTGGCCGTGCCGATTTTGGCGCTCGGACCGCAGCCGGCGCGTCTTTGCTGCTTTGTCCTCATGCTCTTTTTCCAGGCGCTGATCTTTGCCACCGGCAACTACGGCTTTTTCAACATCCTCACCATGGTCATGGCCGTTGCGCTGCTTGACGACCGGCTGCTCGGTGCCTGCCTGAACCTTCCCGCCGCTTCGGCAAACGAACCGACGGCACTGCTGGTCAGCGCCATATTTGCCGTATTCCTGGTCCTGAATCTGTGCCAGCTTACCGCGCTCTTTTATCGACCCCCCTGGCTGAACCGCCTGATTCACTGGCTCGCCCCCTTCATGATCTCCAACCACTACGGGCTCTTTGCAGTCATGACCACGGACCGCTTCGAATTCGTGATCGAGGGGAGCATGGACCGGCGGGAGTGGCTCCCATACGAATTTCCCTGGAAGCCGGGAGATCCGCAGCGTCCTCCGCGCCAGGCAGCCCCGCACCACCCGCGACTCGACTGGCAGATGTGGTTTGCGGCCCTGGATCCGCGCAGCATCGAGCCATGGCTTGGCAATCTGATCGTGCGGCTATTGGAGGGGTCCCCCGCAGTACTGGCTCTGTTTCAGCAGAATCCCTTTCCCGTCTCCCCGCCAACCTACATCCGGCTAGTCGTCTACCGTTACAAGTTCACCGACGCCACGGTAAGGCGCGAGCAGGGACGTTGGTGGGAGCGAACCCTGGTCGGCCGGTTTCAGCCGATGACCCTGCAAAAGGTAAAATCTGACGGTGAGAATTTGTCTTGAGCCCAGTGTGGCAGGTGCTGTAGAATACTTCCTGTGGCTGTCAGTAATCAAATTTGACTGAACTCCATACTGCCGAGAGGCCTTTACTGTTCAGTTGTTACAGTAATTCTTTCAGCCACGCAGAAATAAGATATCTTTAATACGTCAGTTCGGGAGAATTGTATGGTTACTACTTTGCGTCTCAAAACTAAATAGACATGCGATCCTTTTTATGAAGCTGACGGATCTAACATTGTTGGAGCAAATGCAGATCACCGACGGTGAAATCACGAGACGCAAGGACCTTGTCGGTCTTGGGATCGATGAAGCAGCATCATTGTTGGACTGCAAGGCGCTTATTGAAGAGGAGATAGAAACAATCGTCGATGAGTTTTACCAGGTGCAAACATCGGATGCCGAGATCTCTCTCCTGATCGGCGACGCGGAAACCTTGCGGCGTCTGCATTCGGTTCAGCGCCAGTATGTAATAGACCTGTTCAGCGGAAATACGGATACTAACTATGTAAACAATCGTCTGCGCATCGGGCTGGTCCATAAACGCATTGGAGTGGCACCCAAACTTTATCTATCGGCAGTAAGAACGCTCAAGGAGATCCTGTGCAAAGCTCTCCAGCGTCGGATCAGCGATAAGACCAGGCTGGCCAATGCATGCGAGGCACTGGATAAACAGCTCTATTTCGACATTACCCTTGTCTTTGACACATATACTCGAAGTCTGGTAAGCGAAATTGAGACGGCAAAGGACCGCGTCGAAATTTATGCGGCAAGACTGGAAGTTCAGGTCGCCCAACGTACCCGGCAATTGGAGGAAAAAGTGACCCAACTGCAAACGGCCCTGGCCATGGTGAAGAAACTGGAAGGTATCATCCCCATCTGTGGAGTTTGCAAGAAGATCAGGAATGACGAGCAAAGCTGGCAGCAACTGGAACAGTACCTGTCCGAGCATTCGGAAGCCCTTTTCAGTCACGGCTTATGCCCTGATTGCTTCGAGAAGGAAATGATGGGGATAAGGGAAATGAAGGCGGCGAGACTGGCCCAGAAGGTGGAACTCGATTAGCGCCAGCTTAGGGGGATTTCAACTCTGTCGGGTGAAGCTCGTACCAATTGGCCAACAGCAAATCAGGCAAATTCTCCCCCGCCCCCCCGACCCCACTGCCATTAAG
>DNRQ01000189.1:0-168 GCA_003499925.1 Geobacter sp.
CCCCCTCCGGGGGGAGGAGAGTGGGCAGGTGCCTACGGAAATGAAGTTTGTCTCCGACCAAGCGCTGCATAGCTGGTGGGGTGCTAGTCAAAAAAGGGCTACGCCTGCCGGACCAGCTCGCGGTACTCCGATTCGATCCGGTCCAGCACCGCCTCCAGGCTGAAATGC
>DNRQ01000189.1:238-10453 GCA_003499925.1 Geobacter sp.
GTCGTCGACAAAGCCGGTGACCTTGGTGCCGGGATCGTGCTCTGCCAGCTGCAGGAGCTGCTCGGGCGGCCCGAATCCCGCGATCACGAATTCGGCGCCGGGAAACTCGCGCCGTACCAGCGGCAGCACCAGGCGGTGAAACCAGAGCGCTGCCGCCACGTTTTCCGGCCGGTACTTGTAGGAGGCGAGGAACAGCAGCCGCTGCTCAACCCGCGGGTAACGGGTCGGCTTCAGGTCGAGTCCGGCTGGAATCGGGACGGTGACAACGGGAACGGCGGGGGAGAGGAGGAGCAGATAGCGCCGGTCGAATTCCGAGAGGGTGAAGACCCGGTCGAAGCGCGACATGATCCATTTCTCGGCGGCGCGCACCACCTGAAACCTGGCAAACTGCAACGGGCGCTGCAGGCCGCGGCTGCGCTGAAAGGCCCGCTCGGCGGGCTTGGTTATCACGTCGTGGGCGTCCAGTACCATGGGGGTCTTGCCCCGGAAGATCAGGATGGCCGTCTCCACCCACTCAACCTGCACCAGATCGTAATCCCCCTCCCTGATCAGCCGGTTCGCGAAGCGGCTGAAGGCCAGATAGTTGGCGATAAGGCGCAGTCTCCCGGCCAGATTCCTCTTCACGACCTGCGGATAGCTGAAAGGGTGGACTCGCGCACAGAAAGGGGCGAGCCCGGAAATACAGGGGAGCTCGCCCTCCTCGACCCTGGTGGCGAGGTGGATCTCGTGATGAGGCGAGAGGCGGCGCAGGAGCTCGTAGACGTAACGGCCGCCCGCGTGGTAGGCTTTCTCCTGGGGCAGGAAAAGCGAGACGAAGAGGATTTTCATGGCACCATGTCGTTCATAGCATTAAAATATAGGTATGGAGCTCAGCTGGAATCTGCTTTCGCTGCAGAGTACCCCGATCAGGGCCGCATTGGCAAAGACAAAATTCGCCTCGCCTGCTTTGAGTGATCGGGGCGGCAACGGGTCCTGCAGGAATCGGATTTTTCCGGCATGCATTGACTCTCTCGGCCTCTGCTTTTAAAATGGTTTTATTCATTACGCCACTCTGATATAAGGAGAAGGCAGGACCAAAACCAATCATAAGGGGGAGCGGAGTATGAATCCCGAAATCGCCAAACTCACACCAGCCCAAAAGTTGATGAAGCAGGCCATACACGAGATAGATGACTATTTCGGCGAGGGTGTCGCCTTCAAGAACATCGAGTTCCTCGGAAGTTACATTCAGGCTCTGGCCATTCTCGAGCTCAAGGATACGCTTCGCAACAAGCTTTGATGGGACCGCCCGCGCAAATCGCGCCACCTTCCAGGGCTTCCACCTAGCCGCGGCTCTCGTGCTTTGGCAGGGTGAACCAGAAGGTCGCTCCGCCGTCTACCGCGCCTTCGGCCCAAACCCTGCCGCCGTGCCGCGATATGATGCGCTGCACGATGGCCAGACCGACACCGGTTCCCTCGAACTCGTCGGTCCTGTGCAGACGCTGGAACAGTCCGAACAGCTTGTTGATGTAGGCGGCATCGAAGCCGACCCCGTTGTCCCTGACGAAGAAGTGGGTTTCATTTTCCCGGTCCAGCGCGCCGATCTCTATCCTGGCAAGGCTACGCGGCCGGGTGAACTTGATGGCGTTGGCTATCAGGTTGTACACCACCTGACGCAGCATGGCGCAGTCCCCGACGACCGCCGGCAGCGGCGAGATCTCCCATTCCAGCTTCCTTCCCTTGGCCTCTTCCGTCAGATTCCTGCTGATTTCCTTTACCAGCTGGGTGAGATCCACCTTGGTCTTCATGACCTCGGCGCGACCCATCCGGGAGAATGCCAGGAGGTCGTCGATCAGGGTTCCCATCTTCTGCGCCGCTTCCGTGATCACTTGCAGGTAATGGCGGCTCTTGTCGTCGAGCCCGACCGGCCCCTTGCTGTTCAGCAGGTCCACGAAGCCGATGATGTGGCGCAAGGGAGCGCGCAGGTCGTGCGATACCGAATAGCTGAAAGCCTCCAGTTCCCTGTTGATCGCGGCCAGTTGGTCGACCTGGTTTTTCAGCGCCAGGTTGAGCTCGAAGATCTTGGCATCGCTTTGTTTTTGCTGCGTTATGTCCCGGATGACGGCGAAGGCCCAGGTCCCTTCGTTGGTCTCGATCGGGTTCAGCATGATGTCGACCGGGATCTCCCTGCCGTCCTGGTTGCGGCCGTACAGTTCCAATCCGATCCCCATCTTGCGTGCGCGCGGGTCCTCGAAATAACTGCGACGGTGCTGACGGTGGCGCTTTTGGTAGCGCTCCGGGATCAGCTGCTCGATGCGTTGGCCGATCAATTCCTCGCGCATGTAGCCGAACAGTATTTCGGTCTGCTGGTTCACCTTGCGGATCGAGCCATTGCCGTCGACGACCACGACGGCGTCCGGCGCGGTTTCGAACAGGCGCTCCAGCATGTTGCGGCTCTTCTGCAGCGCCTCCTCCATGCTTCGGCTCTCGGTGACGTCTCGTGCCATCTTCACGAAGCCGACCGGCTTCCCTTCTCCGTCCAGAAGCGCGGTGATGGTCACGCTGGCCCAGAAGCGGCTGCCGTCCTTGCGCAGGCGCCACCCCTGCAGGTCCAGGCTCCCCAGCGCCTTCACGATTTCAAGTTGCCTTTGAGGCGTCCCGGCTTTCACCTCCTCCTTGGGATAGAAGATGGAGAAGTGCTTTCCGATGACCTCTTCGGCGCGATACCCTTTGATCTGCTCGGCTCCGGCATTCCAGGAGATGATGTGCCCCTGAGGGTCCAGCATCAAGATGGCATACTCTTTAACCTGTTCCACCATCATGCGGAACTGCTCATCGGTTGCCCGCAGTGGCGCCTGTTCCTGGACAGTCTCAGCTGCCGGCGCTGCAACCTCCCTGGTCTCATCGCTATTGGCCATGACTCGTGCTCTATCCTCTGAATTGGTAGTGCCGCTACATCGTTAGTTTGCTATGGAGCATCCCGCCAGTTGCAGGATGCTCGGGTATCGGCATTCCTGAGCCATTATATATTTTTTCGGGGGCCTTTACACCCCCGATATTCCATCGAGGCGGTGGCAGCCCGAAGTATTGGGTGTTAAACTGCTCCAAGCAGTTCGCTGTGCGCAACGCGGCATTTCTTCACAAAACCGGAGTTTTATCCGGCGACCGATCATAAGCATCAAGAAATGTGTTACCTTTCTTGCTGAAGGATAGTGTATGAAGTGGTCCCTATTCCGGCTCTGTTCAGAATGGACCCTCTGCCGCAGGGAGAAACGAAATGGCTGATTTGGACTGGTACCGGCTTTACTCTGACAGCGAGCCCATAATAGAGAGAGAGTTGTTGAACAAGGTGCTATCAAACGGAGCATATGCTACCTTCGCCCTGGTCCGGCATCAGGGTGAATACAAGGCGATGCTCTATGTTAACGGCAAGAGGGTCAACGGTCCTTCCTTGCCGCAGCCGCTGACCACCCCGAAGGATGATGTGACGCATTGGATGGGGAACAAACCTGGTGTGGGATTGACCACATCCGAAGCGGAAATGATTATCGATAAAGTCACCGACCGGATCGAACGTGCCCAAAAAACGTGAAGGGTGAAAGGTGAATAAACCGTGAAAGGTGAATAAACCGTGAAAGGTGAATAAACCGTGAAAGGTGAATAAACCGTGAAAGGTGAAAGGTGAAAGGTGAATAAACCGTGAAAGGTGAAGAGATTTTTTCACCCTTCACCTTTCACCCTTCACCTTTCACCCTTCACCCTTCACCTTTCACCCTTCACCTTTCACGGATTCAAGCATGCATCTCGCGCAGCCTGCGGGCTGCTGCCATCATGTTGGCAAGTGCGGCCCGGGTCTCTTCCCAGCCCCGGGTCTTCAATCCGCAGTCCGGATTCACCCAGAGCCTCTCCTTTGGTACCGATTGCAGCGCGCGCTCAAGCAGCTCCAGCATCTCTTCGCATGAGGGGATGCGCGGCGAATGGATGTCGTAGACCCCCGGGCCGATTTGGTTCGGATACTGGAAATCCTTGAAGGCTTGCAGTAGCTCCATCTGGGAGCGTGATGTCTCGATGGTGATCACGTCGGCATCCATGGCCGCAATGTTGACGATGATGTCGTTGAATTCCGAGTAGCACATGTGGGTGTGGATCTGCGTCTCGTCGCGCACGCTCGAGGTCGCCAGGCGAAAGGAGTCCACAGCCCACTGCAGGTAGGCATCGCGGTCGCTTCTCCTCAGCGGCAATCCTTCGCGAAAGGCCGGCTCGTCGATCTGGATCGCGGCGAGCCCCCCCTTTTCCAGATCGCTCGCCTCGTCCCTGATCGCCAGGGCGATCTGCATGGCGGTGTCGCGCCGGGGCTGGTCGTCTCGCACGAAGGACCATTGCAGCATGGTGACCGGGCCGGTCAGCATCCCCTTGACCGGCTTTCCGGTGAGCGACTGGGCGAACCGGCTCCAGCGCAGGGTCATGGGCCCCTTGCGCTCCACATCTCCGTAGATGACCGGCGGTCTGACGCAGCGCGAGCCGAAGCTCTGCACCCAGCCGTTTTGCGTGAAACAGCATCCCTCCAACTGCTCCCCGAAATACTGCACCATGTCGTTGCGCTCGAATTCGCCATGCACCAGCAGGTCCATCCCGATTTCCTCCTGAAAGCGGATCGCCTGCTCTATTTCATGCTCCAAAGCCGCGCAGTATGCCGTTTCACAGAGTTTTCCCCGGCTCAGCTGGGAACGCAGTTTCCTGATCTGCGCGGTCTGGGGAAAGGAGCCGATGGTGGTCGTGGGAAACAGCGGCAGTTTCAGCGCCTGCTGCTGCTTGCGCTGCCGGATCGCAAACGGGCTTTCCCGTCGCAGATCTTGCGCCGTCACTGCCTCGACCCGCGCCTTGACCTGCGGCTTGTGTATCAGCGCCGAGCCCCGGCGGCTTTCGATCACCCCCCTGTTTTCTGCCAGGCGCCGGCCGCGGTCGGCTTGACCCTGCTTCGCGGACAGTGAGGCGATGGCGCTGACCTCATCGAGCTTTTGGCTGGCAAAGGCAAGCCAGCTCCGGATCTGTACCGGCAATAGCTCCGCATCGTCTTCCATCGTGCAATCGTAGGGGACGTGCAGCAGCGAACAGGAGGGGGCGACCATCACGCGCTGCTCGCCCAGGGCAGTGACGGCCCGCTCCACGACCCCAAGCGACACCGATAGGTCGTTTCGCCAGATATTGCGGCCATCGACCAGGCCAAGCGACAGGCTGAGCCCCCGGGGGATGACGGCCAGGAGAGGGTCCAGCTGCTCCGGCGCCCGGACCAGGTCCAGGTGCAAGGCGTGAACGGGGAGTCCCGCAGCCAGAGTCACGTTGTCCCGAAGAGCCTCGAAATAGGTGGCCAGGATGACCTTCAGCTCCGGGACCGCGTCTCTTATCCGGGCAAAGGCGCACCTATAGGCGGCACGCGTCAGGTCGTCGAGATCGAGCGCCAGGAACGGCTCATCGATCTGGACCAGATCGGCGCCCGCTTGGTGAAGCGCTTTCAGCAGGTCGCTGTAAACCGGCAGGAGGCCTTCCAGCAGCTCCATGCGGTGAAAGCCCGGTTCCTTTTCCTTGCCCAGCAAAAGGTAGCTCACCGGGCCGATCAACACAGGCTTGGCCCCGATTCCCAGCGCCTTGGCCTCCGCCAGCTCGCCGATCACCTTGGACGGGTCCGGTCGGAAATTCTGCGCCCGGCTGAACTCGGGGACGATATAGTGATAGTTGGTGTCGAACCACTTGGTCATCTCCATGGCGATGATGTCGATGCCGTCCTTTTGGTATCCCCTTGCCATGGCGAAGTAGCGCTCCGGACCGGCAGCAAGCTGCGCGTAGCGAGGCGGTATGGCTCCAAGGGCCAGCGTCATGTCTAGTATCTGGTCATAAAAGGAAAAATCGTTACAAGGAATGAGATCTATGCCAGCCTGCTGCTGAGCCTGCCAATGGGCCTTGCGGAGCTCCATGCCGGCCGCGGCAAGCTCTTCGGCGCCGGATTGTCCCGCCCAGTAGCGCTCGCAGGCGTTTTTCAGTTCCCGGTGTCTGCCGATGCGCGGATAGCCAAGGTTGTGGGTAAGCATCATTACCTCCCCGTGCGTCTGAGTGTCGATCCACTGATCCAGTTGGTTCACCTGTCCCGGCTTTAGCAGCGGTAAATGCGCCGTTCGCCGCCGTCAGCAAATCGATCCTGCAGCACGATTTTGAGCAAGTCCCAAGTGTAGCCGAAGGGTCTGTATTTACAACGGGAGCGCGCGAGAGGTGAGGGAGAACGCAGCAGCGGGCTCCGGAAGGGCGAAGGGGGCTACAGCGCATGCCATAACCCCCCTCAATGGATTCCCTCGTGTAGGATGGGGCGTGCCCGCCGTCATGATGCGGGCGCGGTCTACCTCGATCTCCTTTACTTGACCTGATTACCGCCGATCTTGCGCTGAGAAAACTCCCCCTCCTTCAAGGGGAGGGGTGGGGATGGGGTGGGTACCACGGCATCGAAACTCTGCATCCAGTTCATGCCGCTGTGCAGGCCGCCGCCAAACAGATCCCCGTCCCCCCCATCATTGCTTCGGTATTTATAGGTGAAACGAAGCCTGGTCCCCGGCGCGACGGCAACCGGGAGCTTCAACCCGAACTCGGTTATTTCGTCCATGCTCAACTGGCTCGGAATCACGAAGGTCATCGAGCGGGCCACCACCTTTCCCGCAGCATCCATTACGGCAACCCATATCTCCAGATCGTACATGTAAGCGTAGCGCACATTTTTCGCCGCCCCCTCGACCAGGGTCTGGTCCCCGACCACTTTGGTTTCCCAGGCCAGCACCAGGTCGAACTGTGAGTACCGTTGCGGCAGGGTCTCCAGTCGCTGGCGGCTGATGTCGGGATAGGTGGAGCAGCCACCGATAAATACGACCATCAGAGCCAGAAGCAATAGGCGTCGCATCATCTCCGTCACCTCCCTGTTGAGATCTACCTAATTGTACGCCTGACCGTGTTGCAATCTCAATGAGGAAGCGCCGCACCCCCCTCCCAGCCTCCCTCAGCCTTCGCCAAGGCTTCGGCTGACAAGCCTTGAGGAGGGAGGGGCCATAAAATCCCCTCCCCTTCAAGGGGAGGGTTAGGGTGGGGATGGGGATGGGACAAGAGTGGCAATGTGACAAAGTAGAATTAGGGAGAGGACATGGGGGCGTGGAGGCGTGCTGTTTGTGGCGTACCCTGAAAAAAAGCCGCACCTGGCTCCCGGATCGGGGCGCTCGGTGCGGCTTGGTTTCGGAGCGAAGTTACCTCCTACTTCTCTTGATTATGGTCCCCTCGTTTATCATCGCAGGACCCGAAGCGCTTCGGCCTCGATTCCCGTTTGGCCTGCATCTCCTTGTATTTGGCCGCCTGATCCGGGGTGAGCAGGTCGAGGAATTGCCTGGACGCCTGCGCCCTCTTGACAGCCAGGTCCGCCTCCGCGTAGGCTACCTTGGCAGCCTGTGCCCGGATGGCTGCCTCATCGGCGCTCCCCGAGTGTACCAGCGCTCGCAACTGCCGCTTCTCGGTCATCAGTGCGCTGAAAGCGGGCTTGTTTTCAGCCCGGTTTGCTTCCCGGAGCGCCTTCGCCCTGCTTTTTTGCTGATCCGTGAGACCCAGTTCCTTGGCCATTTTCTCATGCTGCTTCTCTCCACGGTGGCCCTTATGTTTGTGCTGGCCGCCGCTCAGCTCGGAGCGGCCCGGAGCTGAACCGGTATCGGCGGCTGCGAACTGGCTGCCGAAGGCGGTGGCTGCGGTGATGCAGGTTAATAGTGCCAAAGGCCTGAATTGTCTTCTCATCTTGATTCTCCTTTTTTAACGGCTCCCCGTTTTCTCGGGCTCGCTCGTGGTGATGTGGCAACCCTACCGTCAAATTGTGCATGTAATGTGGAAGAACTAAGGAAATGCCTGGCAGTGCCGCACGACCTTCCCTTGCATGTCGCGTCACCTGAACCTGCCGGCGTCTGGCAAAGGCATCTGGCGCAAGGCATAAGCAGACCTGATTAGTGCTAATCTTCCGCACGCTGCGCAAGCACCCCTCCCCCTTGATGGGGGAGGGGTGGGGAGAGGGTGAAAAGCTGGCATGACCTCCCCCCGGCCCCACTGCCATNNCTTAATGGCAGTGCCCCCCGGCCCCTCCCATCAAGGGAGGGGGGAGTTTCAACCCGCGGAAGATTGACGCTAATCAGGTAAGCAGATGGCCTCCCTGGCGAGTCATTTTTCGCAGCAGATTTCTTGAAATCCCGAATCGAATTGCTAGAATTGCTACCGGTGACGACATTGAAGAGTTATAAGGAGGTGCCATGAAAATTCCGGTGGTATATCCAGATGAAACCCGCGGCTTGGTTAAGGCTGAGGAACTCCAGGAACTGATAGAACAGGCCGCCATTATCTCCTTTCTACGCAGTGACGGCGAATCGGTTCAGGTTGGAGTCGACAGTGTGCGCGGTATGGGCGGCAGGAACTATCGGGGCCCCGAGCGCAGGGGTAAAGTCTATTTCTGTTGATGATTGGCGCACAGAAATCGGTAGGCACAAGGCCGGTTCCAGCATTGGGATCGGCCTGCTTCATTTGTAGCTGGGCACGCTGGAAGTTGCCAAGCCCGCCATGCCGAATGAAGGGGGATCGACATGCAAGAGCTGTTGCAAAAAGGATTAGGAGACCTGCAGACCCCATCCCCACCCCAACCCTCCCCTTGAAGGGGAGGGAGCCTTTAAGTTACCCGATTAGCGTGATCTTCAGGTATCGATGGGTGGCGCAGAAAGTCCCCCTTTGCAAAGGGGGATTTAGGGGGATTTCAGCACTGTCGCAACATGCTCTCTATGGTATGGCTACCGGGACTAAATCCCCCCCGCCCCCTTTGCAAAAGGGCGGGGGGGGGACCCAGCTCACTGAAGATCGACGCTAATCGGGCAACTCAATGGCAGTGAGGTCCGGAGGGGGAGGGGGAGGGAGCTTTTAGTGACGCTGCTGGGTCCCGTAAACGTATACGCAATCGCCGCTTCTTCGGCTTGCGAATATGGTGCAACAGATGTATAAAACGAAGAACTGTCGTCTGCACCGGCATGCAGGCGGTGCTGGCGGCGGTAAGGCCGATACTGGTTTCACCCGATTTCACCTGCTGTCGGCCAATATTATTCACACCGGATACGGATATGCCACGCCCCCTTTTTCAATTTTGCAAAACGACCGGATCGCTTTTGCATTTCTGCAAATGACCTCCAGCGATGCATTAGCATTGATCAACGTGCTGATATTACGGTGCATCGCTCTTCCCTGCCTCTCCCCAGCCCCCCAAACGTTTTTGCTCTTGTGCGAAAAAGCCTTTTCCGCCGGCCCTGATTCATTCCAAAAACGTGGCAGCTAACCTGTTGATCTTGCGCGTATTTCAGATATATACGAAATTTTAAAACATTGGTATGTATGTTGCTAAAGGGTATGGCAAGCGTCATCAACCCACTAATGGAGGTATAAAGGCATGTCACAAACGTCAACTAACAAGGGCTGGCAGGTAGTCATAGCCGGGACCGGAATCAACCTGGCGCTCGGGGTGTTGTATGCCTGGAGTATCTTCAAGGGAGCAATCAAGGCTTCCATCGAGAAGGGGGGACCGGACGCGTTCCAGTGGAGCCTCTCCTCCATCAACGACCCTTACGCACTCTGCTGCCTCTTCTTCGCCTTCTCCATGGTTATTGCAGGTAAGTGCCAGGACAAGATCGGCCCGGCACGGACCGCGCTGATCGGCGGCCTGCTGGTAGGAAGCGGCTTCCTGCTGATGGCCTACTCCAACAGCTACGCCGCCTGGGTGACAGGCTTCGGCGTGCTGGCGGGCTCCGGCTTCGGCTTCGGCTACTCGGCCGCAACCCCTCCGGCTCTCAAATGGTTCTCTGCCAAGAAGACCGGCCTGATCGCAGGCACCGTGGTGGCGGGCTTCGGTCTGGCGCCGGTCTACATCGCTCCGCTCTCAAGCTACCTGCTCGGCGTCTTCGGGATCCAGAAGTCGATGCTCTTCCTGGCGGCCGGCTTCGCGGTGGTCGTCTGCGGCCTCTCCTTCCTCCTGGTGAACCCGCCCAAGGGTTTCGTGCCGGCCGAGCCTGCCGAAAAGGGAGACGCCGGTAAGGCGCCCGCCAAGAAGGCGGTCCACGACGCCAGCGTCGGAGAGATGCTGCGCTCTCCCAAGTTCTACATGCTTTGGACCACCTTCTTCATCGGCGCCGGCGCAGG
>DNRQ01000029.1 GCA_003499925.1 Geobacter sp.
CGCCAAGGCGCTGGCAGGCGGGGCGCCGATCGGCACCATGCTCGCCACCGACGAGCTGGCCACGGCTTTCAGTCCCGGCACCCACGGCTCGACCTTCGGCGGCAACCCGCTGGTGACCGCTGCGGCGGTAGCCACCATGCGCGTCATTCTCGAAGAGGGGATCCTGAACCGGACCGAGGAGATGGGCGAATACCTGATGGGAGAACTCGAGGAACTGAAGCGGAAGTTCCCGGCGATCACCGAGGTGCGCGGCATCGGGCTCATGATCGGGGTGGAGCTCTCCATCCCCGGCGCCGACATCGTAAAGAAGGCGCTCGAGCGCGGGCTCCTCTTGAACTGCGCCCAGGAGAAGGTGCTCCGCTTCGTTCCGCCGCTGATCGTGGGCAAACGGGAAGCGGACGAGATGCTCGCCATACTGACCGGGATCCTTGAGGAACTGGAGTAGGCGGCGTTTTTCCCCCTCTCCCTAACCCTCTCCCACAAGGGGAGAGGGGACTATTGCCCCGTTCTTCCGCAAGAGGGGGAATATTGCACCGCTCCTATGCCCCCCTCCCTTTATGGGAGGGGCTGGGGGAGGGAGCAACGTCGCAATCTTGACTGCATACGCAACAGACCTGACCGGTCACATCAAAAATACTAAGTGAGAGCCCACGTTATGAAAAAAGACTTCCTCGCACTGAGCCAGTTTTCCAAGGCAGAACTTGACGCCATCTTCGCGCTGACCAAAGAGCTCAAACAAAAGCAGAAGAGCGGTGTCGAGCACCATCTGCTGAAGGGAAAGACGCTGGCGATGATCTTCGAGAAGTCCTCGACGCGGACCAGGATCTCCTTCGAGGTCGGGATGTACCAGCTGGGGGGGCACCCGCTCTTCATAAACGGCAAGGACTCCCAGATGGGACGCGGCGAGCCGATCAAGGACAGCGCCCGGGTCATCGCCCGCTACTGCGACGGCGTCATGATCCGCACCTTCGCCCAGGAAACGGTGCAGGAATTCGCCAAGTACGCCTCGGTGCCGATCATAAACGGCCTCACCGACCTGCACCACCCCTGCCAGATCATGGCCGACCTGTTCACGGTCATCGAGCACAAGGGAGGCTACCAGGGGCTCAAGTTCGCCTGGATCGGGGACGGCAACAACATGGCGAACAGCTGGATCGAGGCCGCAGCCATCTTCGGATTCGACCTGACGCTCGCCTGCCCCGAGGGGTACGACCCGGATCCCAACGTGCTCCAGTGGGCCCGCACCCGCACCGTCTCCAAGATCGTGGTGACCCGCGACCCGAAGGAGGCCGCATCGGACGCCGACGTGCTGAACACCGACGTCTGGGCCAGCATGGGAAAGGAAGAGGAGCAGAAGATCCGGGAAAAAGCGTTCGCCGGCTTCCAGCTGAACGAGGAGCTGCTCGACCTGGCCCGGGGTAACGCCATGGTGCTGCACTGCCTCCCCGCGCACCGCGGCGAGGAGATCAGCGACGACGTCATCGAGGGGCCGCACTCGGCCGTCTGGGACGAGGCGGAAAACCGGCTCCACGTCCAGAAGGCGATCATGGCGATGCTGATGAAGTAATCCACGCGCAGGTGCAGTTAGGAGCCTGATGAGATGAAGCCTCTAAACGAGATAAAAGATATCATTCGCGAGCACAAAGAGGAGCTCGCCACGGATTTCGGCGTTTCGGACATCGGCATCTTCGGTTCGGTTGCCCGCGGCGAAGCGCGCGACGACAGCGACGTTGATGTGCTGGTGGATTTTAATAGGCCAATTGGACTGATCAGGTTCATGACTCTTGAGTACTACCTTGAGGAGCTTTTCGGCGGGACCAAGGTCGATCTTGTCTCCAGAAAAGCACTGAAGCCATACATAGGTAAGGTGATCCTGCAGGAAGTGCAGTATGTCTGAGAGCAGAGATATCCGCGACTTCTTCATTAAAGAACTAGTCCATAATAAACCGTAAGGAGAACCCATGGCCAAGAAAGAAGTGAAAAAGATCGTCCTCGCCTATTCCGGCGGGCTGGACACCTCCATCATCCTGAAGTGGCTCAAAAACGAGTACGGCTGCGAGGTGGTGACCTTTTCCGCCGACCTGGGACAGGGTGACGAGCTGGATCCGGTCCGTGAAAAGGCGCTGGCAACGGGTGCCGACAAGGTCTACATCGACGACCTGCGCGAGGAGTTCGTGAGCGACTTCGTCTACCCGATGTTCCGCGCCAACGCGATCTACGAAGGGGCCTACCTGCTCGGCACCTCCATCGCGCGCCCGCTGATCGCCAAGCGCCAGATGGAGATCGCCAGGATCGAGGGTTGCGACGCGGTCTCCCACGGCGCCACCGGCAAGGGGAACGACCAGGTCCGCTTCGAGCTCGCCTACTACCACTTCAACCCGGCCATCACCGTGGTCGCCCCCTGGAGGGAGTGGAAGCTGAACAGCCGCCAGGCGCTGATCAACTACGCCAAGAGAAACGACATCCCGATCCCGATCACCAAGAAGCGCCCCTGGTCCAGCGACCGGAACCTTTTGCACATCTCCTTCGAAGGGGGCATCCTGGAGGACACCTGGCTCGAGCCCCCCGAGAACATGTTCGTCTTGACCAAGTCCCCGGAGAAGGCGCCCAACAAGGCGCAGTACGTGGAGATCGAGTTCGAGAAGGGGAACGCGGTCGCCGTTGACGGCGTGCCCATGTCGCCGGCACAGCTGCTGGCCCACCTGAACACCCTGGGGGGCGAGCACGGCATCGGCCGGGTCGACCTCCTGGAGAACCGCTCGGTCGGCATGAAGTCCCGCGGCGTCTACGAGACCCCGGGCGGCACCATCCTGCGCGAGGCCCACATGGCGGTCGAGCAGATCACCATGGACCGCGAGGTCATGCACCTGCGCGACTCCCTGATCCCGCGCTACGCCGAGATGGTCTACAACGGCTACTGGTTCTCCCCCGAGCGCGAGATGCTGCAGACCCTGATCGACGATTCCCAGAAGTCGGTGAACGGCGTGGCCAGGGTGAAGCTCTACAAGGGTCACTGCCGCACCGTGGGGAGGAAGTCCGAGAGCGACTCGCTCTTCAACCTCGACTTCGCCACCTTCGAGAAGGACCAGGTCTACAACCAGGCGGACGCCGAGGGGTTCATCAAGCTGAACTCGCTCAGGCTCAGGATCCGCTCGCTGATGCAGGCAAACAAGAATAAATAGAGTAAGATACAGCTTAGGAGGTCATAGGGGCACGAGACTTTCGTGCCCCTATCCGCTTTATGGCGCAAAACGATTTCAAAGCAGGCCACATCGTCACCTCGGTGGTCGCCGTCATCGTCGACAGCGACGACCAGGTGCTTTTGACCAAACGCTCCGTCCCCCCCTTCCAGGGGGAGTGGGTGATGCCGGGCGGAAAGATCGACCTCGGAGAGCCGATCGTCCAGGCACTGAAGCGCGAGGTATGGGAGGAGGTCGGCCTGGAGGTTGAGGTGGGGCAACTCATCGACATCTTTGAGCATGTCACCCCCGGCGACGACAACTACCATTTCATCATCATCTACTACCTCTGCACGCCGCTTTACTGCGACGTGAACCATAACCGCGACGAGGTCGCGGAGGCGCGCTGGGTTAAGCGCGCCGAGCTGGCGGAGTACAAGATTCCGGCAGGAGCCCGCTTCATCCTGGGAAAGATCTTCCCGGAGACCGTCGAGTGCAGACGCCAGGGCAAAACAGAGCGAAAGGCCTCAAAACCTTCGGACGCTGATCAAGACTGAAAAGGCCTGATCAAACAACTTCTTTGTTAAACCTGATTCTCAAGTTTTGTAGTTGTTCTGATCAGTCTTTATCAGGTAAATCTGCGTCCCGTGATTTCCGGTTCTTTGATTCCAGTTGCAGTGATTTGATTCTCCCGAGATGAGCATCCAACCTATGGTCAAGATCATCGAGAAACATGTCCACCTTGATTTCGCCCTGGGGCATCACCTGCACTGCCTGATCGCCCAGATCCCGAACCGCCTGGAGCGCCGCGGGCACCTCTTCTCGCTGTGCAACCCGGAGGAACAATGGGTCATGGTGCAGGGGATCCTCGACCTGGTGGCTGCGGGCGAGGGAAACATGAAGCGGCTGCACTTCCTCATGTTTCCGGAAAGCTCCATTCCGCTCTCCCGCTTCGACCAGGTCCTCTCGACCATCGAGGGCGACTTCCGCTGCAATACGGTCACCATGTTCGGCCTGGAGCAGATCCCGCTGGAAGAGTACCGCAGGATGCTGATCCGCTTCCACGCGGACAACGCCGAGGCGCTGCAGTTGCTGGAGCAGGATGTGGACTCGGGCGACATACTCGGCATGCCGGTGAACTGGTGCTGCATCGCGGTGAAGGAGGCAAGCGGAAAGCTGCGCGTCTTTCTGGAGGCGAAAACCCACCCCTTCCGCGGCGAGGAGTTCCTGGACAAGGACCACGACCTGTACCGGGGGCGCCACTTCTATTTTTTCAGGGGAGAGCCGGCCTGCTTCAACTTCATGGCCATCATCTGCCTTGACTACCTCTACCGGGACCTCTACTCGTCCAACATCAAGCAGATCATCGACCACGCCAACCGGCTGTTTTTCACCATGAGGCAGTCGCTGGACGCCATCTTCGTGATACAGTGCAACCCGAAGCCGGAGCACCGCTCCTACCGCGACGTCCTCTCCGGCTTCTACGGCGAGTACCTGGAAGATACCCCGGGGGTGCGCGAAACGGTCACCATATTCGGCAACTGTTCCGATGAAAGCGAGATCGAGGGGGTCACGTGTGATTCCTGCTACGGCAAATCGCTGGTGGTGATAAGCGGCAAGCACAAGATGCTGCAGTACCAGGAGCGGGAATTCTCAAGCGACGATTTCAACGGGGCGCCGGTATGCCGGCTCAGGTTCGGCAGCGGGACCAGGCTTTTCTACTTCAACCTCCCGCTGCACCACGAGCTCGACCCGCGCACCTCGCGGGTGCCGCTCAAGGTCCATTCGGTGCTGCGCTTTACCGATGACGCCGGCTGGGTCAAGGTGGGGGACGGCGACGGCGCGCGGATGATGCAGGAAGAGTAGGATCACATCCATAAGTCCCCTCCCCAGGAGGGGGAGGGTTAGGGAGGGGGAAACCCGACGCTCTTCGCAGAAGCCTGATTCTTCCCCCCTCCCGACCTCCCCCCTCCGGGGGGAGGAGAGCCGGAAAAAGTTGAAACCAGCTATTCCATACATAAAGCGGGAGATCTAACCATGTCAAAAGACAAGCTGTGGGGCGGACGCTTCACCCAACCCACCGACAAATTCGTCGAGGAGTTCACCGCCTCGATCAACTTCGACAAGCGCCTCTACCACCAGGACATCCGGGGCTCCATCGCACACGCCACCATGCTCGGCAAGCAGGGGATCATCCCGATCAGCGACGTGGAGTCGATCGTCTCCGGCCTGAAGGCGATCCTGGTGCAGATCGAGGCGGGGAGCTTCGATTTCTCGGTCTCGCTGGAAGACATCCACATGAACATCGAGGCGAGGCTCTCGGAGCGGATCGGGGACGCCGGGAAAAGGCTCCATACCGGGCGCTCGCGCAACGACCAGGTGGCGCTCGACATCCGGCTTTATCTGCGGGACGAACTGGTGGAGATCTCCGCCTACATCGACCTGTTGATCGACTCGCTGCTGTTTCAGGCCGAGGAGAACCTCTCGGTCATCATGCCGGGCTTCACCCATCTGCAGACCGCCCAGCCCATCCTCTTCTCGCACCACATGCTCGCCTACCTGGAGATGCTCAGGCGCGACAAGGCCCGCATGGAGGACTGCCTGAAGCGGACCAACGTGATGCCTCTGGGCGCAGGCGCCCTGGCCGGGACCACCTTCCCCATCGACCGGGAGTACGTGGCGGACCTGCTCGACTTCACCGAGGTGACCCGCAACTCGCTCGACTCGGTCTCGGACCGCGACTTCGCCCTGGAGTTCTGCGCCGCCTCGTCGATCCTGATGATGCATCTCTCCCGCTTCTCCGAGGAGCTGATCCTCTGGTCCACCAGCGAGTTCAAGTTCGTCGAGCTCTCCGACTCCTTCTGCACCGGCTCCTCCATCATGCCGCAGAAGAAGAACCCGGACGTCCCGGAACTGGTGCGCGGCAAGACCGGGCGCGTCTACGGCAACCTGATGTCCCTTCTCACCGTGATGAAATCGCTGCCGCTCGCCTACAACAAGGACATGCAGGAAGACAAGGAACCGCTCTTCGACACCATCGACACGGTGAAGGGATGCCTCAAGGTTTTCGCCGACATGGTGCGCGAGATGCGGGTGAACCCGGTCCGCATGAAGACGGCGGCGGCCTCGGGCTTCTCGACCGCCACCGACGTCGCCGACTACCTGGTGAGAAAGGGGGTCGCCTTCCGGGACGCCCACGAGGTCGTGGGGAAGGCGGTGCGCTACTGCATCGAAAACGAAATGGACATCCCGGAGCTCTCGCTGGCCGAGTGGCAGCTCTTCTCCCCGCGCATCGATAGCGACATCTTCGCCTCGATCACCCTGGAGGCCTCGGTGAACGCCCGGAGCGCGACCGGCGGCACCGCCCTGGAGCGGGTGCGGGCGGAGATCGCCCGGGCCAAGGAAGGAAGGTAGCCGGTGGCGGCTTTGCGGGATTTCTTCAGCCGAAAAGCTCCCTCCACTTCAAGGGGAGGGTCGGGGCGGGGATGGGGTAAAGGCCGGCTGCCGTGCGCCATGCCGCTGATCCTGGGATTCGCGCTTCTTTCCGGCTGCGGCAAGAAGGGGGCGCTGGTCCCGCCCGAGGCGCTCGCCCCGGCGCCGGTTTCCGACCTGGCCATCGCACAGAAGGGTGCCCGCTTCGAGGTAACCTGGAGCGCGCCCTCCAGGGAGGAGGGAGGGGCGCCGCTCAGGGATCTGGCCGGCTTCCTGCTGTTCAGGCGCACGCTGCTGCCGCCGGCGGAGGATTGCGAGGAATGCCCGGGCGCCTACTCTCAACTGGCCCGGATCGATCTCGACTTCCCGCAGGGTGTCCGGCGCATCGGCAACCGCCTGCTGGTCGACGACTACACCCCGAAGAAGGGAAAGAGCTACCAGTACAAGGTGCGCGCCTTCACCACGGGCGGCGCCCGGAGCAGGGACTCCAACCTGGCACGCCGCGCCGCCGTGACACCTCCCCTTCCTCCCGTGGTAGAAGCGCTCTCCTCCGCGACCGGGGTGGTGCTGGCCTTCGTGGCGCCCCCGCCCGAGGAGGGATCGCTGATCGGGTACAACATCTACCGCAGCAGACTCTCCGCCTCCGCTGAAGCTACGGCGGACACGTCCTCATCCGCTAAAGCTACGGCGGACACGTCCTCATCCGCTGAAGCTACGGCGGACCTGACCCTCTCCCCGCTGAACGCCGCACCGGTCACCGGCACCACCTACGAGGACAAGGAAATCCTCGTCGGGGAGCGCTACAGCTATACGGTGACGAGCCTCGCAGCGGTCAACGGGGAGACGGTGCAGAGCGCCCCGTCGAATCCGGCCGAAGGGGGGATCCTCGAGCGGGATTAGCCCCCTCTCCTTGCCTTTTTACCCCTTTCATGATAATAACCGGTAGCAAGCATTAACATCAGGGCGTGTCAGAGCGCACCTTGGAGCAGGCATGAAGATCACGAGAGTTGAGGTTGAGCATGTGGCGCGGCTCGCCCGACTGGAGCTCACCGAGACCGAGCTGGACACCTTTACGGTGCAGATGGACTCGATACTCGCCTACGTAGAGAAACTGAACGCCCTTGACACCGAAGGGATCATACCGACCTCCCATGCGGTACCGATGGAAAACGCCTTCCGGCCCGATGAGCCGGGGCAGGCGATCGGCGTCGATGCCGCCCTGGCCAACGCCCCCAGGCACGCGGAGAGCTTCTTCAGGGTGCCCAAGGTGATTGAATAGAAAGTCCCCCTTTGAAAAAGGGGGGAGAGATCAACCCTCTTATGACAACCTGATTAGCACTGATCTTCCGCATAGTGCACAAACACCCCTCCCCCTTGATGGGGGAGGGCTGGGGAGAGGGGGAAAAGCTCGCATAAGCCTCACCCCCCCCCCCNNGAAGACCAAGCGGGAGATTGGTACCAATCAGTTATGACAATGAGTTCAGGATGGAGCGTTATTAATGGAAATTTTCGACCTTACCATACATGAACTGCACCAGAAACTGAAGGCGAAGGAGCTCTCCTCGGTGGAGGCGACCCGCGCCATGCTGGAGCGCATCGAGTCGGTGGACGAGCGGGTGAACGCGTACATCACCGTGACCCCGGAACAGGCCCTCGTCGAGGCCGAGGCTGCCGACCGGCGCATCGCCGCGGGTGAGATCTCCGTGCTCACCGGGATCCCGGTGGGGCTCAAGGACATCTTCATCACCAAGGGGATCCGCACCACCTGCGGCTCGAAGATACTGGCGCACTTCGTCCCCCCCTATGACGGCACCGCCGTGGCGCGCCTGAAGGAGCAGGGCGCTGTCATCGTCGGCAAGCTGAACCAGGACGAGTTCGCCATGGGCTCCTCCACGGAGTCGAGCCACTTCGGCGCGACCAGAAATCCCTGGGACCTCGACTGCACCCCGGGCGGCTCCTCCGGCGGCTCGGCGGCGGCGATCGCAGCACGGGAAGCGACCGCGACCCTCGGCACCGACACGGGGGGCTCCATCCGCCAGCCCGCCTCCCACTGCGGCTGCGTCGGCCTGAAACCCACCTACGGCAGGGTCTCCCGCTACGGCGTCATCGCCTACGCCTCCTCTCTGGACCAGGTGGGACCGCTGACCCGCGACGTGACCGACGCGGCGATCATGCTCGGCGCCGTCGCGGGTTACGACCCGCTCGACTCCACCTCCGTCAACACGCCGGTCCCCGACTACGCAGCCGGGCTCGGCGCCGGAGTAAAGGGGCTCAAGATCGGGCTTCCCAAGCAGTACTTCATCGAGGGGCTCGACCCCGACGTGAAGCGCGCCATGGACGAGGCGATAGCGCTCTACAGGAGCCTGGGCGCCGAGATCAGGGAGGTGAGCCTGCCGCATACCGAGTACGCGGTCGCCACCTACTACCTGATCGCGACGGCCGAGGCGAGCTCGAACCTGGCCCGCTACGACGGCGTACGCTTCGGGCACCGCAGCGAGTCGGCCAAGGGGCTCGGCGAGATGTATGCCAGGACCCGCGACGAGGGGTTCGGCCCCGAGGTGAAGCGCAGGATCATGCTCGGCACCTATGCGCTCTCCTCCGGCTACTACGACGCCTACTACCTGAAGGCGCAGAAGGTGCGCACCCTGATCCGGCAGGACTTCCTGACCGCGTTCGAGGAGGTCGACGTCATGCTGACCCCGGTCGCCCCGACGCCTCCCTTTCGCATCGGCGAGAAGCTGGCCGACCCGCTCCAGATGTATCTCTCCGACATCTTCACCATTCCGGTGAACCTGGCCGGGACCTGCGGCATCTCGGTGCCGGCGGGCTTTTGCAAGGCGGGCCTCCCGATCGGTCTGCAGCTGATCGGCAAGGCGTTCGGCGAGGAGTCGATCCTCTCCGCCGCCTACGCCTTTGAAAGGGAGACCGACTGGCACCAGAGGAAGGCGGCGCTGTAATAAACCGGGCGAACACGAGGTTCGCCCCTACGGAAATCGTAAAGTTGTGGCTGTAGGGGCGAACCTTGTGTTCGCCCGCGCCACTTTCCCCGGAGCTCATCTATGAAATACCAGGTCGTCATCGGGCTTGAGGTGCACACCCAGCTCACCACCAACACGAAGATATTCTGCGGCTGCTCGACCCGCTTCGGCGCCCAGCCCAACTCCCAGACCTGCCCGGTCTGCCTGGGGTTTCCCGGCGCGCTCCCCGTGCTGAACCAGAAGGTGGTCGAGTACGCCATCAGGGCGGGGCTCGCCACCAACTGCTCCATCACCCGGCGCTCGGTCTTCGCCCGCAAGAACTACTTCTACCCCGACCTCCCCAAGGGTTACCAGATCAGCCAGTTCGATCTCCCCATCTGCCTGAACGGCCACCTGGACATCGACATCGAGGGGGAGAGGAAGCGGATCGGCATCACCCGGATCCACATGGAGGAGGACGCCGGCAAGCTGGTGCACGCCGACCTTCCCGGGATCGGCGACGACTCCTGCGTCGACCTGAACCGCGCCTGCACCCCGCTTCTCGAGGTGGTCTCGGAGCCGGACATGCGCTCCCCCGACGAGGCGATCGCCTACCTGAAGAAGCTGCACCAGATCGTGGTCTACCTCGGCATCTGCGACGGGAACCTCGAGGAGGGGAGCTTTCGCTGCGACGCCAACGTCTCGCTCATGCCGGTCGGCTCCACCGTCTTCGGCACCCGCGCCGAACTCAAGAACATCAACTCGTTCAAGTTCATCAAGCAGGCGATCGAGTACGAGATGGAGCGCCAGGCCGAGATCCTGGACGAGGGGGGACGCATCATCCAGGAAACCCGCCTCTTCGACCCGAGCACAGGCACCACCCGCTCCATGCGGGGCAAGGAAGAGGCCCACGACTACCGCTATTTCCCGGACCCGGACCTGGTCCCGGTCATCGTCTCCGATGAGTGGATCGAGCAGGTGCGCGCCACCCTTCCCGAGCTCCCGGAGGCGAAGCGGAGCCGCTTCACGACCGGGCTCGGCCTCCCCGAGTACGACGCCGAGGTGCTGGCCGCAAGCCGCGAGCTGGCCCACTACTTCGAGGAGACGGTCGCCCTGTTCGCGCAGCCTAAGACCGTCTCCAACTGGGTGATGGGCGAGGTGACCCGGGCCCTGAACGAGGACGGCAGGAATATCGCGGAGTGCCCGGTCACGCCGGCGCTGCTGGCCGAGCTGCTGAAGCTGATCGAGAAGGGAACCATTTCCGGAAAGATCGCCAAGACGGTGTTCGACGAGATGTACAAGAGCGGAAAGGAGCCCGCCGCCATCGTCCAGGAAAAAGGTCTGGTGCAGGTCTCCGACAGCGGCGCCATCGAGGCGATGATCGACGAGGTGCTGCAGAAAAACCCCGGCCAGGTCTCCGAGTACAGGAGCGGCAAGGAGACCCTTTTCGGCTTCTTCGTGGGCCAGGTGATGCGCGCCTCCAAGGGGAAGGCGAACCCCGCGCTGGTGAACGAACTGCTGTTGAAGAAGCTGAACGGGTAGCAAATTAAAGAGGTAACAACCATGTCCTTCAGAACCATAGAGTGGCGCGACAACAAGGTGATCATGATCGACCAGACCCGGCTCCCGGCCGAGGAGGTCTACAACGAGTACACCGATTTCAGCGGCGTGGCCGAGGCGATCCGCGGCATGATCATCCGGGGGGCACCCGCCATCGGCGTCGCCGCCGCCATGGGGGTCGCCCTGGGGGCGCGCGAAATCATAGCGGACACCTTCGAATCGTTCAACCGGCAGCTGGAAAACGTCTGCGACGTGCTGGCCCGCACCAGGCCGACCGCGGTGAACCTGTTCTGGGCCCTGGAGCGGATGAAGCGGGTGGCGCTGCAGCACCGGGAACTGGACCTGAACTCGATCCGGGAGATGCTCAAGGCCGAGGCGATCAGCATCGAGCAGGAGGACCTGAGAATCTGCCGGGAAATCGGCAAAAACGGAGCACCCCTGATCAAGGAGGGCGCCTCCATCCTCACCCACTGCAACGCCGGCGGCCTGGCCACGGCCGGCTACGGCACGGCTCTCGGCGTGATCCGGGCCGCTCATGAATCGGGCAAGGGGATCCGGGTCTTCGCCGACGAGACCCGCCCCTGGCTCCAGGGGGCGCGGCTCACCGCCTGGGAACTGATGAAGGATGCCATCCCGGTCACCCTGATCACGGACAACATGGCCGGCTGGCTCATGAAAACCGGCGAGATCGACTTCTGCGTGGTCGGCGCGGACCGGATTGCCGCAAACGGCGACACCGCCAACAAGATCGGCACCTACAGCGTCGCGGTGCTCGCCAAGGAGAACAGGATCCCGTTCTACGTGGCGGCCCCCATCTCCACGCTCGACCTGAAGCTTGCCAGCGGCGACGAGATCCCCATCGAGGAGCGCGCAGCCGAGGAGGTGACCAGGGTCCAGGGGGTGGGCACGGCGCCGGAAGGGGTGAAGGTGAGGAATCCCGCCTTCGACGTCACCCCCGCCCGCTACATCACCGGGATCATCACCGAAAAGGGTGTGGTGCGGGGCGACTACCAGAGGGAGCTTAGGGCCCTGGTCGGCCTATGAGCCGGCTCTCCGAGTTCGCGGGCGGTCTCTTGCAGGCCCTTGCGGGCCAATCCGCCGAGGAGCTCGCTCACTTCCTCGAACAGGGGGGCTTCAGCTACGGCGCCCGCTCGGCCGAAAACCTGCGCCTGCTGGCGAGCGTGCTGCCGAACCACTGTCTGGCCGAGCTTGCCATCGCGGCCCTCGCCACGCCGCTCCCCGATATGGCGTTAAACGGTGTGGAGCGCATATCGACCGTGGCCGGCCCCGAGGCTTTTCAGGAGCTCTGCTCCCGCCGGGCGCTGCTCACCCAGTTGATGAACATCTGCGGCTCCTCACCCTTCCTCACCAACATCATCTGCAAGGACCCCTCTTATTTCCACCGGCTCTTCCTGGAGCGGGAGATCATGCGCAAACGGAGCGAGGCGGAGATGCTCTCGGAGCTGCGCAGCCGGCTCCCCGCCGAGCTCTCCTACCACGAGCTGTTCCCCCATCTGCGCCGCTTCAAGTATGCCGAGATGCTGCGCATCGCCGCGCGCGACCTGAACGGGCTGGCCCCCCTGGAGGAGGTGACGGATGAGCTCGCCTCGCTGGCCGCCGTCACCCTGCAGCTCGCCTACGAGGCCGCCCTCCGGGAGCTGGTCAGGGAGCACGGCACGCCGCTCGCGCGAACTCCCGAAGGCCCGGTCGAGGCCGCCTTCACCATCATCGGCATGGGGAAACTGGGCGGCCGCGAGCTCAACTTCTCCTCCGACATCGACCTGATCTACTTCTACTCCTCCGACAAGGGGGAGAGCACCGGTGTCGCCGACGGCCGGGGCGCCGTCAAGGGAAAGCTCTCGCTGCACACCTTTTTCGTCAAGCTCGCCGAGATGGTGAGCCGCGCCATCTCGCAGGCGACCGGGGACGGCTTCGTGTTCCGCGTCGACATGGGGCTCAGGCCGGACGGCAAGGCCGGCGACCTCGCCACCTCGATGCGCTCGGCCGAGGTCTACTACGAATCGTGGGGGCAGTCCTGGGAGCGTGCGGCCATGATGAAGGCCCGGCCGGTCGCCGGCTCCATCGAGCTGGGGGAGCAGATCCTCGCGGCCCTCGACCCGTTCATCTACCGGCGCTACCTGGACTACAACCTGATCGAGGACATGATGTCGATGAAGAAGCGCATCGACGCCTCGCTGACCCGGAGCCAGGAGGGCGAGGTCAACATCAAGCTCGGGCGCGGCGGCATCCGGGAGATCGAGTTCTTCATCCAGGCGCTGCAGCTGGTCTACGCCGGGAAGAACCCGAAACTTCGGGAGCGCAACTCGCTGAACGCGCTGCAGACCCTGAGGGATTCGCGCATCATCAAGGAGGCCGACTGCATCGCCCTGTCCGAGGCGTACCGCTTCCTGCGCACCGTGGAGCACAGGATCCAGGTGGTCCAGGAGCGCCAGACCCATGCGCTCCCCAGGAAGGAAGACGAGATGCGTGCCCTGGCCAGGCGCTGCGGCTACCTGAGAAGGGACGGCGCCCAGCGCTTCACCGAGGCCCTCGAGGCGCACCGGAAGACGGTCTCCGCGATCTACGGCGATCTGTTCCTGTCGCGGGACCAGCGCATCAAGGAGGAGGTGCTCCCGGAGGTCTACTTTTTCTTTGATCGCAGCGCCGACCCCGACCTGATCAAGGACATGCTGGCCGAGCGCCGCTTCGAGCATGTCGATGCCGCCTACCAGAACCTGCTGGTGCTGCGCGACGGCCCCAGCAAGCTTAACCTCACCGAGCGCGGCATGCGCACCCTGGAGAAGATCGCGCCGCTCTTCCTGCAGGAGGTTTTCAGCTCGCCGGACCCCGATCTCGCGCTGGCCAACCTGGAGCGCTTTCTCTCCTCCACCAGGACCCGCTCCTCCTTCTACGCGCTCCTTGCCGAGAACCGCGACATCCTGAAGCTCCTCACCTCGATGTTCGGCATGTCGGAATTCCTCTCCAAGATCTTCATCGGGCACCCGGAGCTTCTGGACGGCATGACCACCCGCGGCTATGCCTACCTGCAGAAGGGGCGGGCCATCATGGCGCTGGAGCTGGATACGCACCTGTCCCAGTGCGACGGTTTCGAGGAGCAGCTGGACGCCCTGCGGCGCTACCGGCACGAGGAGTTCCTGCGCATAGGGATGAACGACGTGCACGGCAAGATGGGGCAGCCAGAGGTCGCCCTGCAGCTCACCGACCTGGCAGAGGTCTGCCTGAGCGCCGCCTGCCGTCTGGCGGCGGGGGAGCTCACCCGTTTCGGGCGGCCGGTCGTGCATGACGAGGACGGAACCGTTCATGAGGCATCCTTCGCCATCGTCGGCATGGGAAAGCTCGGGGGGTTCGAGCTCAACTACCACTCCGACCTGGACATCATCTACATCTACGCCGGCCAGGGGATGACCGACGGCGAGAAGAGCATCACCAACCGTGAGTACTTCGCCAAGCTGGGGCAGAAGATCATCCTGGTCCTGACCACCCCGACCCGCGAGGGGTACGTCTACAAGATAGACACCCGTCTGCGCCCCTCGGGGAACGCCGGCCCGCTGGTCACCTCGCTGGAGTCGTTCCAGAGCTATCACTCCACCGAATCCCAGATCTGGGAGCGCCAGGCGCTCACCAAGGCGCGGGTAAGCCTGGGCGGGCCGCAGCTCAAGGAGGCGGTCGAGCAGGTCATCGAGCGCGCCGTGTACGGCGGCGGCGCCGGCGAACGGGTGCGAAGCGAGATCCATCGCCTGCGCATGCGCATGGAGAACGAGCTCGCCAGGGAGACGGTCGGGAGCTACAACATCAAGACCGGCCGCGGCGGCATGGTCGATGTCGAGTTCATCATCCAGTTCCTGCAGCTAAAGCACGGCTCCGAGCACCGCGAGATCCGCAACTGCAACACCCTGCTGGCCCTTGATGCGATGCGGAGGCTTGACCTGGTGCCGGAGAACGACTACCAGGCGCTGGCCGAGGGGTACCGTTTCCTGCGCCGGCTGGAGAACCGCCTGCGCATCATCCACGACTATTCCATGAACGACCTGGGGGGGCCGCTCAAGTACCTTAACAAGCTGGCCCGCAGGCTCGGCTACGACGCCCTGCTCAAGAACCCGGGCGAGGCGCTGATGGCCGACTACGAGCGGGTCACCAGTGCCGTCCGCGCCGTGTACGAGAGGATTCTGGGACAAGGCTCACCACCGGTAGCACCACCGAGTTAGCAGATAGCGCCCCTTCTGACACGACTGCCATTTAAGTTGAGCGGGACCGTAATCACGTAGGGTGGGCCGTGCCCACCATCAGGACCCGGTGTGGTGGGCACGGCCCACCCTACCTCGCTTAGCGCCCACTTAGAGACCAGCTCTCCCTCTCCCCCCGGGAGAGGGCCGGGGTGAGGGAGTCGGCGCTTTTATGCCGAGGCGCCCCACTCTCGCAGATGGCAGCGCCCTCACCCCTGCCCCTCTCCCGGAGGGCGAGGGGAAATCCAGGAAACGCCGGCAGGAGATGTGATGGAAGTAAGAATTTATTACGAGGATACCGATGCGGGGGGGGTGGTCTACCACGCCAATTACCTTTGCTACATGGAGCGGGCCAGGACCGAGTTCCTGAGGGAGCGCGGGCTTTCGGTGCGGGCCATGCACGACATGGGGATCATCTTTCCGGTGGTGGCGATTGAGGCGAACTACCGCGCGCCGGCCCGGCTGGACGACCTGCTGGAGGTCGAGACGCAGATCGTGGCTGTGAAGAACAGCTCGTTTGTTGCGGCGCAGCAGGTGATCAGAAAGGAAGACGGCAAGCTTCTGGTCGAGGCACGGGTGACGCTTGCCTGCGTGGGCGAAGAGATGCGTGCGCGGCGGCTGCCGCCCGAGCTTAAGGATCTTTTCTGCTCGCTCGTCGCCTGCCAGTAGGTTCAAAAACTGAACCTTAAGCCGGACACGGATTGATTGGACGGATGATGCGGATCAAGACATGGGATGGTGGTGTTTTGCTGCGGGCTGCCCCATCCCCACCCCAACCCTCCCCTTGAAGGGGAGGGAGTATTTTCAGTAAGGTCGGGTGGGCCGTGCCCACCGCATACGCGTCCCGATGGTGGGCAGGGCCCACCCTACATGATCTGACCTTCCCCAGCTTTCTTCCCACCTGCTAGCGCGTCTTCTGTTCCCTGCGCTCCTCCAGGAACATGTCGATGGCGAGCAGGAACACGCCGACGCAGATGGCGGAGTCGGCGACGTTGAAGGCGGGCCAGTGGTGGTTGTACCAGTGGGCGTCCAGGAAGTCGATCACCTCGCCAAGCCTCACCCGGTCGATCAGGTTGCCGAGCGCGCCGGAGAAGATCAGCGAGAGCGAAATCGCCGCCAGTTTCTGGTCCTCGCGCAGCCGCTTGATCACGAAGACGATGACGCAAACCGCCACCGTAGAGACCAGGATGAAGAAGGGGAGCCGATAGCTGGAGTTGGCCAGTATGCCGAAGGCGGCTCCCTTGTTGCGCAGGTAGGTGATGTTGAAGAACCCCTCGATGACGGTGATGGAACTGTGCAGCGCCATGGTCCGGTCGACGTAGATCTTGGTGGCCTGGTCCAGGACCAGCACCAGCGCCGAGACCGTCAGAAGGATCAGATATCTGAATTTCATTAGGTAGTATCCCATAAAAACGCTCCCCCCTTTGAAAAAGGGGGGTTGGGGGGGATTTGCCTCTAAGCCTCTAGTTGCCATAACCAAATCCCCCTAAATCCCCTATGTCAAAGGGGGTCTTCGGACAGAACCGTGCTTGCCGCCCCGCCTCTTAATCCCCTCTCCCGCAAGGGGAGAGGGGGGACTTTGCAGACTCCTTATTTCACCGCCGCCAGGCACTTCGGGCAGAGGGTCGGATGCTCGGCATCCCCACCCAACCGCTCGTCGTAGCACCAGCAGCGCTCGCACTTCTCGCCCAGGGCGGCGCTCACCGCGATCTCCAGCGCGTCGCCCCCTTCCGACCGGTACACCTCGCCCGAAAGCTCCTCGGCAACCCCCGCCTGCGAAACGATGAAGATCTGGGCCAGCTCGCCCTCGAATTCCTTCAGCAGTTCGGCGGTATCGCCTGTGGCCTTGATGGCTACCGCGGCATCCAGAGAGTGCCCGATCACCTTCTTCACCCGGGCGAGCTCCAGTGCCTTGGAGACCTCGGAGCGGACCTTCATGATCTTCTCCCAGCGCTGCGAAAGGCCCTCGTCCCTGGTTTCCGGGGTGAGCGCCGGGAAGAGCGCCAGGTGCACGCTCGCCTCCCGCTTGCCCGGCATATCGGCCCAAACCTCTTCGCAGGTGAAGGAGAGCACCGGCGCCAGGATGCGGACCAGGGCGTCCAATATCGAGTACATCACGGTCTGGGCGCTTCTCCTGGCCGGCGAGGAGCTCTTGCTGGTGTAGACCCGGTCCTTCAGGATGTCGAGGTAGAAGGCGCTCATCTCGACGGTGCAGAAGCCGTTCACGGCGTGGTACAGGATGTGGAATTCGCAGTCGTTGTAGGAGGCGAGCACCTTCTCCTTCAAAAGCTCCAGCTGGTGCATGGCCCAGCGGTCGATCTCAGGCATGTCGGCGTACGCCACCATCTGGGTTTGCGGATCGAAGTCGTGGATGTTGCCCAGGATGTAGCGGCAGGTGTTCCTGATGCGGCGGTAGCTCTCGGAGAGCCTGGTCAGGATCTCCTGGGAGATGCGCAGGTCCTCGCGGTAGTCCTGCGCGGCAACCCACAGCCTCAGGACGTCGGCCCCGAACTTCTTGATGACGTCCTCGGGGGCCACCACGTTGCCGACCGACTTGCTCATCTTGCGGCCGGCGCCGTCCATGACGAAGCCGTGGGTCAGCACGTTCTTGTAGGGGGCGCGCCCGCGGGTGCCGACGCTCGCCAGAAGCGAAGAGTGGAACCAGCCGCGGTGCTGGTCGCTTCCCTCCAGGTACATGTCGGCCGGCGAGCCGAGGTTGGGGCGGAGTTCCAGCACCGCGGCATGGGACACGCCGGAATCGAACCAGACGTCCAGGATGTCGGACTCCTTGTCGAACTCCGTCTTGCCGCAGCCGGGGCAGCTGGTCCCCTCGGGGAGGAAGGCGGCGGCATCCCAGTCGTACCAGATGTCGGAGCTCTGCTCGGTGAACAGGTCGGCGACATGGTGCATGATGGCTCCGTCGGCCAGGACCTCGCCGCACCCCTTGCAGTAGAAGGCCGCGATCGGCACCCCCCAGGAGCGCTGCCTGGAGACGCACCAGTCCGGGCGGTTCTCGATCATGCCGTAGATCCGCTCCTTGCCCCACTTCGGGATCCAGTTCACGTTGTTGATCTCTGCAAGCGCGTTTTGACGCAGGCCGTTCTTCTCCATGGAGATGAACCACTGCTCGGTGGCCCGGAAGATGATCGGCTTCTTGCAGCGCCAGCAGTGCGGGTAGGAGTGGGAGATCTCCTTGTGCCCCAGGAGCGCCCCCACCTCGATCAGCTTCTCGATGACCACCTTGTTGGCGTCGAAGACGAACTGGCCGCCGAAGAACTCGATGTTCTCGTAGAAGCGCCCGCGGTTGTCGACCGGGTTGTAGATGTCGAGCCCTGCCTTGAGACCGAGCTCGTAGTCCTCCTGGCCGTGCCCGGGCGCCGTGTGCACGCAGCCGGTGCCCGCCTCGAGCGTTACGTGCTCGCCCAGGAGGATCACGGAATCCTGATCGTAGAACGGGTGCCGGCAGAGCCTTTTCTCCAGGATGGTGGAGGGGAACGTGGCGACCACCTCCCCTTGCGCGCCGATCTCCTTCAGGAAATTCTCCTTAAGGCCGTCGGCCACGATGACGATCTCGCCGTTTACCAGCAGCGCCGCGTACTCAAGCTCCGGGTGCAGCGCGACCGCGAGGTTGGCCGGAAGGGTCCAGGGGGTCGTGGTCCAGATCACCATGGAAGCCTTCTTGCCGGAAAGCTCCGGCACCGCCTGGCCCAGATCCTCCTTGAGCGCGAACTTGACGAACACGGACGGCGACTTGTGGTCGGCGTATTCCACCTCGGCTTCGGCCAGCGCCGTGCCGCAGGAGGAGCACCAGTGCACCGGCTTCTTTCCCTTGTAGAGGCCGCCGTTCTCGGCGAAGCGGGCGAGTTCGCGGGCGATGGCCCCTTCATAGCTGTGATGCAGGGTGAGATAGGGATTGTCCCACTCCCCGAAGATCCCCAGGCGCTCGAACTCGGCGCGCTGGATCGCCACGAACTTGGCGGCGTACTCCCGGCAGAGCTTGCGCATCTGCAGCTTGGTGATCTCGTGCTTCTTGGAGCCCAGGTTCTTCTCCACCTGCAGCTCGATGGGGAGCCCGTGGCAGTCCCACCCCGGCACGTAGGGGGCGTCGAAGCCGTTCATCCGCTTGCTTTTGAGGACGATGTCCTTCAATATCTTGTTCAGGGCGTGCCCGATATGGATGTGACCGTTGGCGTAGGGGGGGCCGTCGTGCAGGACGTAGCGCGGCCGATCCTTGCCGGTCTCCTCGATCTTTGAATATAGCGCAGCCTGCTCCCACTGCTTCAGCATCTCGGGCTCGCGCTGGGGGAGATTTCCCTTCATAGGGAAATTGGTAAGGGGCAGGTTCAGTGTTTCCTTGTAGTCCATGTAAAAGGCCTCCGCGCCGTCGATTAAAGCCATGAGAGAAACGACTTAAACTACAAGTAATGCCCTGTAATGTCAAGCGCAAACGGGCATTTCCGCACTATTGGCCGCGGGTCGTGCCAGATAGCCGCGCTGCCGAACTCCCCGAGCCGCACCCCTCGGGGCGGCATGATTGCAGCAGCTTTTCCGGGCTGCCGCAGCCACTCCAGGGGAATTGAGACTGCGCGAGCGGACCTTTTACCTGCAAAGGGTTACAAATTCTGTGGAATAGTGTATAAAGCGGAAGCGCCGGCAATGTCGGCCTTTTCTTCTTCAATATCAGTACCAGCTTCCCAGCAACAGGGAGTTTCATGACCGGCAAGCAGCAGGAATCATTTTGGGGTGGCATCGTCAAAGCCTTGGGCCTGGTGTTCGGCGACATCGGCACCAGCCCGATCTATACCCTTACCGTGGTATTTACCATGACCAAGCCGACCGTGACCAACGTCTACGGCATCCTCTGCCTGGTCTTCTGGACCATGACCATCCTGGTTACCGCGGAGTACGCCTGGCTCGCCATGAGCCTCGGCAAGAAGGGGCAGGGGGGCGAGATCGTCCTGCGGGAAATCATCATCAAACTGTTCCGGAAGGGGCGAGTGCTCGCCTTTGCCGGATTTCTCTCCTTCCTCGGGGTGTCGCTGCTGCTGGGTGACGGCGTCATCACCCCGGCCATCTCGATCCTCTCGGCCGTGGAAGGTCTCCTGCTCATCCCCGGCCTGGAGACGACCCGCCAGGGGGTCCTGGTAGCCATCGCGGCGCTGATCGCCATCACCCTGTTCTTTTTTCAGTCGCGGGGCACCGACAGGATGGCCGGCATATTCGGCCCGGTCATGGTCGTCTATTTCCTCGCGCTGCTGGTGTCGGGGCTGGTCTCCATTTCCGGCACCCCCGGCATCGTCCGGGCCATCAATCCTATCTACGCCATAGACTTTTTCCGCGAAAACGGCATCGCCGGCTACTTCGTCCTTTCCGAGGTGATCCTCTGCGCCACGGGCGGCGAGGCGCTCTACGCCGACATGGGACACCTGGGCAAGAAGCCGATCATCCGGGCCTGGTACTTCGTTTTTGCCGCACTGTACCTGAACTACCTGGGCCAGGGGGCCTTCCTGCTGCACCACCCCGACACGAAGAACATTCTGTTCGGCATGATCCAGGAACAGTCCGGCATGCTCTACATCCCATTTCTGATCCTGACCATCATGGCGACCATCATCGCTTCCCAGGCGATCATCAGCGGGGTGTTCTCCATCGTTTACCAGGGAATCACCACCCGGCTCATGCCGCTCTTCAAGGTCGAATATACCTCCACCCATATCCAGTCCCAGATCTACATCGGGGCGGTCAACTGGACGCTTATGTGCGCGGTCATCTTCATCATGTTCTTCTTCCAGAAGTCCGGCAACCTGGCGGCCGCCTACGGCATGGCGGTAACCGGATCGATGACCATCACGGCCATCATGATGATCATCGTCTTCTCAAAAACCACCAAGAAGTGGAAGGTCCCGATCGTGGCGGGGATCCTGGCCATCGATCTCATCTACTTCACCTCCACCTTCCCGAAGTTCGTGCACGGCGCCTACTGGTCCATCATCCTGGCGTCGATCCCGTTCATCACCATCCTGGTCTGGACCAACGGCCAGCGCGCCCTGTACCGCGCCCTGCGCCCGCTGGATCTGGACACCTTCATGCTTTCCTACGAGCAGATCTACGCCAAGGGCAAAAACATCCCCGGCACCGCGCTCTTCTTTCTCAAGGCGCTGGAGGTGATCCCCCCCTATATCGTTCATTGCATGATCCGCTCGAACATCATCTATGAGCGTAACATCCTGATATCCATAGTCCGCACCGATGAGCCGTTCGGGAACATCTGCCGGCTCAAGAAGGATGTCGGCACCGGCTTGGAGTTCTTCGAGATCAGCGCCGGTTACATGACCGTCCTCGACATCGAAAAGCAACTTAAGGACCACGGCATCCAGGAGAAGGTGATCTTCTACGGCATTGAGGATATCGAAACCAGGAACCCGATCTGGAAGCTGTTCGCCCTGTTCAAGAAGCTGACCCCGAATTTCGTGCAGTTCAACAAACTTCCAGCCACGAAACTGCAGGGGGTTATGACAAGGGTGGAGATGTAGCTCGGGGAAAAAGGGGACTATTTAACAGAAGAAAACAGGCCGCTTCCCTGCAACGGGAGCGGCCTGTTTTTTGATGAAGGGACGCAGGCACCTGCTCTAGACGCAATCCAGCAGGTTGCCCCAGTTGTCCTTGATCTGGATCCGGTGCAAGGCGTTCACCCCGTTCACCTCATAGGCGATCTTTTCCGCCTCCTCCTGCGTCAGCCCCACCTTCGGCCGCACCCCCATCCAATGGGTCGACTGCCCCGAGGGGGCCTCAAGCGGGCGCGGCAGGGGCGGTCCCGGCTTGTATTTTTTATCGAAGAACAGCGCCGCTTCATACTGCGGTCCGTTCTTCACCAGGCAGATCTCCAGCAGGGCCCCCGTACTCTGCAAGACCCTCTCAACGATCACCTCCTGTATTTCCATTTCCTCCGGCATATCGATGAATTCACTCATATTTCGCCTCCTTTTCTCGTCGCGGGGGATGTTGCCTTAGATCTAAAAGCAACATTCTCTTCGGTCTCAGCACCAATAACTTTAACCTTACCTGATAAGCGCCGATCTTCCACTGTGGCAAAAAAGCTTCAGACAGGACGCGGCAGGAGTGGCTAAATCACCCAAGCCGCAGCCTGACGACCAGCGGGAGGTGGTCAGATGCGACGCGGGTCAGCTGGGTCTGGGGAATCTCTACGCTCTCGACCATCAGGCTCGGGGATACGAAGAGATGGTCGAACCGCACGATCGGATAGTGGCTCGGGAAGGTCCATTCCGTGTGTCCGAAGCTGAGGCTCTCCTGTTCGTCGTTCAGGACGCTCTTCAGGCGTCTGTGGATGGTCGAGCTGGGGAGTGCGTTGAAATCGCCGCACAGGATGATGGGGGGGCGGCAGGCGGGGTGCTGCAGCCATTCCGCGCTGGCGAGCACCTCGACCTGAGAGGAGCGCTCGGGCGGGGTGAGCCCCAGATGGGTGTTGACGACCTGCACGGTATGTCCGCAGATCTCGATCTCCACCCAGATCACGCCCCGCGGCACGATGGAGCGGCGCCTGGTTTCCGGGTGCAGTCCTCCCGCCCTGACAAGGCGCATGGGAAAACGGCTCAGTATCACGTTGCCCCAGCGCTCCCGCTCCGTGTAGACGAGCCCGCGCCCCGTTTCCAGCAAGGCCAGATCATGGGCGAGATCCCGGGAGCAGCCCCCCTCCTCCGGGCGGAACCTGGCGCCCGGCAGTTCCTGCAGGGCCACGATGTCGGGCTGGTAGGTTTCGATCACCTGCGCGATGCGGGCGGCCGAGGTGTGGCGGTCGTTACCGATCAGGCGGTGGACGTTATAGGTCATGAAGGTGAATGAGCAGTGTTGTTTTGCCATGGCATAGCCTGCTATTCGACTACATGCTGAAATATGCCGACGTTACCGGACCTACCGGACTAGCCTAATTATACATGCTTTTCCGGCTGGAGTGCCCGGGGAAAAGTCGGCTCCTGCCCCAAAGCCGGCCGGAGCTCAGGCTCGGCGCCGGGGACTGCATCCAGTCCGCGATCCGGGCGGCATCGCCCTGCGCTTTGCCAGGGTGAAGCGCTATCGGCCGGACAAGCTGCCGGTCGAGGCCGATACCATTGCGACCGCCCGGGGGGGTCTTGAAATGCAGGGCAAGGGAGGCAACGACGACGTTGACACCCTCAAAGGTATAACCTAATATCATACCTTAAAGAGAGGTGCATAATGGCCAAAGCAAAGGTTGCCGTAACGCTTGACGAAAAGATCCTCATCGAAGTGGATCGGCTGGTCACCAGGCGGGTATTCCCCAATCGTAGTCGTGCCCTTGAAGAGGCGATGCAGGAAAAGCTCGACCGAATGTCACATGATCGTCTTGCTCATGAATGCGCCAAGCTCGACCCCTCCCTTGAAAAAGCCATGGCAGAGGAGGGAATGGCAGAGGAACTCGAACGATGGCCCGAATATTAAGGGGCGAGATCCGCTGGGCAGACCTGAATCCCGTGCGCGGTAGCGAGCAGGGCGGAATGCGGCCTGTCCTTATCCTAAGCCACGACGTCTTCAATGCCCGCTCCGGTACAGTCATAGCGGTGGCATTGACTAGCCAGCCACCGCGTGCGGGCTTTCCGCTTACCCTCGAAATCACCTCCCGCTCCCTCCCCAAACAATCGTGGATCAAAATCAGCCAGATCCGCACTCTTGCCATAGAGCGCATCGGCGCCAAAATAGCGGATGCCAGCCCTGAAGAGATCTCTCAGACATTGCTGGGGCTGAACGAGATCCTGGGATAGCCCGGCACATCACCAGCGGATAGAGCTGGAAGCCGTCAGGCAGTCCCGATGATTTCCCCTCGTTGGTCATCCTGTCCTCCTTATGGCGCGAGGAAAAGGCGAGGGGATTGCTGGAGGCAGTCAGAACTTCCGCCTATTACAGTCTCGACACCTTCTTGAGATCGCACTCCGCGCAGAGCCGCTCCAGGTTCCCGCCCGCCGAGGCATGGGCAATGACGATCTCATCGGCGAGACCGACCATGAGACGGTTGCGCTGGAAGCACTTGGATTCGCAGGCATGGCTCACGCTGTCGGCATAGCGGGTGATTACCAGCAAGCGACCCGCTTCGATCGGTGCGCTCCATTCCTCATCCAGTTTCTGCAACCCCTTGGCGAGCGCGATGATGATCGGCTGCGTCCCCTGCAACAGTCGACGAAGAACATCCTTCTCGATCGGGGAGTGATAACCGGAAATGACGCAGACCCCTTTCTCCCGCTGCTCATCAGCCCACTGGCAGGACCTGGTCGCAGCCATCTCAGGGTATTTGCGCGAGCAGAGGAAAGCGACCTTGTAGAGTTCGAGCAGCTCAAGGTTGCCGAGGGAGTGCATAGGGTGCCCCTCTTGTTGGCCTGTGGATATATCCGAGAAATGACGACCCCTTGCGACGGTGGACGAGAAAAAACACCCATCGCTGCATGAGCTTCTAGCAACTCTCCTCCCCCCGGAGGGGGGAGGTCGGGAGGGGGGAGGACCGCGGCTTCTTGGGAAGAACTGGCTGATTTCCCCCTCCCTAGCCCTCCCCCTCCGGGGGAGGGGACAATCGGCCTCCAAGGATAAACCTCATAACTCCGCCTGCTTACGTACTGCGGCCATCAACTCCGTGAAGCGCGGTCCAACGAGGAGGCGGTTTCCCCTCATACCGAAGTCCGCGCTACTTCGGCACCACCGGGTAACCTGCCTTGAACCACTCATCCCAGCCACCCTTGAGGGCAAACACCTTCCTGTACCCGTATTCCATCAGCTTCAGCGCCAGACCGGCGCTGGTTCCCTCGCTCGGTCAGGCGCAGTAGAGGACCAGGGTCTTCTCCTTCGGGTACTTCGCGCCCCAACGGTCAAATGCCTTCGGATCCTCCCGGACCGCTCCGGCGATCCTCCCTTCTCCGGCCTTCCAGTCCTGTGCAGCCCTCACATCCAGAACAATGACGTCAGGGGCGCCCAGTCGAGCCTTCAGTTCCTCCTTGGTCATTCGCGGAACCTCACCCTTCGCGGATGCCTTCCCCATCCCCACACATCCCAGCGCCATTATCATTATTCAAACCAGCATGATCTTCCGGTACATGACGTTCACCTCCTTTCCAGTCGATTAATGCTACCACACGGTTTCCCAGAGACAATCGCGGGGTGACTTGAAGCCCCCTTGAACAAAGAGGCCTATAAGCCGTTCGCTGGAGAGGGGACTATAGCCACATCGAAGGGACTTGCCCATCCCCGCCCCAACCCTCACTGCCATTAAGTTACCTGATTAGCGCTGATCTTCAGTAACGNNCCCTTTTTCAAAGGGGGGAGCGAGTACTGCCTCGGGAGGTAGCCCGCTCAGGCTGTTGCCTGACAGCTTCGCAAGCAACCACAGGAGGATACAGCAGCCTCTCCGGCGCGGCATGGTCCAGGCTCTCAGGCAGAGGCCATGATAGTGCTGCCTTCGCTGCACGCTTAAGGCCCTCCGCCACCTCGCTTCTTGCAGTCGAGCGGGTTTTCGGGGAGAGCCGCTCACTGAGCTGCCCGTGACCAGGCGAACTCTGCGGAAGGTCGGCGATTATTTCTGCGGCGCAGCCCGCGAAAGTCCTTGTTGCGGTAGGCCGTTATGATGCTGCCGTTATCTCTGGCGCAGACTACCTGCATACCTTCAAGTCTCTCCAGGTTCAATCCATCATTGTGACAGACGATGGCGTCTCGATGACCCATTGCATATACCACGGCACCGCGCACATGGTAGCTGCGGCCATAACTCATTACAAGCGACACGTCGTCGACGCTGATGCGGCGGCCATTCATCCTGGAACCGGCGTGTTTGGTCAGGCAGGGCCTGTTGTCATCACTTATCTGGCTGTCGTATCGTTTAGAGCGTGCCATGATATTCCTCCTCGCCGTTTCGTTCCTGTTCCCTTTGAATCGTCCGCAGCTTACAGAATCCGCTGCGGCAAAAGGCGCCGTATGTCCCGTACATCGCAGCAATCGTGCCGAACTCTCCAAAAAGAACAAAAGCATGCAAATCCGAAGAGTTAGACAAGCCTTAGAGAAATCACGCGCGAGCGCGGCTGCAACTTACGTGTACTTTTTCTGAGTTTATTGTTGCAGATCGGTACTGGAGGGGGGGAGCGACGTCAATTTATGTTGCAGGTGCAAGGTTTGTTGCACTTTCAAAGAATGTGGTAATCTGCTCTCAAGGCAAACGGGGAGGAGACGCTCTATAATCATCCTCAAGCGATAGAGTTACTCTGCAGTATCAGCTTGCAGCCGTGTCTTCCTGGGACGCACTTATCCCTGTGGGTTTCAAACCATGTAAGCATCCCCGTGTAGCCGGCTAGTTCCTGCGATACGAAGATCGGCCCCAGGTAACGCCACCATCCAGGATCAAAGTCGTATATGCTGCCGGACCGGTATACCATGATTCACCGACATAAGGAGAAGGCACCTCTTCAATTGACCAGGTATAGGACCGAATTTGGAGCGGGAGCGGGCCGTCATAGTTGTATGAACTATTGCAGCTGTCCGTTACCTTTTTGTAGAACTCAGTCTGCGAGAGGGTCATGACGGTGCCGTTTATCGAGACATGCCCGGCACTCCAGAACCAATATTTTGACGAGCAATTGTACATGGATGATTGAATCAAAGTCCCCTGGGTATACGTGCCGTCCGGTTTGAATTCAATCCGCGTTCCTCCTCCGCTGACGGGCGCCCATTCGCCGGTGCTGCTATTGTAGAAATCCGTGCCGGATACGCTCAACTCTCCCCACACTCCAATCAGACCCGGCGCAGGCTGCGTCGCATGGGGGGTGCCGCTCACCTCGCTCGATTCCACGCTTTCGCCGCTGCTGTTTACTGCCGTTACCACGAAGTAATACGGCACGCCGTTATCCAGCAAGGTCACCGAACACTGGTAAGGGACGTCGGCCAACAGGTATCCGGTCGTTTTGGTGACTCCCGGTGCATCTGAGACATACACGTTGTAGGAGGTGGCACCGGGAACCTGATCCCACAGTAATGTGACCTGGCCGTCTCCCGGGATTGCCGCAAGTTGTACCGGGGCCGTCGGGGGGAGTGCCGGTTTGGCTGATATGATCAGATGGTCTGCAATCACAGAGGAAGATCTTATCATCAGACTCCCCTGAAGCATGGAGTAGCCGGATTGATTTGCGAATGAGCCGTCATAGCCCCCCTCGAACCTTATGCGTCCGGAAGCTTTTACCGTCACATCGCCCGGGAACGAGACCGCCCTGGCTTCAATGGTCGTCCCATTGGAAGCCGCGTCGAACGCCTCCTGAAGGTTTCCATAGTAGACCGGGGTGCCGGCGGCAATGCGTATCGGAGGCAGGGTGGTGAAGGTAGCTGAGCAGCTCTTGTCACTTTCCAGGGTAATCAGGCAGGAGTTGTCGGGGCATGCGGCACAGGAGCCTCCCCATCCGCTGAAAAGGGAATCTCCGCTTGGGGTCGCGGTCAGCGTGACCGGGCTGGTCGATGTTTGAGGCGACGCACATGTCCCTGCGAGGGGAGGATATGTACAGGATATCACCCCGGACGGGTCGCTGTTCACCGAACCGCCGCCGCTGCCGTTAATGGTGACAGCGATCGTAGCAGATGCCGGGGCGGCAGCGACAAACAGCATGCTCACCAAAACGGCACATAGGGTTTGCACTTTAATACTTGTATGCATATGTCCTCCTCTGCTTTGAGGCGCCATACTATCACATAGTTAGGGTGTAGCTATTAAAAACTTTGCGTTAACTGCCGTACCGGTAAAGCGGCATGAAGCTGAAATGGGGCAAAGCAAACCGGGTTAGTTTCAAACCTGCCGGCGAGCGCATGGCGAAAAGGACAAAGAGGAGGCGGAGGGTGGGGGATCAAGCGCTCCCCTTCCTCTTCACTCCTGGCAGACAGAAGGACCACTCAGGCTGTGCGCTGCCAGCTTCGAAACCTTCGAGTCTCTCCAGGTTCAATCCGGAGAAGGACTCAGAAAGGGGGCCGTGAGGGCGGACCCCTTTCTGCTGGAGCATACCTTGAAATCCTACTTGATGGCGATGTGGTCAACCACGAGGGAACCACTTGAGACGGCAAGGGTGCCTTGGATCGTGGTATATCCGGAAACGACGCTGTAGTTACTGTCATACCCACCTTTCAGGGTAAACCTGACTGGGCGGTTAAACCGGACGTACCCTTGTAATTGAGCGAGTTGCGCCTGAATGATTACTGCGCTCCCTTGGGCAGCGCTAATTGCATCAAAAAGTGACGGGTAATAGCTGATTGATGTCCCAACCGTCCGGACAGGCATGTAGCAGACGCCAGCTTCATCTGTCTGCCCGCTACAATTGTCGTCCACACCGTTACACAGTTCCGTTGCACCGGGATGGACCGATGACACGTTGTCGTTACAGTCCGTACCGCTTGCAGTATAGCCTGCGGGTTGTGTGCAGGCTTGCGTTGCGCCATTGGCATTTCCGTAGCCGTCTCCGTCAGCGTCCCGGTAGTAGTGCGTTTTTACCCCTTCATCAATCTGCCCGTTGCAGTTATTATCCTGCAAATCGCACGCTTCGGCTGCAGCGGGGTTCACCTTCGGATCGTTGTCGTTGCAGTCGGAATGGTCGGCGACATGACCGGCTGGGGCGGTACAGGCCTGAGTCGTCACCGCGAGATTGCCATAGCCATCTCCATCGGCGTCCCGGTAAAAGGTTGCCGGAACACAAGGCTGCGACACTACAATCGTATGAGGACCATATAGATTGTTGCTTTGGCTGGACTCTATCTCATTGCCGGAAATATTGACCTGCGCCCACACCTTGTAGTTCCCTGCTGCAGCATAGCTCACCTTACCTGTGCAGGTTCTCGTCTCGCCGACCGGCACATTCTGGCTCTTACATTGAACGTCTCCCAACTGATGTGCAGTAGGAGCTGAATCAGCATGCTTGTAAATATCAACACCAATACCGGCCAAGGATCGGGTTCCATCAGTGCCTTGATTCTTAATAGTCACTATTACACTGACATTATCACCGGGTAAGGGACAAGGGCTGGGGAAACATTGAAGCGTTGAGATGCCAGTAACAATAAGATCACTCTCCTTGATTACCGCGGCCTCGACGGTAATCTGTCCTGAGGCTAAACAGTTATTTCCCTCATTGGTTTCAAAGATAAGGCCTTCGGCATCTGCACAGGCTCCCAGATAATAGGTGCCCGGCGCCATATCGGCTGGGACCCTTACGGTAAGTGACCCCGAAGAGCTGGCTACAGCAGAGAGAGAGAGATCTCGCCCGCCCAGGTACGTGTCTGAATTCGAGATAACGGCATCCGTAGAGAGGTAAATTCGGGTTTGGAAGGTTTCTCCCGTGTTCACTGAGCCGAAATTATTGGTGACCTCAGTAACGGAGAAGGTCCTCCCCGATGTAACTTTGGCAGGTGGATTACTCAACTCGGTAACCCGCAGGTCTGCCGCCTGCTTATCGGTGATGCCGTTCTCATGGTAGATTTCCGAGAGCCTGTTGGCGAGCTCAGGATTTCTGACTGCATATCCGGTCCAGAATTCATCTATGGTAACCGGGTGATTGTGCGATGGACTTGCTCCATCCGGGTCATAATTAACCAGAACGTCCCACTGAATTGCGAAATCCCGACTCAGATTGTCGCGCGATCCATTACCGTCGTGATCTTCTGAAGTATTGACAGCATCAAGTTGGTCCCACAGGATAGCAGCGGTATACCCCTCGATAAGCCGGTAATTTGTGTCGGGAATGGGGCTGCGTGGAGGGCTCTCCAGGGTGCACGGGGAGTGCGTGTTAAAATCAGGGCAGGCATTGGAGGTAAAGGTTGAGGTCTTCCCGTAGTGAGTAGTAAGCACTTCAGCAAGAAAATCCGGCCATCCTTCCGTCCAATGTACGGAGTTCTTCTCGGATTCCCATGCACAGTGACCGCCGAACCAGAGGATTTGGACGGGGTCACAGTGCCCGTTATTGTAATCGGGTATCGGATTGTCGGCAAAGTGCTGCATGACATGATGTCCGAATTCGTGCATGACGACGGCTTCGTTGAACTCCTGTCCTCCCTGTATCGAAATGGAGCCCTCGTCAAGAAGAGGGATCGGCGGTCTGTATAAACTCGATCCCAGGAAGTCCGGCCATATCACTTTGACCTTCGGGATGTCCCTCCCGGGAGTCACAAGGGTGTAGCGTCTCATAAACTCCCACGACTCGCGCACGTTGTTAAATAGCTGCCATGCGCCGTGTTCACCGTTGACATCCTGTCCCGTGCTGCAACCTTGGCCGTTTCCCTGTGACGCATATGTGCCCGGACTGGCGGGAGAGATAGTACCAAAATCTGCATTTCCGTCAGCATTATCGCGAAAGCCCGACTTGAAACAGTAAGTGCGCTTTGTTATGCCCGGCGTTTGCACAACACCTGATGCGGAATCCGCCTCTATTTCGACGTAAGGGTCCGGGTTATCCCTGAACCAAAGCGCGCACCCTCCAAACGGGTTGGCTACGGCGCAATAATCATCCGTTCCGGACCCGCTAATCGAGAAATAACCGTCATCATCGGTCTCTCCCTCGCCCATAAAATCGCGGCACCCCCCAAGCAGGGGACACGGGAAGAACCAGTCGGTATCCCACAATCTCACCTTTGCATGTTTGATTCCGACAGTGTTCTGCGATTCGTCGACATAAACAAACCGTCCGGTTGCTGTCACATTAACAGTATCTGCCAGTGAAGCTGCAGGTAGGAGACCGAACAAGCTGAAAGCCATTCCGAAAACAATCGCAACCGGCAGGGTGATTCTCTTATTTCGAGATATTTTCAGGTTCATTCTGCCCCTCCTTCCATTTGCATTCTCCATTCCGTCTGATTCCACCCGGGCACTTTGAGAGTTCCTCGAATGTCTTCAGGATCTTGCATGGATGGAATCACAATAGCTTCGAACTTTACAGGCTGTCCCGCCTGCAGTGACCCGGACCAACTGGCGTGCCCACCAACGAATAGCCATCCCTCCGGTATGATCAATTTAAAAGAGACATCCTGAAGGTCACCTGCCTGGAGAACAACCTGGACCGTCATCTGCTGTCCAACTACAATTTTGTCTGTAGTTGCGATGGTTACAGCTATGGGAGGCCGCACCGCTGCCATTGAAGAATGTACCCCCCCGAGCAGGACTTCAGTGATCAAGACCGCTATTGCGACAGACAGAAAAAGATACTTCCAGTGCTTCGCACATCCTTTATTTGCGTCTTTCATACTTAACCTCCTATTTTGTTGCAGGTTATCATTCTATTTGCGGAGCCATTCCCCCTGGAATTGTCATTTCCATCAATGAGACAGCTCCACAATCGTCCCTACTCCGTCTCGACTCCAGAATGCTCGGATGCACAAAACCTGAGTCTGATAAGTGCAGAAACTCCGGTCGGTGGTCGGTTGGCGGTCTGCACTGACTACAGCGGCAACATTGTACGAAGGTTCAACTAATTGTTTCGGGCGGTTTTGGAAAGGAAGATGTGGCGGGCGAAATGGCCGTTGCGGGAATGCTGCGGTGTGATGATTGAACGGTGGCGGATGGACGACTGGCAACAACAGATGAGTCATCCCATGAGAAAATCCCCCCTGCCGCAAATGAATCAAAAAAAATATTAAAAAGTGGCAAACACTACAGCACAGATGCGACCGACTTGCAATAGATATTTCAGGCACTCGCAAAAAGGTGGGGATCAAGCGCTCCAGCCCTAGCACGCGCAGATGGGAACTTGAGGGGGGAAGATGGACAGATAAATTTCGTTTATCCATTGAGCAGATTTTGGCAGGTATGCAGTAGCAGGTACCGGTAAGGAACCTCAAGTCTTGGCTGCGAGCCGGCGAGGCGATGGAAGATGAACGACCTGAACGGACAGGTATTCGTGCCGCTGAAGAGGAGGGTCACCCCCCCTCCTCTTCATCTCTTTTAGGTAAGCGACCACTCGGGGCGTGACCTGACAGCTTCGAAAGCAACCACAGGAGGATACAGCAGCCTCTCCGGCGCGGCATGGTCCAGGCTCTCAGGCAGAGTCCATGGTAGTGCTGCCTTCGCTGCGCGCTTAAGGCTCTCCGCCACCTGGCTTCTTGAAATCGAACAGCTTTTCGGGGCTGGCCGCTCACTGAGCTGTCCTTGACCAGATGAACTCTGCGGAAGGGCGGCAAATATTTCTGCGGCGCTCCCCGCGCAATTCCTTGTTGCAGTAAGCCGTTATGATGCTGCCGTTATCTCTCTCCAGGTTTAATCCATCATTGTGACAGATCATGGCGTCTCGATGCCCCATTGCATATACCACGGCACTCCGAACACGGCAGCTGCGGCCGTAACTCGTTACAAGCGAGACGTCGTCGACGCTGATGCGGCGCCGACCCGTCCTGGAACCGGCGTGATTGGTAAGGCAGGGCTTGTTATCAGCAGCGATCTTGCTGTCGTATCGTTTTGAGCGGGCCATGATGCACCTCCTCGCGTTTTCCAGTTTCAGCCCCCTTTACTCGTCCGCCGTTGCCCGGGAGCCGCAAAAGCAAAGGCGCCGTATGTCCGGTACATCGCAGCAACCGTGCCGAACTTTCCAAAAACAGATAAAGCCCGGCATATCTGAAACTTAGCCTATATTTCAAATAATCAGCCCCGAGTCTGGCTGCAACTTACGTGTACTTTTTCCGGGATTACTGGTGCAGACCGGTACAGGCGGGGGGGGAGCGGCGGCAATTTATGTGGCAGGTGCAATATTTGTTGCACTGTCAAAGAATCCAGGTACCCCTCCGTGCAGGTGCTGCTCGAATGGCAGCGCGGCTGGGCAGGTCAGGAAGCGTACAATGCGGTGATGAAGGTGGCGAAAGAGCACGCCGGAGGGTATCGCCCAGGCATCAACTACGCCAAGGCGACGCTCGACGAACACGCCAGGGAGGGAGAGAAGGAAGTGGGGGAATAACCGAATCGCGGGAGGTCGGACTTCTGCCGTCTCATGTTGCTGAGGAGCCTCGGATCAAATAGCAGGGCGGCGGGTTATAGCCTCGTATGCTCTCGTCAATTCGAAGACAGTATGGCGATCGTACAAGCAAAAGTCGGCAACGTTGTGGATATTGCCGTTGAATGAGGAGTGCCAGGAGCTGTCGCTGGTCACTATGACGCCATCATCTTGGTCATCGAACTGGTCTGCGGTGATATCAATTATCACTTCTTGCAGTTGGAGCCATGCGTGACCACGGCCATGGCGCTCCCCGAGCACGAGAAGGGAGCGGCCGCATTTGTTGACCTGAAGATATTTTGCCAACAGAAGCGATGCGTCCCCGCAAGCGCCATGAGGGAAGTCTTGAAGTGTCCCCAAAGAGCTCGTTGACGGATTGCTCCTCAAAATGGCAAGACGGAATCGAGATGCGAGCGCAAACAGGATTTCCTGGAATGGATCATTCATGGGGTAGGAGTACCTCTTGAAATCCTGGAACCCGGAAGAGATAGGAAGGTATTCACATGAACAGGATGCGGTGAGATTTCCTGGGATTTTCCCATGGCAAGATCCATCCCCCGGAAAATCTTACCACAACCTCGTTACCCCTACCATCCACAGACCATAGGACATATACGGAAGCCCAGAATGGTACCTCGGGATCTTTAGCGTGAGGTGGCCTTGTCAGTCGGGACTGCTGAATGGAAACCCGGGACAGATTGATGCTAATGGGGAGAGGGGAGGGAACGCAGGTGACCTATTTCCTTCGGGTGCGCCAAAGTGCTTGCTTTAGCCGTTCGTAAACATTGAACACAATCGGGCAGATGGAGCAGTTCGAGTATGCCTGGTTCATTCTGAAAACGAAGTCCCGCTTATGGAGATGCGGATATGAACGACAGTCACGAGGTCGGTTATCGTAAACGCTGCAGCGGTTATTTTGTAAGAATGGACAAGGCTGTGCGTTGAAAATGAATCCTTTGCCGTCCTCATTGTCATGAAGAAAGCGCGCCTGGAAATCATTCGTTGCTAGTTCGTGCTGACTGGCCAGTTTTTTGGCGTCTCCAGCCGTCAGCTCGGGCTGCATCACCTTGCAACAGTTCCCGCACAGGGTACAGTCGATCTGTGCGGACACCTCTCGATATAGCTCATGAACTATCGAATCTATCTTCGCAACCGACAGATCCGCTCGCTTCAAGAAGCAGCGAAAATCCCAGTTCTCGTCGTCTCGCTGTTGCGATAGTTCCTCTATTCTCTTGATGTCAGTTTCGAGTTTCATGATCCGTTAAACCTCTTCCGTCTCATGCTGCAGAGGAGCCTGCCTGTCGAAGAGCTCCCACAGGTTGAGCGTCAGTTCAGGGAAGATGGCAAGGGGAAGGATCTCTTCCCATCCGAAGACTTCCTCAGTGCCATAATGGCCATCTGCAAGGACGAAACGCTCGGCTAACTCCTCTGCCGGATAAACGATCAGGTATTCCCGCACGCCGAAACGCTCGTAAAGAGCCTTTTTTTCTCTCTTGTCCTTAACTGCCGTCGATGGTGAAAGAATCTCCACTATCAGATCAGGCGGACCTTGGATGTTCTGCTCTGTCATCTTCTTTTTGTCACAGACCACCAGCAAATCGGGCTGGACGATATTTCGATCATCGAAAACTACATCCGTAGGTGCAATGAAAAGACTACACCCTCTCCCTTCGAAGAATTGAGCGAACCTGGAGGCAAGGTGAACAAGAATTCGTTGGTGTCGGATCGAAGGGGCTGGAGTCATTGCGTATGCCTCTCCAGCAATGATCTCCCACCGCTCGTCTTCAGGCCAGCTTGCGTAGTCACTATAGGTAAACCCGTTACCCATCTTTTTGGCTGTTGACCCCATGGCCTTCCTCCAAGGAACCCAAATCACCTCAACTCCTGTGCTCTTATAGCACAAATGAACGGCAACGAAAGAAATAATCGAGGTCTCAGGGCTGAAGCCCCCTCGGCGCGCAAGCCCGCAATGGGGGAGAAGAGAAAAGGAGCTGGAACAAGCTGGTAAAGAGAAGCCTTATCCGGTTTTTCGGTCCAGACTGCGGTACTGTATCGCCTCGGAGATGTGGTGCTCGGCTATCCCGGCGCTTCCCTCGAGGTCGGCGATGGTGCGGGCCACTTTCAGTATTCTGGTGTAGCTGCGGGCGGAGAGGCCGAGGCGGTCGGTGACCATCTCCAGCATCCGGTTCCCGGCCTGGTCGGTTTGCGGCTGTTCAATCACGCCTGACAGCGCCAGACTTTGAACTATCTGGGTATCGCCGACGATGAGTGGCAGGCAGCTTACTTAAAGGAAATCTTGCAAAAATGACAGGTTTGAGGCTATTTCTCGGAACCGGCCCCTACCCCGCCTACCTGTGCACCCTCTGAACACTCCGCTATACATGGGCCACCTGGCAAATAGACCCTGGTTACTGTCCGATAGTGGCATCTCTCACTTGAGCCCTGCTCAAAAAGTGCCCCCCTTCCCTTCCCCCAAGCAACTGGCCTGTCCCCGCCAAAACCCCGCCAGTAAGCCTCCTCCAGAAACATGAACAGTCCTTAATGTTGGCGCTTGAATTGCGGCTGCCACTCCTAAACACAATTCAGGGGGAAAGGCCCCAAAAGGAGGTGCATATGCGAGAACTTATCATTCGTGGCTTTAACCGCAGTCGGATACAGGCCGCAGCACTCCATGCCCTGTCGGTCCTGGTCTGCGTGAACCGAGAAGGCTCGCAAAGAGGTGCCGACCGCAACGGCAATGCCCGAATATTCACTTACAGTAGCGGCAATCTCTCAATGGTCACCGACCCTTCCGGACGGGTGATCCGCTTTGCCTACGACGGCAACAACCACCTAACTTCCGTTACCGATCCCGGCGGTAATGTCTACCTCCTCTCCGTAGGAGCCTCCTTAAACAGCGTCACTCAGCCCGACAGCGGTGTCTGGCACTACGCTTATGCCTCAAAGTCATACCTGCTCAGGAAAATGGACCCGCTCGGCAACATAACGACCTATGCCTATGACGACAAGCATCGCGTTATCTCTGCAACAGACCCCGAAGGTAAGGTACGGAGCATTGCCTACCCTACCGGTGCTGCCACCGTTACAAGCACCACCTTAACGGAAAAAGACGGCGGCCAATGGGGGTACACCTACGACACCCGGTCGGGGAGGCTGTATTCCAAGATAGATCCGCAAGGAGGCGTCATCTCCTACACCTACGATAAGGCCGGCAATCGCAACTCCACCACCCTTCCCGATGGCACCACTACGGCATCCACTTATGATGAGTCGGGAAACGTTATTTTGATTACCGATGCCCTCGATCAAACTACCTCCTACACCAATAACGCATTCGGGCAGGCTACCAGCATTGAAGACCCGCAGGGCAATACCTCAAAATACAGCTACGATGCCCGCGGCAACCTAACCTCTGCTACCGACCCCACCGGGGCCACGACTGAATACCAGTACGACTCTCGAGGCTACGTCGGCTAAAATGACGAATGCTTTCGGCGAGGCAACCTCCTTCACCTACGATGCCGCAGGTAACCTCACCAGAGTCACGGTACCGGCAGGAGCCTCCACCACCTACAGCTACGACGCTGTCGGCAACATGACGAGCCAGACCGATCCCAGCGGTGCCGTCACCAGATTCAGATATGACGCGAAAAACCGACTTGTCGCGGTCACCGACCCCGCCGAAAACACCACCACCTACGCCTACGACCTGAACGATAACCGTACTTCCACGACCGACGCAAATGGCAGAACCACCACGAGCGCGTATAACTCCAAGGGGCAACTTATTAAGACGATAGACGCCCTCGGCAACGTCACCACCTACGCTTACGGCGGCACCGGATGCGGTGGCGGCTCCGGAAAACTTACCTCCCTAACAGATGCTAACGGCAACAGTACGACCTACCAGCGCCGGCAAGGGGGGTTGGATACCGAACGCTACCCTGCAGCAGAAGGAATTCTACGTCTATGATCCTGTAGGAAACAGGCTCTCCTCAGACAGGACCACCAACTATCTAGGGGAGTGGATGGGGTCGGACCAAGCTAAGGCGATGTAATCTTGGGATAAATTTAAGTTTTATCCCTCTTTCTTAGCCTTAAAGGCACGTTTTAGGTGGCGAAAAGGGAGCATATAAGCGCCTAACCCTAAAGAACACCCTAAGTGGGAATGGCCGCCGTTCGGGCTCTCTTCCGTCACAAGCGGCCCTTTTGCACTTTCTGCATATCTTTCAACTAGATCACGCCTCTACCGTCTCGCGCTGGGGGGGCTGCTTATCGAAAACATCCCACAGGTTGAGGCGCAGTTCCGGAAAGATGGCACTGGAAAGTACCTCATCCCAACCAAAAACGTCAGCTATACCGTAGCGCCCATCGGCCAAGGCAAAGCGCTCGACCAATTCCTCTGCCGGATACACGATCAAGTATTCCTGCACGCCGAACCGCTCATATAGAGCCCTTTTCTCCCTTTTGTCTTTTAGCGCTGTCGAAGGAGAGAGGATCTCGACCACCAGATCAGGCGCACCTTGGATGTTCTTTTCTGTGATTTTGTTCTGGTCACAGACAACCAGAAGGTCGGGCTGAACAATATTTTGCTCATCGAAGACGACATCAGTGGGGGCATGAAACGGTTCGCAGCCTTTACCCTTGAAAAAATTGGCAAACTGCGTACTGAGATACATGCTCATTTTCTGGTGCCGAATCGTTGGAGCCGGAGTCATGGCGTACGCTTCTCCCCCGATGATCTCCCAGCGCTCGTCATCGGGCCATTTTACATAGTCATTATACGTAAAACCGTTTCCCATCTTTTTCGCTGTTGTCCCCATGGATCAGCTCCTTAAAATGCCAGCCTGCACCACATTTTTTTGTTTTATAGCATGAATTCGAACTATTAGAGAGAAAATTAGATTCGTCCCCATCCCCACCCTGTCCCTCCCCTTGAAGGGGAGGGGACGTGGAGCCGAGGACTCCAACATTTCGAGATATTGGGGGAGGTATTTGGGACTCTGGAAGTAGGGGGGGTCTGAAAAGGTCCGGGTCATCCCGTCTTCCTGTCCAGGCTGCGGTACTGGATCGCCTCGGAGATGTGCTGCTCGGCTATACCGACGCTCCCTTCGAGGTCGGCGATGGTGCGGGCCACTTTCAATATCCTCGTATAGCTTTTGGCGGAGAGCCCGAGGCGGTCGGTCACCATCTCAAGCATCCGGTTGCCGGCCTGGTCGGTCTCGCAGAACTTCCGGATCATCCTCGCCGTCATCTGGGCGTTGCAGCGCACCTTGGTGCCGGCGAAGCGCTCCTTCTGCACCTCACGCGACCGGGCCACCCGCGCCGCGATGGCACCGGAGCTCTCGGCCTCGCCCCGATCGGCAAGATCCCGGTATTTGACTGCGGGGACCTCGATGTGGATGTCGATCCGGTCCAACAGGGGGCCGGAGATGCGCGAGCGGTAATGCTGGATCATGAGCGGGGTGCAGGAGCAGAGATGGATGGGATCGGCATGGTAGCCGCAGGGACAGGGGTTCATGGCGGCGACCAGCATGATGCGGGAGGGATAGGTTACCGAGGATAGCGCACGGGAGATGGTGACCCGGCCGTCTTCCATCGGCTGGCGCAGCACTTCCAGGACGTGCTTCTTGAATTCGGGGAGCTCGTCGAGAAAGAGCACGCCGTTATGGGACAGGGAGACTTCGCCGGGCTTGGGGGTGTTGCTCCCACCGATCAGGCCGACGTCGGAGATGGTGTGGTGCGGGGAACGGAAGGGGCGGCACGAGATCAGCGCGTGATCGCGCTCCAGTAGCCCCATCACGCTGTACACCTTGGTGGTCTCGATCGCCTCCTCGAAGAGCATGGGCGGCAGGATGGAAGGGATACGCCGGGCCAGCATGGTCTTTCCGGAGCCGGGAGGTCCAATCATCAGGAGGTTATGCGACCCGGCGGCGGCCACCTCGAGTGCGCGCTTGGCGTGCTCCTGCCCCTTCACCTCGCAGAAGTCGTCGCCTACATCTCCCCCCTGGCTGAAGAGTGCGGCTATGTCGGCGATGTAGGGAGGGATCTCTATGGTGCCGTTGAGAAACTCGACCACCTGGGAGAGTTCGGTGACGCCGATCACCTCGATCCCCTCGACTACTCCACCCTCGCAGACGTTCTCGGCAGGGATGATGATGCCGGCCAGCCCCGCCTCGCGTGCGGCAACGGCGACGGAGAGGCAGCCGCGCACGGGCTTCACCCCGCCGTCCAGCGACAGCTCGCCCAAAAGGATGTAGCGCTGCAGCAGATCGCTTTTGATGACGCCGGTTGCGGCGAGGATGCCGATGGCCATCGGCAGGTCGAAGGAGGTCCCCTCCTTCTTCACGTCGGCGGGTGCCAGGTTTACCGTTATCTTCCGGTTGGGAAAATCGTAGCCCGCGTTCTTGAGCGCCGCCTTGACCCGGTCCTTGCTCTCCTTCACGGCGCCGTCGGGAAGCCCGACGGTGGAAAGCTGCGGCAGCCCCTGGGCGATATCCACCTCCACGTCAATGAGGATGGCGTCGATTCCAAGCAGCGCGCTGGAGAGGACCTTGGCGAGCATGAGAACCCCCCGTATTAGGCGTCAATCAGTTCAGGCAAGGATGAGAAAGAATCTGTTGAGAGATGAGAGTTGAAGGATGAAAAACGCCTCGACTCGCACGGTCCAGGATCGCAGGTCACAAATTGAAAATTGGCGTCCGGGTGGCGTAACCACGGCCATGCACCCTCCCCCAGCCCCTCCCATCGAAGGGAGGGGGGTTAGAACTTAAGATGGGGTAAAAGATATCAGTCAGTCAGTCAGACAGTCAGACAGTCAGACGGCCAGACGGTAGACGGTCAGACTTTCAGCATTTCCAGGTAGCGGTCGGCGTCGAGTGCCGCCATGCAACCGGTACCGGCAGAGGTGATCGCCTGCTTGTACATCTTGTCCTGCACGTCACCCGCGGCGAAAACTCCCGGAACGCTGGTTGCCGTGGAGTTCCCTTCGCAGCCTCCGACGGTGCGCAGGTAGCCGTCTTCCATCTCCAACTGACCTTCGAAGACGTGGGTGTTCGGCTGGTGGCCGATGGCGATGAAGCAGCCGTGCACCGAAATCATCTTGTCCGAGCCGCTGGCATGCCGGATCCTGATCCCGGTGACGCCCGAGCCGTCGCCCAACACTTCTTCGAGATTGTGGTTCCACTCGATGGTGACGTTGCCGTGTTGAGTTTTCTCTATCAGCCTGTCGGTGAGGATCTTCTCGGCGCGGAACCGGTCCCTGCGGTGCACGATGGTGACATGGCTGGCGATATTTGAAAGGTAGAGCGCCTCCTCGATCGCCGTGCTCCCCCCGCCGATGACGGCCACCGGTTTGCCGCGGTAGAAAAAGCCGTCGCAGGTGGCGCAGGCGGAAACACCCTTTCCCTTGAAGGCATGCTCCGACGGGAGCCCCAGGTATTTCGCGGAAGCTCCGGTCGCTATGATGAGCGCGTCGCAGCTGTAGCTGCCATTGTCGCCTTCCAGCAGAAACGGCGGCTTCATGACCTGGGCGCTGTGGATATGATCGTTTATCAGCTCGGTCCCGAACCGCTCCGCGTGCTTGCGCATGCGCTCCATCAGCTCGGTTCCCAGCACTCCGTCCGCATCTCCCGGCCAGTTGTCCACCTCCATCGTGGTCATCAGTTGCCCCCCCTGCTGCAAGCCGGTGATCACAACGGGGTTGAGGTTCGCCCGGGCAGCATAAACCGCAGCGGTGTAGCCGGCGGGACCTGACCCTAGAATAATGAGACGGTGGTGAATCGGTTCCATTTTTACTGACCTCCAACTGGTTTTCGCGGAAAGATATCAGTATATCCGCAAAATTGCAAGGCGGCAAACCGCTAAGTTATTGACCGGAAAAGGCGCCTCTGCTAAGATTAGAATTATTCTGGCATATAATGAAAGGGGAGGGAAGAATGAAAAAATGTGTGGTATTAGCTTTATCCCTGGCACTGTTGGGAGGCACTCAGGCCATGGCTAGAGACATCAGCTTCGTAAGGGAAATCGGCCAAGGCTCCTTTAGGACCTTGACCGAGGAGGCGGGCGCCGGCATCTCCTTCAAGAACACGGCTCCTGCGGAACCCCTCGGGATCACGGGCTTCGATGTGGGTGCCGAGGTCTCGGCGGTCGAGATCAACGATGATAGCGGCTACTGGAACGCCGCCTTCGGAGACGATGCGCCTTCATACCTTCTCCTGCCGAAACTGCGTGTCCGGAAAGGGCTTCCCTGGAGCATCGACGTGGGTGCCATGTACGCCTATGTCCCCGATTCCAACATCAAACTGTACGGCGTCGAGGTGAGCAAGGCGATACTGGACGGGACCATGGCAACGCCGGCCCTCGGTATCCGCGGCACCTACACGAGGCTTGCAGGCGTGGACGACCTGGAACTGCAGACTGCAGGGATCGACGCATCGATCAGCAAGGGGTTCCTCTTTCTCACCCCTTACGTGGGTGGCGGAGCAGTCTGGATCAACAGCAAGGCAACAGGGCGACTCCAAGCTCTGGCAACCTTGGCGGGTGCCCCGCTTGAGGACGAGAACATCTGGCAGCCGCGGGTGTTTGCCGGCCTGAAAATATCGCCTCTTCCGATCATCAGCATCACAGCAGAGGCCGAGTACCAGGTGCGACCCATCTATTCGCTTAAGGTCGCGCTAGGCTTCTAATGAACCGTGAGCCAGGAGGGGGCGTCGTCCCCCTCCTGCCGGGGTACAACATGCATGCCGAGACCCATCTGGACCAGAGCATAACGGGACGTTTCAAGTACGCCATCTTCCTCACAGCCGCAACTCTCATTGCTGAACTTGTCGGCGGCATCTGGACCAACTCCCTGGCTCTGCTCTCCGATGCGGCGCATGTCTTCCTCGATCTCTTCGCGCTACTCCTCTCCCTGGGCGCGATCAAGCTAGCCTCCTACCCGGCAAGCGAAACCCGTACCTTCGGCTGGCACAGAATGGAGGTATTCGCCTCCTTCATCAACGGCAGCACCATTTTCCTGATCGCGGTCATCATCTGCTACGAGGCGCTGGGCCGGATCGCCCAACCCGAGGAGGTGAAGAGCCTCCCGATGCTGCTGATTGCCGGGGTAGGCCTGATCACCAACCTGTTCGCCGCCGGTGCCCTGCACTCCCATTCGCACGACGACCTGAACGTGCGCAGCGCCTTTCTCCACCTGGTAGGCGACGCGGCGGCCTCGGTCGGCGTCATCGTCGGCGGCATCATCATGTACTTCACGAACTGGTATCTGATCGATGCGCTCATCTCGGTGGGGATAGGCTTCTTGATCTTCTGGGGCTCCTGGCGCGTGATGCGGGAATCCACCCACATCCTCCTGGAAGGGGTGCCGCGGGGGATCGAGGTCAGTCAGGTCGAGGCAGCGATACTCGAAGTGGACGGGGTGGAAGAGGTGCATCACGTCAACATCTGGACCATCTGCTCGCATATCATAGCTCTCTCGGGTCACGTCGTGGTCCCCCCGACCTTCCGGGGCGAGCACGGCGGCATGCTGAGAAAGATCGAGGAGCGGCTTTTCGAACGCTTCCACATCTCCCACACCACGCTGCAGTTGGAGAGCACCCGCTGCACCGATGCGCAGGGTGCCAAACAGTTCCGCCACCGGCCGCGTGCCTCCTCCCTCGCGCACGCGCACGCGCATGCCCACCACCCGCACGGCAGTTGCAGCGGCCATCATCACCACTCACACTAAACTTCCGGACGGTAGATAATGCTCGACTACAACCTGATCCAGGACGCGGCCCAGAGGCTCAAGAAAAGGGTGCGTCGCACGGAACTGATCCACGCCCAGCACTTCAGCGAGCGGCTCGGCCTTCCCCTTTACTTCAAGTGCGAAAACCTGCAGCGGACCGGCGCCTTCAAGATCAGGGGCGCCCTCAACTTCATGACCTCGCAGCCGCGCCAGGCCCTTTCCGGAGGCGTGATCACCGCCTCTGCGGGAAACCATGCCCAGGGGGTCGCCTTCGCGGCCGACCTGCTCGGCGTGAAGGCCGTGATCTACATGCCGGAGAGCACCCCGCCCCAGAAGGTCTTCGCCACCCGGGACTACGGTGCCGAAGTGGTGCTGGAGGGGAAGAATTTCGACGAAGCCTGCGTCGCCGCCCTGAGACAGGCCGAGGTGAGCGGCGCCCTGTTCGTGCATCCCTTCAACGATCCGCTGGTGATGGCGGGGCAGGGAACCATCGGGCTGGAACTTCTGGAGGATCTCCCGGACCTGGCCAACGTCCTGGTCCCGATCGGCGGCGGAGGGCTGATAGCGGGAATCGCCAGCGCCATCAAGGAGACCCACCCGAGGGTGAGGATCATCGGCGTCGAGTCGGCCGCCGCCCCTTCGATGCAGCTGGCGCTGCAAAAGGGAGCAGTGACTACCGTGCCGATCCGGGCAAGCCTCGCCGACGGCATCGCGGTGAAGACCGTCGGGACCAACACCTTTCCCATAGTGCGAGAGCTCGTCGACGAGGTGGTGCTGGTCGAGGAGGAAGAGATCGCACAGGCTATCGTGTCGCTTCTGGAGAGGAACAAGCTGATGGTGGAGGGGGCCGGCGCGGTCGGGCTTGCGGCACTGCTAAACGGCAGGGTGAAGCGGCTTTCGGGAAAGACCGTGGTCCTTCTTTCCGGCGGCAACATCGACGTCAAGACCATCGCGGTCGTGGTCGAGCGGGGTCTTTTAGCGGCGGGTCGTTATCTGAAGCTCAAGGTCGAGTTGGATGACGTCCCCGGCGCTCTCGCCAGGCTCGCCGCCGAGATCGCCGTGACCCGGGCCAACATCTCCATCATCACCCACGACCGCCGCTCGGAGTCGCTCCCGATAGGAAAGACCGAGGTGCTCGTAGAGCTTGAGACCAGGGGGGTGGAACATATCCAGGAGGTGATCCGCCACCTGTCGCAGAGCGGGCACCTTTTGGAGGTAATGAAGTAGGGACGGCAGGAGATCCCCGCCAGGAAAAATTCCCCCATTTGCAAGAAGAAGTCCCCCTTTGACAAAGGGGGATTTAGGGGGATTTGACTTAAGCGGCCAGAGGCAAATCCCCCCCGCCCCCCTTTGTCAAAGGGGGGAGAGTTTTCTAAAGGGGGAGTTTGAGAGTGTTGTGTTTGAGAATGTTCTTTTCATTTCATCAGCAGCTCAGGCTGGATGATGCTCCGTGATCACCCTCAGGAAGGCGTCGCCATAGCGGGCAAGCTTGTGCTGCCCCACCCCGGTAATCTTTAACAATTCCCACTTGTCCTTCGGCATCTGTGCCGCCATCTCCGCAAGGGTCGCGTCGGCAAAGACCACGAACGGCGGCACCTGCTGCTCGTCCGCGATCTGCTTGCGCAGGGCTCTCAGCTCCTGGAACATCGCTCCGTCGTAGGCAGGCTTCTTCGGCGCCGACTTCTTCTCGACGACCCGCGTGTCCCGCGCCTTGGCCAGCTCCAGCCGCTCCTCCCCCCTCAAAAGCGGACGTGCCCGCTCGGTCAGCTTCAGCACGGAGAAGTTCGCCAGATCCTGCTCCAGATACCCCAGATGCACAAGCTGGCGCAGCAGGTTGCCCCAGGCCTCCTGGGAGATTTCCTTGCCGATGCCGAAGGTCGAGAGCTTGTCGTGCCTGAGTTCCAGCATGCGCTGGTTCTGGGAGCCGCGCAGCACGTCGATGACGTGCCCCATGCCGAAGCGCTGCCCGACCCGGTAGACGCAGGAGAGGGCCTTGCGGGCGTCGTCGGTGGCGTCGAAGCGCTCGGGGGGACTCTCGCAGATGTCGCAGTTGCCGCAATCCTTCTCCAGCCGGTCCCCGAAGTACCCGAGCAGCACCCGCCGCCGGCAGGTCTGGGCTTCGGCAAAGCCGGTCATGCAGTTCAGCTTGTGCAGCTCGATCCGGTTCTGCTCGGCATTGCCGCCGTTACCGATCAGCCCCCGGGCGATCGCTATGTCACCATAGCCGAAAAGGAGCAGCGCATCGGCGGGAAGCCCGTCCCGGCCGGCGCGCCCGGTTTCCTGGTAATAGCTCTCGATGCTCTTGGGCATGTCGTAATGGACCACGAAACGGACGTTCGATTTGTCTATCCCCATCCCGAAAGCGACCGTCGCCACCACGACCTTGATGTCGTCCCTCAGGAAATCCTCCTGGACCCTGTGGCGCTCCTTGTCCGGCAGTCCTGCATGATAGGCAGCCGCCTTGATCCCAGCGGCGACCAGTTTCTTGGCGACCTCTTCCACCCGCTTTCTTGAGAGGGCGTAGACGATGCCGGCCTCGTCCTTGCGGCTGGCGAGAAAGCCCGTCAGCTGGTTGAATGGTTTCTTCTTTTCCACCACGCTGTATCTGATGTTGGGGCGGTCAAAGCCGGCGAGGTAGCAGGTCGCGTCGGCGAGTCCGAGGCGGGACAGGATGTCGCCCCTGGTCTGGCCGTCCGCCGTGGCGGTGAGGGCGATCATCGGAACGGCAGGAAAGATCTCGCGCAGGATGCCAAGCTGTGCGTACTCCGGACGGAAGTCGTGTCCCCACTGGGAGACGCAGTGCGCCTCGTCGATGGCGAAGAGCGATATGGGCAGGGACTTGATCCTCTCCAGGAAACCGTCGCTCAGAAGTCGTTCGGGGGCGACGTAGAGGAGCTTCAGAGTTCCCGCATGCAGTTCCGCGAGCACCCTGCGAGCCTCAGCTTCCCCGAGCGCCGAATTATAGCAGGCGGCGGAGACGCCGTTCTCGCGCAGTGCGTCCACCTGATCCTTCATGAGGGAGATGAGCGGAGAGACCACCAGGGCGGTACCGGGGAGGCAGAGCGCGGGGATCTGGTAGCAGAGCGACTTGCCGCCACCGGTCGGCATCAGCACGAAGGCATCCCCGCCGGAAACGACCTTGTCGACGATTTCCTGCTGCGGAGGGCGGAAGGTCTTGAAGCCGAACACCTCGTTCAGGATCTTTATAGGGGATGGCTGCATGATTGTCCTTATTGTTTCGACTTCAAGCTGATCTTCACAGACTGCACAGGCTCCCCCTCCCATCCCTGTAGGGTGGGCCTCGCCCACCGAAACCACACCCAAACGGTGGGCTGGGCCCACCCTACGGTCAGCGCCAGGGCACCGGCCGGATTGGTGAACAAGCCCAGGGACGCGATCGGCGTCACGACTAATACATCAAAGCAGGTATAACAGCATTGTCAATCGAGCGGCAATCAGACGGCATCGGCTCTCTGCCCAGTGCCTATGCCGAGCCCGCTGATGAAGCCGCGGGTGAGGGGCGCGCCGTTCGACGGGTCGGAGAGACCCGGACGGAAAAGGTCCTCGAATCCGTCCACGTCGTACCAGGTCGGGAGGAGCGCGGTGACAAGCCGTGCCTCACGCGCTCTTTCCAGGCTCACCGCGAGCACCTCCGGGCCGGACCAGGGGATATCCCTGAAAAGGCCGCCGTGGGCGCCGCGCAGGGCGACAAGATAATATCCCCCGTCCTCCGCAGGACCGAACACCACGTCGCTCCCCCCCTCCATCCGGAAAAACGCCTCGTCGATGAAGGCAAGAGGCAGGTCGGGCGCATCGGTGCCGATCACGACCCGGGCGCCATATCCCAAGGAATCGAGGGCGGAAAAAGCCTTTTCCAGGCGGCCTCCCAGACAGCTTTCGTGCTGGGGGATGAGCGCTACCCCGGGGGCACTCTCCCGGAAGAACTGCTCGCTGCCGTGGTAGAAGATGAAGGTATCGACGGGGAGGCTGCGCGCCCGGGCGACGGTGTCCAGCAGCATGCAGCGGTAGAGATCGGCACCTTGCTCCGGCGACAACGGAGGGGTGAGCCGGGTCTTCACCAGGCCCGGAAGCGGAGTCTTGGCAAAAATGGCGAGAGCACGTTTCATTAGAAGAAGTAGCCTTAGACGGGTTAAATGAATGGTTAAAAGCTAGCTTTGTCCACAGTTTTGCCGCTTTTCAACAGAGTTATCCACAGTCAAGGAGTTGACTCGGACAAATGAGCTACGACTTGCTTCGCTCGATGGCGGCGTACGCGGAGTGCTTATGTATCGATTCGAAGTTCTCCGCCTCGACCGAAAACCAGGTGATATTGTCCATAGCGAGCAGCCGGACCGTCGCCTCGCGCACCATGTCCTCGACGAAGCGAGGGTTCTCGTAGGCGCGCTCGGTGACGAATTTCTCGTCTTCCCGCTTAAGCAGGGAATACACCGGGGAGGACCCGCATTGCTCGATGATCTCGATCAGGTCCTCGATCCAGATGAACTCGCTGTAGCGGACCTGGACCGTCATGATGGAACGCTGGTTGTGTGCGCCGTAACTCGACAGCTCCCGGCTGCAGGGGCAAAGCGAGGTAACGGGAACCTTGATGCCGAGCACGAAGTCGAAGCTTTCAGAGAGGGAGGCGTTGAAGGTGCAGGTATACTCCATCAGGCTCTTGGCGCCCGACACCGGTGCACTTTTCTCGACGAAGTAGGGAAACTCCATCTCCAGATGTGCGCTGGAGGCACCGAGCTTCTCCTTCATCTTGGCAAGGATGGTCTCCATCTTGTCGAGAGCGATCTCCTCCCGGTAGCTGTTCAGGATCTCCACGAAGCGGCTCATGTGGGTCCCCTTGAAGTGGTGCGGCAGATCCACATACATGTTGATCCGGGCCACCGTGCTCTGGAAGGAGCGGTTTTTGTCCATCACCACGATAGGATAGGAGATGTCCTTCACGCCGACCTTGCCGATCGGGATGTTGCGGGTGTCACGGGTGAGCTGCACGTCGGAGAGCGACCGGGGACCGGGAACCGCCGGTTCGTTGACGTCCTTTGCATTTTTCTTATCTATAGCTTTAACCATGGTTTACCTTTCGCCTTCCTTAGCCTTCCTTAGCCTTCCTTAGCCTTCCTTAGCCTTCCTTAGCCTTCCTTAGCCTTCCTTAGCCTTCCTTAGCCTTCCTTAGCCTTCCTTAGCCTTCCTTAGCCTTCCTTAGTCTTCCTTAGTCTTCCTTAGTCTTCCTTAGCCTTCCTTAGTCTTCCTTAGCCTTCCTAATAACTGCTGATCCCAGGTTGCATCGCTGCAGCAAAAAGTCCCCCTTTGAAAAAGGGGGATTTAGGGGGATTTGCCTTAAGGCGCCGTCGGCACTTCATTGCAACAGGGCTAAAATCCCCCCCGACCCCCCTTTTTCAAAGGTGGGAGGAACCGCTCGTTTTCACCCTTCACCCTTCACCCTTCACCCTTCACCTTTAACCTTTCACCTTTCACGCATAGCGCACCGGGTCGACAACTCCCGCTTCTGCGAATCCCTTCAGGCGCAAGCGACAGGAGTCGCACAGCCCGCAGGCGGCGCCGTCCTCGGCCGGGTCGTAGCAGGAGTGGGTGAGACTGTAATCGACCCCCAGGGAAAGCCCCTTCCTGATGATATCGGCCTTGCTGAGGCTGATGAGAGGCGTGTGTATTTTCATGCGCTCCCGCCCCTCGACACCCGCCTTGGTGGCGAGGTTCGCCATGGCCTCGTAGGCTGCGATGAATTCCGGCCTGCAGTCGGGATAGCCGGAGTAGTCCAGGGCGTTCACCCCGATGAAGATGTCGAAGGAGCCGAGCGTCTCGGCCCAGCCGAGCGCAAAGGAGAGGAAGATCGTGTTGCGGGCCGGGACATAGGTGACCGGTATCTCGTCCTCCACCCCGTCCTTGGGAACGGCGATGTCCGAGGTGAGCGCGCTGCCGCCGATCTTTCTCAGGTCGAACTCCACCAGCAGGTGATCCAGTGCCCCCATCGGCCGGGCGTTGCGCTTGGCGACCTCCAGTTCCTGCTGATGTCGCTGGCCGTAGCTGAAGCTCAGGGCGTACGGCGCATACCCCTGCTCCCGGGCGATGGCCAGGCAGGTGGTGGAATCAAGTCCGCCGCTGTACAGGATAACCGCTTTTTTCTGCATCGCTCACCTCGCTGTTCGTCTAAAAAAAGAGGCCGCGCCGATGATCCGGTGCGGCCTTTTGGCTACTCCACGAAGCTCTTCAGCTTCTTCGCCCGGCTCGGGTGGCGCAGTTTCCTGAGCGCCTTCGCCTCGATCTGCCTGATGCGCTCCCGGGTCACCTCGAAGTCCTGACCCACCTCTTCCAGGGTGTGGTCGCTCTTCTCGCCGATGCCGAAACGCATCCTGAGCACCTTCTCCTCGCGCGCGGTCAGGGTGGAGAGTACCCGCGAGGTCTGCTCGGAGAGGTTCGCCTTGATGACGGCTTCCAGCGGGGAAACCACCCCCTTGTCCTCGATGAAATCCCCGAGATGGGAATCCTCCTCCTCGCCGATCGGCGTCTCCAGGGAAATCGGCTCCTTGGCGATCTTGAGAACCTTCCTCACCTTGTCCAGCGGCAGCGCCATCCGCTCGGCGATCTCCTCGGGGGAGGGCTCGCGGCCGATCTCCTGAACCAGCTGCCGGCTGGTCCTGATCAGCTTGTTGATNNCCCTCCTGGATCAGGTCGAGGAACTGCAGCCCGCGGTTGGTGTATTTCTTGGCGATGGAAACAACCAGTCGCAGGTTCGCCTCCACGAGCTCGCTTTTGGCGAGTTTCGCCTTTCTCTCACCGTGGTCGATCGCCTGCAGCGCGCTGGAGAGGTCGCTCGCCTTGAAGCCCGATTCCTGCTCGATCTTGCGCAGGTTCTTCTCGGAGGTGCGGTAGCGCTTCTCCAGCTTCTGCGCCTCGTCGAAGCTCAGGTTCAGCTTCTTGGCATATTCGCCTTCCGAGGCGCCGCGCAGCCCGTCGAATGCGGCGAGGAAGGAATCCTTGCCGGTCGAGGTCTCATTCTCCAGGTCGGAGATCTCCTGCATCACCTGGTCGACCTTGCAGGAAAGCTCCTTCAGGCGCTGTGCGATCTTCTCGATGTGCCTGTCCTTCAGGCGCAGCGATTTGAGCAGGTCCGCCATCTTCACCTTGAGCTCGGAGTGCTCGGCCTGCAGGCGCTCGCGCTCCTTCGCCGCCACGGTTTCCGGCTCCAGCGCGGTCTGGATCTCCTCCATGCGCTGGTCGTATTCCTTGATCTCGTCGATGATGCCGAGCACCTTCATGGCCTGGAGGTCCTCTTCACCCTCCTCCAGCACCTCTTCCTCGACGTCCTTGCTGATCTCGATCGCCCCGATCTGCAGCTTCCTGAGGCGCTCGCCGAGCGAGACGACCTCCTTCACGGTGATCGGGGTGTTCAGGATAACGCTCGCGACGTCGCGCTCGCCGACTTCGATCCTCTTGGCGATCTCGACCTCACCCTCGCGGGTGAGAAGCGAGACGGAACCCATCTCGCGCAGGTACATGCGGACCGGGTCGCTGGTGCGCCCGAGGGTCCCGGGCTCGAACTCGACCTCTTCCTGCTCCCCTTCGTGCTCTTCATCTTCCTCAAGATCCATCTTGATCTTCGGGATCTTCACCTTCTGGGCGGAATCCACGATCTCGATGTCCATATCGCCGAACATGCTCATCACGTCATCGATCTGGTCAGACGAGACGATATCGGGAGGGAGGAGGTCGTTCACCTCTTCGTAGGTGAGAAACCCCTTTTCCTTGCCGAGGTCGATGAGCTGCTTCACTTCGTCCATGCTTTTTTTGGCCATTTCACCACGCTCCGCTACCGCTGATGCATCTATAGTAATTTCGATTTCTTATTACGCAACCCTTCAAGTTCGGCCAGAATCTCCAGATACCTGGGAGAATCCGGATCGACCGAGGCGAGTTCCCTCGCCAGGGCCTTCCCTCCACCCTTGAGCGCCCCGCGCTCCAGGGTCTGCCTGCACTGCTCAAACGCCTTGATGGCGTTCATGTCCTCCAGATGTGCATCCTCCACAAACAGCGAAAAGAGCCGCGCCCGCTCTTCGGGTGACTCCAGCTGTTCCAGGATCTGGGGGAGGTCCACCTCGCCCTGCTCCGTCTGTGCCAGTATCGCCTCGGCAACGGCCAGGTGCCCCGCACCGAAGAGTTTGCCGGCACCGTGGCCGCGCACCTTTTGCACCACTTCCGGGAACTTCACCATCAGTGTCAGCAGCACCTCTTCCGTCCCCGCGCTTCTTGGGGCAGGCTTTGTCTGAGGCCTTGCCGGCGCCGGGGCGATCCCCACCTTTTTTTGCAGCATCGCCTGGTCTATACCTACGGCCCGGCAGATCTCCTTCTCGTAGAGCGCCCTCTCGACCGGGTCGCCGATCTTCAGGAGCCGGGGCGAAACCTCGTTCACGAAGGCGACCTTCCCCTCCACGCCGCGGGTGTCGAGAGTTCGCATCAAACCGCGATAGAAGAACTCGAAGATCGGCTGCGCCTTCTCCAGAAGCGGCGCAAAAGCGGCACCCCCTTCGCGCCCGATGAAGGTGTCGGGGTCGTCCTCCGAGGGGACCTCTACGACCCGCGCCGGGAAACCTTCCTCCAGGAAGAGCTCCATCGACCTCACGGTCGCCTTGCGGCCGGCTTCGTCCCCGTCAAAGAGCATGTACACGCGTTCCGCGTAGCGCCTCAGGATCTTCAGGTGCTGCGGAGTGAGCGCCGTGCCGCAGGTGGCCACCGTGTTGGTGTAACCGGCGCGATAGAGCGCCAGGTGGTCGAAGTAACCCTCGACGATGATGGCGCTCCCCTTTTCCCGCATCCCCTTCTTGGCCAGATCCAGGCCGAACAGCACCTCGCTCTTGCGATAGACCGGCGACTCCGGGGAGTTGATGTACTTGGGCAGCGAGTCGTCCATCACCCTGCCGCCAAAACCGATGGCGCGTCCGTGCAGATCGGAGATGGTGAAAAGGAGGCGATTGCGGAAGGTATCGTAATAGCCGTCCTTTCCCTCCCTTTTCCTCAGGAGCCCGAGCTTTTCAGCCTGTTCCGGAGACACTCCCTTTCTCTGCAGGTGCTTCGCCAGATTGTCCCAACCGTCCGGAGCGAAACCGAGCCGGTAGGTGGCGGCGGTGTCCGCGTCAACCCCGCGACGCTGAAGGTAATTTCTGCCGGCGCCGCCGGCCTCGTCGGATTCCAGCACGCGGCGGTAGAACTCACCTGCCATTTCGTTGATGCGGTACAGCTGCTCCTGCTCGTCTACCTTGCGCTTTTCGTCGTGGCTAAGCGGCCGCTCCGGAATGTCCACGCCGACCCGCTTGGCGAGGAATTTCACCGCCTGGGGGAAGTTCATCCCCTCCATGCGCATCACGAAGGTGACCACGTTGCCGCCTGCGCCGCAGCCGAAGCAGTGGAAGATGCCCCGTGCCGGGTTGACGTTGAACGAGGAGCTCTTTTCGCTGTGAAACGGGCAGAGTCCCTGGTAGTTAGCCCCCGATTTCCGGAGGCTCATGTAGTCGGAGATGACCTCGAGGATGGGGGCCCTCTCGCGCACCTCCCTAACCTTATCGTCCGGTATCATCGACACATCAAGTCCTTATTTTGTTCGCGCTCCCTGCGGAGGCGATTCCCTTCGTACCGCACCTTCCCAACCCGCGGCGATACTCCCGCCGGTGGCCGCGAAGGCCTGGGCCGTCTTGGAGCCGGTGATGAGCCCCTTCACCCTGTCGGGGACCGGTTTCATGGTCCCGAGATAGAGCAACACGCAGAGGATGAAGCCCCCTTCAAGAAAGCCGAATACCACGCCACCGATCCGGTTGATCCCTCCCAGCAGCATGATCTTGAAGATGACGGTAAGCAGATGACCGAGAAAATAGAAGAGGATGCCAAGCAGCATGAAGATGAGGAAAAACGAGAGCGGCTGCGCCACTTGCGGGGGGAGGTTGATGAAATGCCTGATCCCCTGACTGAGAAATGAATCGTATCTGAAGGCGGCCCAACCGCCCGTGACAAGGCCGAGCAGAGAGCATGCCTCTCGCACCAGCCCCTTCGAGAACCCCTTTGCCACAAAAAAAATGAGAACAACCCAGATAAAGATGTCGAGAAGGATCATGCATACACCTGGTCAGCAGCCACAAAGTAAAAGAAGGGGCAATCGCTAGATTCGCCCCCACTCAATTACGCAAAACCCGCAACCACCCCCGGGAGATCGTCCCGGGGGCGATATCTACGCGAGCTTCTCCTTTACAACTTCGCTCACCAGCTTGCCATCTGCGCGGCCGGAAACCGAGGGAGCCAAGGCCTTCATCACCCTGCCCATGTCCTTTCCGCTCGTAGCGGAGGTTTCCGCGATAGCCCGGTCCACGAGGGACTCCAGCTCTTCCCGCGTCAGCTGCTGGGGGAGGAATCCGAGGAGAAGCGCCAGCTCCGCCTCCTCCTTATCCACTAGCTCCTGTCTGCCTGCTTCCTTAAAGAGCCTGATGGATTCCCGGCGCTGCTTGCAGAGGGTGACGATGGTTTCGGTGATCTCCGCGTCGCTCAGTTCGCGCCTGAGCTCGATATCCCGGTTTTTCACCGAGGAGAGGACCATGCGGATGGTGGAGAGTCGCAGTGCATCGCGGCTCTTCATCGCTTCCTTCATCTCCGCTGTGAGTCTCTCCCGCAGTTGCATACATCCCTCTTAATCTACCATCTTGCGCTGTTTCTTCAGGGCACGCTTGCGCGCTGCAATCGCCTTTTTCTTCTTCTTGATACTCGGCTTCTCGTAGTGCTCTCTCTTGCGGACCTCTGAAAGGATCCCAGCTTTCTCGCACTGCTTCTTGAACTTTTTCAGTGCAAGTTCAAACGGTTCAGCTTCTTTTACCTTTACTCCCGGCATTCATATTCCCCCCCCTTCTCTATCTAGATTTACTAATTTCGTGGGTAGATCGGGCCGGCAGACATTATTCAAGGAATCAGCACTATATCACGAAGGTGTAAATTGTCAAGGAATTTCTGAGGTTTCGCAGATTCAGAGCACCCGCGACTGCTTCTCCTCGATCCCCGAGATGCCGAAGCGGCGGCGCAGCTCGGTGTAGACCTCCTCGGGGTCGATGTCGTAGAAGCCAAGCAGCACCAGGTTGTGGAAGATGAGGTCGGCCGTCTCGTAAACGATCTCCTCGCGCTTCCCCCCCTTGCCGGCGATCACCACCTCGGTCGCCTCCTCGCCGATCTTCTTGAGGATCTTGTCGATCCCCTTCGCCATCAGACTCGCGGTGTAGGAGGTATCGGTCGGGTTCGCCTTGCGTTCCTGGATCACGCGGTAGACCGCGCCTATGATGTCTTCCTTGGGCTGTTCCATCTTTAGCTCCTAGTGCCGATCCGTCAAAGCCGGACGGCGACGCCCCTTTCGCGGAGGTACTGCTTCGCCTCCTCGATGGTATGCTCGCGGTAATGGAATATCGAGGCGGCCAGGCACGCGCTGGCGCCGGCCCGGGTGAAGCCGTCGTAGAGGTGTGAAAGCCCGCCGACGCCGCCGGAGGCGATCACCGGAATGCTGACCGCATCGACCACGGCGCGGGTGAGCGGCAGGTCGTAGCCGTCCTTGGTACCGTCGCGGTCCATGCTGGTGAGCAGGATTTCGCCGGCGCCCATGCTTTCCATCCGGTGCGCCCACTCGATGACGTCGATCCCGGTCGGGTTCCTGCCGCCGTGGGTATAGACCTCCCAGCCGCCGTCGGCCCTGCTGCGCGCATCGATGGCGACCACCGTGCACTGCGAGCCGAACTTCTCGGCTGCTTCGCTGACGAACTCTGGACGCTGCACTGCCGCCGTGTTGATGGAAACCTTGTCGGCCCCTGCGTTCAGAAGTCGCCTGATATCCTCCACCACCCTGACGCCGCCGCCGACGGTGAGCGGCATGAAGACCCGCTCGGCGGTGCGGCGCACCACGTCGATGATGATGTCGCGGTCATCCGATGAGGCCGTGATGTCGAGGAAGGTGAGCTCGTCCGCCCCCTGGCTGTCGTACAGCTCGGCGATCTCCACCGGGTCGCCGGCGTCGCGCAGCCCCAGGAACTGGACACCTTTCACTACCCTGCCCCCCTTTACGTCGAGACAGGGGATTATTCTCTTGGTCAGCATCTTAACTCCAGATTAAGATTAAGATTAAGATTAAGATTAAGATTAAGATTAAGATTAAGATTGAGAGTAAGTTGAGATTGAGATTGAGAGTAAGGCGAGAGCCAACCAGCAGGTTGGTGGGATATTGCCTCTAATCCTCAATCTTAATCTTTATCTTAACCCTGCCTCTTGGTTAGTGCGATGGCCTCGGCGAGGTTGATGGCACCCGAATAGATCGCCTTCCCGGTGATTACCCCGGTCACGCCTGAGGATTCTATCGCCATCAGGTTCTCGATATCCTGGAGCGATGACAGGCCGCCCGAGGCGATCACCGGAATGCTGATCGATTCGGCCAGCGCCTTGGTCGCCTGGATGTTGGGCCCCTGCATCATGCCGTCACGGCTGATGTCCGTGTAGATGATGGCCGAGACGCCATAACCCTCGAGTTTTTGCGCCAGATCGGTCGCCGTGACCCCGGTCACCTCGGCCCAGCCCTGGACCGCGACCATGCCGTCCTTGGCATCGATGCCGACCACGATCCGCCCGGGGAAGAGGGTACACGCCTCCTTGACGAATTCCGGGTTCCTCTGCGCGGCGGTCCCTACGATCACCCGGCCGATGCCAAGCGAGAGGTACGCCTCGACCGTCGCGATATCCCTGATCCCGCCGCCCAGCTGGGTCGGGATGGTGACCCCCTTGACGATCGCCTCGATTGCCGACCTGTTCTTCGGCTCACCGGCAAAGGCGCCGTCCAGGTCGACGATATGGAGGATTTCTCCTCCCTGGCGCTGCCACTCCGCCCCCTGTGCCGCGGGGTCGTCGTTGAACAGCGTGTCCTTCTCCATGAGACCCTGCTCCAGACGGACGCAGCAGCCACCCTTCAGATCTATCGCTGGAATAATTATCATTTAAACCCCAAAGTTATTTCAAATGAGGCGGCTTGATGAGCCGCCTTTGCTCCGCATCTATATCGAACCGCTATCCGCTCTCCTCCCCCCGGAGGGGGGAGGCTGGGAGGGGGNNCCGGCTCCCCCTCCCTAACCCTCCCCCTCCGGGGGAGGGGACTTTGAAGCAAATGCTCGAGAGGGCCCAGTTACTTCATGAGCGCGAAGTTCTTCAGCATCGCCAGACCCCTGTCCTGCGACTTCTCCGGGTGGAACTGGGCGGCAACGATGTTGTCGCGCCAGATCGCCGAGCAGAAATCGATGCCGTAGCGGGTGGTCGACGCCACGACACTCTCGTCTTCCGGCTTCACGTAGTAGGAGTGCACGAAATAGACGTTGGTGCCGTCCTCCACCCCCTCGAAGAGCGGAGCCGGGCGCTTGACGGTGAGCTGATTCCATCCCATGTGGGGAACCTTCAGATCCTCCCCCGCCTCCTCCATGCCTTCCGGAAAGCGGAGCACGCGCCCCGGGATCACGTTCAGCCCCTGGTGCAGGCCGAACTCCTCGCTCTCGGTGAAGAGGAGCTGCAGCCCGAGGCAGATGCCGAGGAAAGGTTTTCCTTCCCGGATCACCTTGAGGATCGGCTCCACAAAGCCCCCCTCCTCCAGATTCCTCATGCAGTCTCGAAAGGCGCCGACGCCGGGCAGGACCACCCGCTCTGCATCCAGCAGCACTTTCGGATCGGAGGTGACGACGGCGTCGAAGCCGACCTTCTCGAACCCTTTTTGAACGGAGCGGAGATTCCCCATCCCGTAATCTATTATTGCGATCATATCCGAATCCTTACGGCCCTATTGCAGGAGCGGCCTTCCTGCCGCGATGCCTGGTTGTGGTGACACTCTTTGAATTAAATGGTTCAGCTCCCCGTTCCTGCCCCCATCCCCACCCCGACCCTCCCCTTGAAGGGGAGGGAGTCTTGACGTGAAGGGAGTTTATAGCCTGGACGGGGAGGAAGATCACGGTCGAAGTCGGCTGTGAGCCGGTTAATTCAGAACGTCCTAAAGCTTCCCCTTTGTCGACATGACCCCTTCGATGCGGGAGTCCATCTGTGTGGCCTGATCGAGCGCCCGCGCCGCCGCCTTGAAGCACGCCTCCAGGATATGGTGCACGTTCTCGCCGTACATCACGTTCACATGGAGGTTGGCGCCGCAGTGGTTCACGAAACCCTGGAAGAACTCGCGTACCAGCTCCACGTCGAAATCCCCGATCTTCACCTTGGGCAGCCGGACGTTGTAGACCAGGTAAGGTCTCCCGGAGAGGTCGGTGGCGACGCTTGCCAGGGTCTCGTCCATCGGGACGCTCGCCTGGCCGTAGCGGCGGATGCCGCATTTGTCGCCCAGCGCCTCCTTGAAGGCGGAGCCGAGCACGATGCCGATGTCTTCCACCGTGTGGTGGAAATCGATGTCGATATCCCCATGCGCCTCAACCTTCAGGTCAAACAGGCCGTGCCGGGCAAAGAGGTCCAGCATGTGATCCAGAAACGGAACGGAGGTGGAGATGTTCGCCTCCCCCTTCCCGTCGATTTCGAGGGAGAGCTTGATCTGCGTCTCCTTGGTGATCCGTTCGATGACTGCCGATCTGGCCATGCCGCCTCCTCCTTGATTGCAAAAATGCCTTGAACGCTAACTGTCGAGCCTGAGGCTCACCGACCTGCCGTGGGCATCCAACCCTTCCAGTTCCGAAATCCTGACGATGTCCTTGCCGATTCTCTGCAAGCCACCCTTGGTGAAGTGGATGATGGAGCTCTTCTTCACGAAGTCATCGACCGAGAGCGGCGAGAAGAACCGGGCCGTACCGCCGGTGGGAAGCGTGTGGTTCGGGCCGGCTAGGTAGTCGCCCGAGGCCTCCGGCGTGTAGTGTCCCATGAAAATCGCCCCTGCATTGCTGATGAGCGGCAGGATCTCGAAGGGATGCTCAACGGCCAGCTCCAGGTGTTCGGGCGCTATCCTGTTGGAGAAGGCGATCGCCTCGTCCAGCGTTCCGGCGACGATAATGACGCCGAATGAATCCCATGACTTGCGCGCTATCGCCTCTCTGGAGAGCTCCAGGAGTTGGCACTCGACCTCTGCCGCCACCTGCTCGCCGAAGGAGCGCTCAGTCGTGATCAGCACCGAAGAGGCGAGTTCGTCGTGCTCCGCCTGCGACAGCAGGTCGGCCGCGATATGGGCCGGATTGCCGCTGCCGTCGTTGATGACCAGGATTTCGCTCGGGCCCGCGATCATGTCGATGCCGACCTGGCCGAAAACGAGTTTCTTCGCCGTCGCCACGTAGATGTTTCCCGGTCCGGTGATCTTGTCCACCCGGGGTATGCTGTTTGTGCCATAGGCTAGGGCCGCTACCGCCTGGGCGCCGCCGATCCTGAATACCCGGTCCACGCCGGCAAGCTTCGCAGCCACCAGCACGTGCGGGTTGGTCTCACCGCCCGGCGCCGGAGCCACCATGATGATCTCGCCGACCCCCGCGACCTTGGCCGGGACCGCATTCATGATGACGGAGGACGGGTAGCAGGCCTTGCCCCCCGGGACGTAGATGCCGACTTTGGCAAGCGGCGTCACCTTCTGACCGAGCATGATGTCAGGCTCCTCCGTGGAGAGCCAGCTCTGCTGCTTCTGCTTTTCGTGGAAACGGGTCACCCGCTCGACCGCAAGCTTCAGGGCCGCCAGGTCACGCTCGTCAACCTGTGAAAAGGCCTTTTCGAATTCCGCCGGGGTCACCTCAAGGGCGGCCGCGTCGCAATCCAGCCGGTCGAATCGCCTGGTGTAATCGAGGAGCGCCTCATCACCGCGGCTGCGCACGTCGGCGATGATACCCTGAACCACCTCTTCCACCTCGCGGCCCGACTCCTCGCCGCGCTCCACGATGGCTGCAAACTTTGCCTCAAAACCCGCTTCCCTTATGTCGAGGAACTGCATTTTAACCTCGCAAATTCATGGCATTCAATTCAGAAGGATTACAATAAGACATCAGCCAACGCTTTTTCCACGCAGCACCTCTTATATGTGCTGTTCCAGCCCCTCGATGATCTTCGAGATCCGCTCGTGCTTGGTCTTCAGGCTCGCCCTGTTGACGACCAGCCGGCAGGTGATCTCCGCGATGGTCTCAACCTCCACCAGGCCGTTTTGCTTCAGGGTCTCGCCGGTGGAAACCAGGTCGACGATGCGCTCGGAAAGCCCGACGATCGGGGCCAGCTCGATGGAGCCGTACAGCTTGATCAGCTCGACCTGGATTCCCTTGGCCGCGAAATACTTCTCCGTCACGCTGGGATACTTGGTGGCTATCCTGATGTTGTTCCAGACCGACGGGTCGTCCTTGCTGGAAAGCTCCACCGGCTCGGCGATGATCATCCGGCAGTAGCCGAACTTCAGGTCGAGCGGTTCGTAGAGATCCTTCTCCTGCTCCATCAGGGTGTCCTTGCCGACGATGCCGAGATCCGCGCAGCCGTACTCGACGTAGGTCGGGACGTCGGTTGCCCGCACGATCATGTAACGCATCTTCTGGGCCTCGTTCTCGAACACGAGTTTCCGGGTGTTGGAGAGAAGCTCGTCGCAGTCGATGCCGATCTTCTTGAAGAGGGCGACGGAATCCTGCAGGATCCGTCCTTTCGGTATGGCAATGGTGATGTAATCAGTCATTCAATTAACCTCTTGGCTTGACTGCAAAATCATGGACTTCATGGACTTCATGGACTTCATGGACCTATTGGTTATTATCTTGGACACGGACTATGTCCGCTCCTAGGGCTGCCAGCTTCTTCTCTATGGCCTCGTAACCTCTGTCGAGGTGATAGATGCGGGAGATCTCGCTGGTGTTGTCGGCTGCCAGGGCGGCCAGAATCAGGGAGGCTGAGGCGCGCAGGTCGGTCGCCATTACGGGGGCTCCGGAAAGCTTCTTGACTCCCTTGACGGTGGCGCTGTTCCCCTCGGCAATGATGTCGGCACCGAAACGAAGCAGCTCGGAGACGTGCATGAAGCGGTTCTCGAAGATGTTCTCGGAGATGACGCTGGCTCCCTCGGCTATACACATGAGCGCCATGAACTGCGCCTGCATGTCGGTCGGAAAACCGGGATAGGGCCTGGTCTTGATGTTGACGCTCCTGATCTTCTTGGGCCCCTTCACGCGGACCAGGTTGTCCTTGTTGGTGATCTCGACTCCGGCATCCTGCAGCTTGAACGCCAGGGCGTCGAGGTGATCGAGACGCATGTTGCGGATCTTGATGTCGCCGCCGGTGATGGCCGCGGCGACCATGAAGGTCCCGGCCTCGATGCGATCGGGCATCACGGAGTGATTGGCGGGTGTGAGCGCCTCGACACCGGAGATGCGAATGGTGTCGGTTCCGGCCCCGTCGATCCGAGCTCCCATCTTGATGAGAATCTCGGCAAGGTCGACAATTTCCGGCTCGCGCGCCGCATTCTCCAGGACGGTCTCACCCTGGGCGGTCGCCGCGGCCATCAGAAGCTGCTCGGTTCCGCCGACGGTGGAGATGTCGAAGTTGATCCTCGCCCCTTTGAGCCGCTTCGCCTTCGCCTCAACGTAACCGTGCTCCAGCGTGATCTCGGCGCCCAGCGCGGCCAGCCCCTTCAGGTGCAGGTTGATCGGCCTGGCCCCGATGGCGCAGCCGCCGGGAAGCGATACCCTTGCCTGTCCGAACCGCGCCAAGAGCGGCCCGAGCACGAGGACGGAGGCGCGCATGGTACGCACCAGGTCGTAGGTGGCTTCGAAGCTGTTCAGGTCTGTGGTGTCGATCTTGACGACGTTGCCCCTGCCGTCAACCCTGGCGCCCAGATTCTCCAACACCTTGATGGTGGTGTTGATGTCCCTCAGGAAGGGTACGTTGCTGATCTCGTGGCAGCCGGGTGCCAGGATGGTGGAGATGAATATGGGAAGGGCGGCGTTCTTGGAACCGCTCACGGTCACCTCGCCGGAGAGTTTGTTGCCGCCTTTGATTACCAGTTTGTCCACTGACTGTTACCTCTTTGTCGATATCTCTGTGTATTGACCCGCCTCCATCAGGAGGGGATTGCGTTATGGTTAATTGTTTGTCAGCCTGCCGCCTGCCACCCGCTCTATGCCTGCGGGATCAAGCTCCACGAAACCGTCCGTACCGAAACCGCCCGTCCCCAGCAACTCCAGCACTTGCGGTGCCTGACCTGCACCGACCTCGAAGAGCAGCCAGCCACCGGGGTTCAGGTGATCGGGCGCGCCATCGGTGATGCGCCGGTAAAAGTCGAGACCGTCGGCTCCGCCGTCCAGCGCCCCGAGAGGCTCGAAGCCGCGCACCTCCTGCTGCAGCGTGGCTAGCTCCGCCGCAGGTATGTAGGGAGGGTTGGAGACGATCATGTCGAAGCGCCGGCCGGAGAATGGTTCGAGGAGGGAACCCTGGAAAAACTGCACGGCCGCGCCGTTTCGTTGCGCGTTGCCGCGGGCAACGGCGAGCGCCTCGCCGGAGATGTCGACGCTGAAAATCTCCGCCCCCGGGAGCGCCTTGGCAAGTGCAATCGCCACGCAGCCGCTGCCGGTGCCTATGTCCAGGATGCTGCGGCTTCCGGCTCCCCTCTTCACGGCTTCGGTGACCAGCAGCTCGGTGTCGTGGCGCGGTATCAGGACCGCCGGCGTGACCTGAAACTCAAGTCCCATGAACTCCTGGCTTCCCAGTATGTACTGCAGCGGCTCGCGCCTGCCGCGCCGCCCCACCATGCCCCGGTAAGCCGCCAGCTCGCCTTCGGTCAGGGGCTTGTCAAAGTTGAGGTAGAGACCGACCCGGTCCAGGGAGAGTGCCTCGCAGAGCATCCACTCTGCCTCAAGCCTCGGGTTTTCCACCCCCTTTTCGGCAAGGTACCCCTTGGTCCAGGTGAGGATCTTGAGGACGTCCCATTTTTCCTGGTGCGTGGTCATGTTTAGCTTCTCTGCCATGACTTCATGGACTTCATGGACTTCATGGACTTCATGGACTTCATGGACTTCATGGACTTCATGGACTTCATGGACTTCATGGACTTCATGGACTTCATGGACCCTGAGGTCAGGCGCCCTCGCTCTGGGCTTGCAGGGCTTCCATCTGGTAATGGGCCCGCAACGCGTCGGCGATCTCGGCGATGTCGCCGGCCATGATGGCGTCCAGACGATAGAGGGTGAGCCCGATCCTGTGATCGGTCATCCTCCCCTGGGGATAGTTGTAGGTCCGTATCCTCTCGCTCCGGTCGCCGCTGCCGACCTGGCTCTTACGGTCCGCCGCCATCTTGGCATTGTTCTCCATCACGATGGAGTCCAGGATCCTCGACTTGAGCACTTTCATCGCCTTGGCGCGGTTCTTTATCTGGCTGCGCTCTTCCTGACAGGCAACGACGGTCCCGGTGGGAAGGTGGGTGATCCTGACCGCGGAGTCGGTGGTGTTGACGTGCTGCCCGCCGGCACCGGAGGAGCGATAGACGTCGATCTTGAGATCGGCGGGGTTGATGTCGATGTCGACGTCCTCGGCCTCGGGAAGCACCGCGACGGTGCAGGCGCTGGTGTGGATGCGACCCTGCGCCTCGGTCTCAGGTACCCGCTGAACCCGATGGGTCCCCGACTCGTACTTGAGCCGCGCGAACACTCCGCTCCCCTCGACAAGCGCCACAACCTCCTTGAAGCCGCCTTTCTCTGACTCGGAGGCGGAAATCACCTCGACGCGCCATCGGTTCAGTTCGGCGAAACGCGAATACATCCGGAACAGGTCTCCCGCGAACAGCGCGGACTCGTCACCACCGGTTCCGGCCCGGATCTCCAGCACCACGCTCTTGTCGTCATTGGGATCCTTGGGGAGGAGCAACAGCTTGATGTCGCTCTCCAAGGCGCTGCGGCGCTCTTCGAGACCCAACAGCTCGGCCTGGGCCATCTCGCGCATCTCCTGGTCCGGCTCCTTCAGCAGTTCGCGATTGTCCTCCATGTCGGCGAGGATCTTCTTGTATTCGCGAAAGGCCGCTACCAGCTCCGACAGTCCGGCGTGCTCCTTGGAGAGCCGCCTGAATTCGGGCTGGTTCCCCAGCACCTCGGGCTGGGACAGGAGCGACTCCAGCTCCTCAAAACGTCTTTCCAGTTCTGCTATCTTTTCAAACATGTAAAAACCTCAATAAAAGCCATTGGGCCTGATCTGCAAACGTTTACATCCCCCAAGTACCAGGGGAAAAGTATCCTCATCCGCAGCATTTTTAAATCCCCCCCCACCCCCCTTTTTCAAAGGGGGGAGCAGTCCAAAAGGGGGGGTGCAAAGGTAGGTTATGTCACCTTTCACCCTTCACCTTTCACGGCCTCTCAAACCACCAGCCGGTCGTCCTTGTGGCCGGCGTTCAGATCGAGCGCCACCTGCATCGACTTGATTGCCACCTCGATCTGGCTGTCGTCCGGCTCCCTGGTGGTCAGACGCTGCAGGGCCAGTCCCGGCGAGATCACGAGCTTCACCAGCGGATGGCTGTCGTGCTTCGCAGTCCACTTCAGGATCTCATAGGAGACGCCCGCGATGATCGGAAGCAGGAAGATCCTGGAGCCGGCCTTCATGTAGAAGGGCCACAGTTTCGGTATCAGGGAGAAGACCAGGATGCTCACCAGCATCACGATCAGCAGGAAGCTGGTGCCGCAGCGCGGATGCAGGCAGCTGTACTTGCGCACGTTCTCGACGATCAGTTCCTCTCCGGCCTCGAAGGTGAAAATCGACTTGTGCTCGGCGCCGTGGTACTGGAACACCCGCTGGATGTCGGACATGCGGGAGATCCCGATGATGTAGATCAGGAAAACCGCGACGCGTATCACGCCGTCCACCAGATTGAAAACGATGTTGGAGTCGCCGATGACCGGGACCAGCAGCTTGGTGAGGTAGAGCGGCATGATGAAGAAAAGCAGGATGCCGAAGCCGAAGGCTGCGGCCATGGTGCCGCCGATCGCCCAGCTCGAGAGTTCCTCCTTCTCCTCTCCCTCGGCGAGCGCCTCGTTGGCGGAGAAGTTCAGCGCCTGCACGCCGATGATCAGGGAGGAGAAAAGCGCCACGGCACCCCTGAGGATGGGAAGCTTCACGATGGGAAACCTCTCGGAGAGGGGGATCACCATTTCGCTCTTGATGGAGATTTCACCGTCGGGGCGTCTGACGGCGATGGCGAGCGAGCGGGGAGCCCGCATCATCACCCCTTCAAGTACCGCCTGTCCGCCTATGTTGATCTTTGACACTGTTACCTCTTTAATGAAGCCGCCGGAGCGGACGCGGGAAAACCGGGAGGAGGCAGAGGGGACGCGCCAGCCGGGGCGCTTTTTGGATCAAGGGTTTGCCACCCTCCCCCAGCCCCTCCCATCAAGGGAGGGGGGCTAGCAGCAAGACCCTCCCCCAATCCCTCCATTAAGGGAAGGGAGCTAGAATCACTCGCAGCTACATGGCTTGGAAGAAATCCCTCACCTCGGCCATCTTGCCGCAGCACATCGCCCCTTCGGGGCAGGGGCCCCCGAGACAGCCGGGACCGGCGTTGCGGAATACGGTGGGCGCCACCGGCCGGACCAGTCTCAGCATCTCGACTGCCATGGCCCGGATCTCCCACTGCGCACGCTCACAGCAGCGCACGGCAAAGAAATGCAACAGCTCCCGGGCGTTCATGGTGACCAGGACCTTGGTCTCCGTGGCGTTGGGGAGCAGGTAGCGCGCATCCTCAGCCGGGACTCCAGCCTCGACCAGCGCGCCGTAAGCCGCATGCAGCGCTGCCACCTGCGCCTCGAAGCGCTCGGCGAACTCCGGGTTTGCGGCTATGGAGGGGGGAGTGACGACCGCGAAGCGCTCCTTGTGGGAGACGTAGCGCTGGGACTGCTGGGAATAGGAGGCGACCCGGTGCCGGACCAGCTGGTGGCTGGTCACGCGCGAAATCCCCTCCACCCCGAAGGTGAAGGAGGCATGCTCCAGCACGGACTGGTGTCCGAGCGACATGATCTTGTCCAGGAAGGTTTTGATGTCGGCGCCGGAGATCCTCTCCTTGAGCGCTTCGATGTCGATATGCGAATAGCAAAGCCTGGCCGCCAACGCGATGGTCTGCTCGGGCTCGGGGGTGTGTTGGAGAAGCGCAACCTTCATGAAGATCCTTCAAAGGCTAGTCGGGCTCAAAAGAAAACGAAATAAGGGGATTTCGCCACTAGACAAAATCCCCTCGAAACGGATCCGCAAACGCGAGAGCCTCTAGCTTTCTTCGGCAGGCGCTGCCGCCGCAATGTTGTATCTCTTGCGGAAACGCTCGACGCGGCCGGCGGTGTCGATCAGCTTCTGCTTGCCGGTGTAGAACGGATGGCACTGCGAGCAAATTTCCGTGGAGATTTCCGATTTGGTGGAACGGCTCTGGAAATTGTTACCGCAAAGGCACTTAACGGTAATCTCTTCGTATTTCGGGTGAATTCCTTCTTTCATATCTTCCTCCTCGCGGGGCGTGCCCCGTTACCTATCATAATTATTAAGCCGGAAAGTTGCTACAAATAACATCTTCGGCATAAAGTTTCAACACTTTTTTCACTTGCTCATGGAATCGAGGAAGGCCTGGTTGCTCTTGGTCCCCCCCAGCTTGGAGATCAGGAACTCCATGGAGTCGACCACGTTCATCGGATGGAGCACCTTCCTGAGGATCCAGATCCGGTTCAGGGAGGCCTTGTCGATCAGGAGCTCCTCCTTCCTGGTCCCCGACTTGTTGATGTCGATGGCCGGGAAGGTCCGCTTCTCGACCAGCTTTCTGTCCAGGTGGAGTTCCATGTTGCCGGTACCCTTGAACTCCTCGAAGAT
>DNRQ01000109.1:0-15670 GCA_003499925.1 Geobacter sp.
AAGTCGACGCTCCTCTCCACGTTCCTGCTCACGATCATGGCATCGGCCGCCCTGCTGCTGGTCCGGCATTCCCCGGACCTCTGGTGGCTCTGGGTCTGGGGTTTCTTCGCCCTTTTCTCCATCACCATGATCTACCTCTCCCCGTACATCATCGAGCCGCTCTTCTCGAAGTTCGAGCCGCTGGACGACCGGGAGCTGGCAGAGGAGATCCGGCTCATGCTGCAAAAGGCGGGGATCGAGGTGAAAGGGGTGATGCAGATGGATGCCTCGCGTCGCAGCCTCCACTCCAACGCCTACTTCACCGGNNTGGCACTGGCGCTCTTCTACCTGGTGCACCAGCTGATCGGATGGGGCGGGCTTCCCGGCATGTTCGGCCTCCAGGAGGCGTCCTTCGCAGCACAGATTCTCATGGTGAGCTTTCTTTTCTCCATCGNNGCGCTCGCCTCCGCGCTCGTGAAGCTGTCGCGGGAGAACCTGGCGAACCTGCACCCCCACCCCTGGTACGCCGCCTTTTATTACAGCCATCCTCCGGTAGTGGAGCGGGTGGCCAGGCTGCGCGCCGTGGCCGAGGCCCGCCTTCAGGTTAAAAACGGGGATGAACGGGAATAATTAACGGCGTTTCATTGCGCCGCCAACTTTGCATGGTATTTTTTTTGAGGCCTTTGCCACAGCACACGCGACAGGAGAGCCGATTTATATGCGTCTGAACATCCTCATTACCGCATCCGAAGCCGTTCCCTTCGCCAAGGAAGGGGGGCTGGCCGACGTTGCCGGTGCTCTTCCCAAGTACCTCGAAGCCCGGGGGCACGACGTGAGGGTCGTGATGCCCCGCTACTACAAGGTTGACCGGCAGCGATTCCACCTGCGCGGGCTCCCCGGCGCGCTGGTCGTCCCCATGGGGGTGATCGGCGACATGTACTGCGGTGTTTCGGAGGGGAGGATACCGGGCAGCGACGTGCCGATATACTTTCTGGAGCACGAGAGCTTCTACGGCCGCGAGTCCCTCTACGAGACGGACAACAGGGGATACCTCGACAACGACAACCGCTTCATCTTTCTCTCCAGGGCGAGCCTGGAGCTTTGCAAGATGATCCGCTTCACCCCGGACCTGGTCCATGCCCACGACTGGCACACCGCCGCGGTTCCGCTTTTGATGAACACCGTGTACCGCCACGACGCGCAGCTGGCACAGGCGGCCTCGCTGCTCACCATCCACAACATGCAGCACCAGGGGAGCTTCTACGAGGGGGCCATGGATGTGCTCGGCGTGGGGTGGGAGCATTTCACCTTCCTGGGGCTCGAGATGCAGAACCAGGTCAACCTCCTGAAGGGGGGGATCTACCACGCGACGCTCGTCAACACGGTGAGCGAGGGATACGCCAGGGAGATCCAGACCCCCGCGTTCGGCTGGGGTCTGGAGGGGGTGGTCCGGGAGCGCGCCGGCGCGCTTTCCGGCATCCTGAACGGCGTCGACTACGACGAATGGAACCCGGAGAGCGACCCGCACCTGGCGGCCAACTACTGCGCGGGCAACCTGGGGGGCAAGGCCCTCTGCAAACGGGAGCTGCAGCGCGCCCTGGGGCTTCCCGAGCGCGACGATGTGCCGCTTATCGGGATGGTCTCGCGCCTGGTGAAGCAAAAAGGGATCGACACCCTGGCCGAGGCGATGCCGAGACTTTTGGAACTAGACATCCAGCTCGTGCTCCTTGGCGCCGGCGAGCCCTGGGCCCACTTCTACTTCGGCGACCTCGCGGCCCGGCATCCGGAGCGCTTCGCCTGCCGGATCGGGTACGACAACCGCCTGGCCCACCAGATCGAGGGGGGGTGCGACTTCTTCCTGATGCCCTCCGCCTTCGAGCCGTGCGGCCTGAACCAGATGTACAGCATGCGCTACGGCACCATTCCGATCGTGCGGGCAACCGGAGGTCTCGACGACTCGGTGCAGAACTTCGATGCCGGCACGCGCAGCGGAGACGGCTTCAAGTTCCGGGATCTGAACGCCGGCGCCCTCTTCGACACGGTCGGCTGGGCGGTGCACACCTGGTACCGGGACCCCGCCGCGATTGTCACCTTGCGGCGAAACGCCATGGCGAAGAGATTCACCTGGGACGAGGCTGCGGCGAAGTACGAGCGGCTCTATCTGGAGGGGATGCGGATGCGGCTGGGCGAGGAGCGGTTCGGGGATGTGAGTAAGGAAAGGGGAGTCGGCTCTTCCTAGCTTTATAGGTCGCGCTGTCGCGTAGGTCGGGTTAGCGCAGCGTAACCCGACACCCTTTCCGCGACGTCAACTCTGCAGCAAGACCAGTTCACGGGACGCAGATTTACCTGATCGAACCTGATCACCCTGGCCTTTATGAGTTAAGTGTTCCGTTTATCATGCCTTTTCAGGCAGATCAGCGTCCGGATGTTTGTCTTATATCTTTAATTAAAAAAGGCGCCCCGTAAATCCGGAGCGCCTTTTTGCCTTACTGGTGCAGCCTCGCCTACATCTTGTTCAGCAGCGGAACGATGAGCAGGGAGACGATGTTGATGATCTTGATCATCGGGTTGACTGCGGGACCCGCGGTGTCCTTATAGGGGTCGCCGACGGTGTCGCCGGTCACGGCTGCCTTGTGGGCTTCGCTACCCTTGCCGCCGTGGAAGCCGTCCTCGATGTACTTCTTGGCGTTGTCCCAGGCGCCGCCGCCGGTGGTCNNGCCACGAAGATACCGGTGACGATGGAGCCTACGATCACGCCCCCCAGCGCCTTGGGACCCAGGGTGAAACCGACCACGATCGGCACCAGGATCGGGATGAGACCCGGGATGATCATCTCTTTGAGAGCGGTCTTGGTGACGATGTCGACGCATGCTGCGTAGTCCGGCTTGCCGGTCCCTTCCATGATTCCCTTGATGGTGCGGAACTGGCGACGGACTTCGTCGACCACGGCGCCGCCGGCCTTGCCGACCGCTTCCATGCAGAGCGCCGCGAAGTAGTAGGGGAGCATGCCGCCGATGAAGAGGCCCACGATGATGTAGGGATCGGAAAGGTCGAACCTGAGCAGCTCTTTGCCGGCAATCATCAGGGAGTGATTCAATTCGTCCACGTATGCGGTGAACAGGATGACGGCGGCAAGTCCCGCGGAACCGATCGCGTATCCCTTGGTGACCGCTTTGGTCGTGTTGCCGACCGCGTCAAGCGGGTCGGTTACGGCGCGCACCGACTCATCCAGCTCGGCCATCTCGGCGATGCCGCCTGCGTTGTCGGTGATCGGACCGTAAGCGTCCATGGCGACCACGATACCGGTCAGGGAGAGCATGGAGACCGCGGCGATGGCGATGCCGTAGACGCCTGCGCACTCGTAGGAGATGATGATCCCTGCGGCGATCACGATCACCGGAAGTGCGGTGGATTTCATGGAGACGCCGAGACCGGCGATGACGTTGGTGCCGTGACCGGTGGTGGAGGCCTGGGCAATGTGCTTGACCGGCCCGTACTCGGTGGAGGTGTAGTACTCGGTGATCCAGAAGATGGCGCCGGTAACGGCCAGGCCGACGAGTGAGGAGATAAAGACGTTCATCGCCGAGAAACTGGCGCCGGCCGCGTTGGTCAGCCCCTGCGGGAACATCTGCATGGTGACGAAGAAGAAGGCGATGGAGGCGAGGACGCCGGAGACGATGAGCCCCTTGTAGAGAGCGCCCATGATGCTGCCGCTCTTGCCCAGCTTCACGAAGTAGGTGCCGATGATGGAGGTGACGATGGAGATGCCGCCCAGGATCAGCGGGTAGCTGACCGTTGCGGAGTCGGTGAAGGTGATGGCGCCCAGGAGCATGGCGGCGATCAGGGTGACGGCGTAGGTCTCGAAGAGGTCGGCTGCCATTCCTGCGCAGTCGCCCACGTTGTCGCCCACGTTGTCGGCGATGACCGCAGGATTGCGGGGATCGTCCTCGGGAATGCCGGCCTCTACCTTGCCGACCAGGTCAGCGCCGACGTCGGCCCCCTTGGTGAAGATGCCGCCGCCCAGACGGGCGAAGATGGAGATCAGCGAGCCGCCGAAGCCAAGGCCTACCAGCTGGGTGACCACGTCCTTGGCGGGAGCACCCGGCATGAGCTTAAGGAGCACCATGTAGTAACCTGCCACGCCCAGAAGACCGAGTCCCACCACCAGCATGCCGGTGATAGCGCCCCCCTTGAAAGCGACGTCGAGCGCCTTGTGGATGCCGGACTTGGCAGCCTCCGTGGTCCTCACGTTGGCCCGGACCGAGACGAACATCCCGATGAAGCCGGTGAGGCCGGAGAAGAGCGCGCCGACCGCGAAACCTACGGCTGTTTTCCAGCCGAGCGTTGCAAAGAGAGCTACGAACATGACCACGCCGACTGCGGCGATGATCGTGTACTGGCGTTTCATGTAGGCCCCTGCCCCTTCCTGGATGGCCGCCGCGATCTGCCGCATCCGCTCGTTCCCCTGGGGAAGCCCCAGGATCCATTTGGCCGAGATAAGACCGTAGGCCACTGCCGCCGCGGCGCAGGCCAGGGCGAACACTACTGCATACTGTTCCATTAAAAAAATCCTCCTATTTAGATATGCCTCGATAAGGCGTTGACTTCCGAAAGATACCGGCCTGTCGGCAGGCGTGCAGCTACGTCATTGAAACGGGTGATTGTTAACGGAAATCCACCCTTTTGTCAATCTATTTTGCCGTCCGCGCGCATTTGGTCTAAATAGTTGCGCATTGAAGATTGAATCTGTAATATATCCGGCATGATCGATCTCAAGTGCGGCGAGAAAAGCTATCCGGTGGAAATCGCACCGGAACACGTCCTTTCGGTGCTCCGGCCCCGGATCGGCGCAGCTGCCGGCTCACCGGCGGAGCTGATCGAACGGGCGCTCGACGACTGCGCCGAGCCCCTGTCCCGTTTCCGCCCCGGCGAGCAGGTGGTGATCGTCACCTCCGACGTGACCCGGCCGACCGGCAGCGACATCTATCTGCCGCTCCTGGTTGCCAGGCTGAACGCCGCCGGGGTCAGGGACCGGGACATCGAGATCGTGATCGCGCTCGGCATCCACAGAAAACAGACCGAGGCGGAGCACCGGAAGATCGTCGGCGAGCTCTACGGCAGGATCCGGGTCACCGACCACGACTGCGACGACACCGGCGCCCTGGTCTACCTGGGGGATACGGCGCGCGGCATCCCGGTCGAAGTGAACCGGCGCGTCGCCGAGGCGAAGCGGCTGATCCTGACCGGCGCGGTCACCTTTCACTACTTTGCCGGTTTCGGCGGCGGGAGAAAGAGCCTGCTCCCCGGCGTCTCCAGCCGCAGGAGCTGCATGGCGAGCCACTTCGCCTTATTGAACCAGGGCGAAGGCAGCGGCAGGCACCCGAAGGCGGTCACCGGAAACCTGGAAGGGAACCCGGTGCACGAGGCGATGCTGGAAGCGTGCGCCATGCGGCCGCCCGACTTCATACTGAACACCGTCCTTGCCCCGGACAAGCGGATTCTGGCCGCCTTCGCGGGGGAGTGGCGCAGCGCCCATCTCGAGGGATGCCGCTTCTACGCCGACGCCTTCTCCCATCCCATCACGGAGAGAGCCGACTTGGTCGTCGTTTCCTGTGGTGGTTTCCCGAAGGACATCAACCTGATCCAGGCCCACAAGTCGATGGAATACGCCAGCCGGGCGCTCAAGCCGGGGGGGGTAATGATACTTCTGGCCGAGTGCCGTGACGGCTACGGCAACGCCACCTTCTTCAACTGGTTCCGCTATCAAAGCTGCGGCGAGCTGGAGTCGGCCTTGAGGAAGCGCTACGAGATCAACGGCCAGACCGCCTGGTCCGTGAAGGAAAAGGCGGAGCGCTTTCGGATCGTGCTGGTTTCCCAGCTCCCGCCGGAAGAGGTCGCCGCCATGGGGATGATCGCGGCCGAGACGCTGCAGCAGGCGTTCGTGCAGGCGCAACCGATGCTTCCCGAAGGTTTCCGCGCCTACGTGATCCCCGAGGGGGGGATCGTGCTGCCGGTTCTGGAGGGGCGGTAAGCAGTAACTCTTTGCCTTGAAGTCCCCCTTTGACAAAGGGGGATTTAGGGGGATTTGATTTTCGCCGGCTGAAAGGCAAATCCCCCCCTACCCCCCTTTGTCAAAGGGGGGAGAACTTTGATTCTGCTGCTGAGAACGCAGGGGCGAACCAACATTCGCCCGAAAAGGGACATAGATGCTAGATGCGCGCATATTGGAGAAACTGAGAGAGATCGTCGGCCCGGAGAACGTGGCTACCGGGGTGCAGGAGATGATCTGCTACGGCTACGACGCCACGCAGATGGAGTTCCTCCCGGAATGCGTGGTGCACCCGGACGGAAGCGCTGAGGTCTCCCTGATACTGGAGCTCGCCAACCGGGAAGGGTTCCCGGTCTTCCCCAGGGGCGCCGGAAGCGGCTTCTCCGGCGGCTCGCTCCCCAAGGGGGGGGGCGTGGTGCTGGTCACGACCAGGATGAACCGTATCCTCAGGATCGACACGGACAACCTGGTGGCCGAGGTGGAACCCGGGGTGGTGACGGAGACCTTCCAGATCGCAGTGGAGAAACTGGGACTCTTCTACCCTCCCGACCCCGCCTCGCTCAAGTTTTCCACGCTGGGGGGGAACGTCGCGGAATGCGCCGGCGGCCCGCGCGCGGTCAAGTACGGGGTCACCAAGGACTTCGTCATGGGGCTCGAAGTGGTGCTCCCCACCGGCCAGGTGATCCGGACCGGCGGCGAGACGGTGAAGGGTGTGGTCGGCTACGACCTCACCAAGCTGATCTGCGGCTCGGAAGGGACGCTCGGTGTGGTCACCAAGATCATCTTCAAGCTCCTCCCCTACCCCGAGGCGAAAAAGACCATGCTCGCCGTGTTCGACTCCATCGACGGCGCAGCGCGTGCCGTATCCACCATCATCAAGGGGAAGATCATCCCGACCACGCTGGAGTTCCTCGACCACGCGACGCTCACCTGCGTGGAACGCCGCTTCAACCTCGGCATTCCCGCGACGGGACGGGCCGTGCTGCTGATCGAGGTGGACGGCGACCGNNCAGTTCCGGGTCGCCAAGGACGCGGCGGAAAGCGAGGAGCTCTGGCGGGTGCGCCGCCTGGTCTCGCCGTCGCTTCGCGACGTGAACCCGGACAAGTTCAACGAGGACATCGTGGTGCCCAGAAGCAAGGTCCCCGACGTGATCCGGCGCATAGAGCAGATCCAGAACCGCTACGACATCCCGATCGTCAACTTCGGCCACGCGGGGGACGGCAACATCCACGTGAACATCATGATCGACAAGTCGGTGGCCGGCCAGGAAGAGAAGGCGCACGAGGCGATCAAGGAGGTGTTCCAGGCGGCGCTCGACCTGGGGGGGACCATGTCCGGCGAACACGGTGTCGGCCTCTCCAAGCAGCCCTTCATACCGATGGAGCTCTCCGCGGACCAGGTTGCGGCGATGCGCGCCATCAAGCACGCCCTGGACCCCAAGAACATACTGAACCCCGGGAAGATGTTTTAAAGGCAATGGACAATGGATAATGGACAATTGACAACGTCAATCGTCCATTGAAGTGAGACCGATGACCAAGACGAAGATCGACCCGCTCAAGCGGGTGGAAGCAGAGATGAAGAAGTGCGTGAAATGCGGCGCCTGCCGCGCCAACTGCCCCGCCTTCAGCGCGTTCGAGAGGGAGCCGGCAACGGCCCGCGGCAAGGTCGCCCTGGCCCAGCACGTCATGAAGGGGGACATCACGCTGGACGACGGCACCTACAGCGCCATGTCCAAGTGCCTCCTCTGCGGCAGCTGCGTCGACAAGTGCCCGAACCAGGTCCCCACGGACGAGATCGTGATCGCGACCCGCGAGGCGCTGGCGCAAAGGCGCGGGCTCACCACCTTCCACAAGGCGGTGGGTCAGGTCATCAAGACCCGCAAACTCATGAACCTGGGGGCGCTCGCCGCCTCGGTGCTCGGCCCGCTCTTCTTCAGGAAGGTCCCCGCCACCTCCGGACTCAGGCTCCGCTTCCCGATGCCTTTCCTGGGGGGGAGCCGCCACATCCCGCAGATCGCCAAGAAACCGTTCATGGCGCGCCACCCCGAGGTGATCGAGGGGGAGCCGGGGAAGCCGCGCATCGTCTTCTTCGTGGGGTGCATGACCAACTTCGTCTACACGGAGATCGGCGAGGCGACCCTGGCGCTCTTCAAGGAGCTTGGCTGCACCGTGATCATCCCCGGGGAGCAGCAGTGCTGCGGCCTTCCCGGCATGTCGGGGGGGGACCTCGATACGGTGCGCGAACTGGCGGAAAGGAACCTGGAGGCCCTGGAGGGACACCGGGCCGACTACGTGATGACCGCCTGCGCCACCTGCGGGGGTGCCCTGCACAAGCTCTACCCGCTGGTGATAGGCAAGAGAAACCCCGAGCTGAAACAGCGGCTCCAGGCCCTGGCGGACAAGACGGTGGACGCCGCGGTCCTCTTGCAGAAGCTCGGGCTCGACCCGGAGCAGACCGGCGCGGGGGAGGCGCTGCGCGTCACCTACCACGACCCGTGCCACCACAGGACCGCCGGGATCGCCAAGGAGCCGCGCGCCCTGCTCAAGGGGACGCCGGGGATCGATCTGGTGGAGATGGAAGGGGCGGACCGCTGCTGCGGCCTGGGCGGGACCTTCAACGTCTACCACTACGAAAGCTCGCTCAAGATCAACGCCGGCAAGAGCGCCGCCATCCGGGCAACCGGTGCGGACGCCGTGGTCACCGGATGCCCCGGCTGCATCATGCAGCTCTCCGACGGGCTGAAACAGGCCGGCGATAAAACGAGGGTATCGCACACCGTAGAGCTTCTGGCACGCAAAATCAGGCGCTGACAGGGAGCTCCCTGTCGGCGCAATTCCCCAGCAGACCCTCCCTTCCCGCGCAACTAGCTGTTCATCCGCAATTTTCCGCGTATACGCAGTTTTTCTTATTGACATTTGCCAAGCAAATCTTTATTTACACTACGTACACTTTGCAATAAAACATCAGTTCTATTTCCCCGTTTGACAGCTTGTGCACGGTTAGCCGCGGGCCCGGCCTGCTCCGCGCCTGAAACTGCCTTCAAGCCGCTCGGCCTGTCAGAACTGCGTATCGAAAAAACGGGGTTTGCGGCCTCAGGTCCCAGCCCTAGTGCAGAACGCCTCTTCCGCCCAAGTGCCCCTTCTCGTTTCGTGCAGCATCTACAAATATTTGTCTCCCGCAGCAGGGCCGGGAAGACCTCCTCAAACAGCGGTCACGAGTTTACGTTTTCGATAACTGCATGGGACACTCGAAGTGCAACAACTTTGTTCAATATCACAAACGGGAGGATGGCAATGAGTTACGCGGCAAAAAAGTCTCAGATGAAAAATCCCAGCTACCGGAAGGATGGCCTCAATGTCAAATAAAGCAATCAAGCCCTCACTGAAAAACCCCTTCGACGCGGCAGAGAAGGTCGAATTCAACATTCCCGGCGAGATCTCCCGCGCCACAGGCGGCTACGAGGAGGCGATGCAGGCGGGCCACGACCTGATCCAGCGCCCCATCAAGTCGGTCAGCATCGACCAGATCGAGAAGCAGCACTTCAAAAAGCGCATGACGGTCTGGGAGAGGATCCGCGTGCTCACCGAGGAGGAGCCCAACATCCTGTTCCAGAACTGGGGCAAGAACCTGGACGGCGCTTCGCTGGTGACCGGCATCCTGAACATCCACGGCCGCGACGTCGCCATCTACGGGCACGACTTCACCGTGCGCGCGGGCTCCGTGGACGCCACCAACGGCATCAAACTGGCCCGCCTCTTCTACATGGCGGGCGAGAAGGGGATCCCGGTCATCGGCATGAACGACTCCGCCGGCGCCTTCGTCCCCGCCGGGGTCGGTGGTCTGGACGGCTACGCCGAGGCGTTCACCGCGCTGAGAAAGATCAGCGGCGTGGTCCCGAGCATCATGTGCATGTTCGGCTTCAACGCCGGCGGCGGCTCCTACCTGCCGCGCCAGGGGAGCTTCGTGATCCAGCCCAAGGACACCTTCTTCGGCCTGACCGGCCCGGGGGTCGTGAAGAGCGTGCTCGGCGAGGACGTAACCCCCGAGGAACTGGGGGGACCCAACGTGCACGGCCAGTCGGGCGTTGCCGACCTGACCGTCGAGGACGAGGTGGGGGCGCTCAGGACGGCGATCCAGCTCCTGAACTACCTGCCGGACAACAACTCGGTGATGGCGCACTACCAGAAGACCAGCGATCCCCTGGACCGCAAGACCTGGGAGATCAACACGCTGCTCAAGAAGGCCTTCAACTCGCCGACCGGCTTCAACACGCCGTTCGACGTCTCGATCATCATCCAGCAGATCTGCGACCACGGCGATTACTTCGAGATGCAGCGCGACCGCGCCCGCAACGTGGTCACCGCCTTCGGTCGGCTCGGGGGGAACGTGGTCGGCTTCGTCGCCAACAACTCGGCCGTCGACTCCGGCCAGATCGACTGCGACGCCGCCTACAAGATCGCCCGCTTCAACCGTTTCTGCAACATCTACAACATCCCGATGATCTTCATGGAGGACACCACCGGTTTCCTCCCGGGTCGCGAGCAGGAGGCGCGCGGCATCGTCCAGGCAGGGCGCGCCATGCTCGACTCCATCGTCGACATCAGGACGCCGCGCATCCTGCTGATCCTCAGGAACGCCTACGGCGGCGCCTACGCCTCCTACAACAACTACCCGACCGGCGCCGACCTGGTGCTGGCGCTCCCCACCACCCGTCTCGCCGTCATGGGACCTGCGGGTAAGGAATTCGTCTACAAGGACGAGCTGAGAAAGCTCCGCACTTCCGTGATCGAGAGGGTGAAGCGCGGCACCCAGGAGCGCATCGACGCCGGGGTGAAGCCGGAGGCGGCCAAGCTCGACGCCGAGAGGGAGGGCGCCGACTGGCTCAAGGCGGAGGAGGCGCTGCTCAACACGCGCTACGAGAAGGAGCTGATGAACCCGAAAGAGGCGCTGAGCCTCGGCTCCATCTCCTCGCTGGTGATGCCGACCGACCTCAGAAAGGTGCTGGGCGAGAACCTGAACTTCTTCCTGCGCCACTACAAAGCCGGTCCGATGCAGGCCGTGCAAAGGGAGTTCCACTAATGGCGACTACGGATTTGGGACTGGGGACTGCAGAGGGCGCCGGCTTTACTTCCGATCTCCCTGCAGCAATGGGGGATCGCAAAGCGGACCGGCAGACCGGCGCCGGGTTTCACCCCGGCCAAAGCGGCCGCCCCTCGCTGGTACTATCTAATGTAACGGAGATTAAACCGATGGCACATACGACCGACAACTACGCACACAACCCGCTGATCCACCGGGATCGCCGCCTGGGCAAGTCCCGCTCGGCATGGGTGAGCTCCTTCGCCTGCGAGGATCTCAAGCCGCTCATCGTCTGCCGCGGGCCGATCCGCAAGGAGGCGATGGACGTCTACCAGGAGATGGGGATCAGCCACTACGGCATCCTCCTCTCGGAGAAGGACTCCATCGTCTACCCGAACGCCCTCGCCCCGGAACTGCGCACGCTCACCGACTCAAGGCGCGTGCACCGGGTGCCCGACTACACCGGCGCGAGCAAGGAGGAGCGCGTCGAGCGCATCCACCAGATCATCCGGATCGCCGTGGAAAACGGCTACGACTCCATCTTCGCAGGGTACGGCTTCATGGCCGAGGACGACGAGTTCGTGGCGGCCATCGAGAAGGCGGGGCTCAAGTTCATCGGCCCCTGCGCCGCCACCCAGTCCGGCGCCGGCAAGAAGGACGAGGCGAAGCGGACCGCGCTCTCGGTGAACGTGAGCGTCACCCCCGGCATCGACAACGTCACGGCGCGCACCCTGGTCAGCAAGCATCCGAGCCGGGAAAAGCTCCTGGCGCTGGTGCTCTCGGACGGCCTGGAGTGCGACCCGCAGCTGCTGGGCAAAGCCGAGCTCTCCCTGGTGGACCTGGCCGATCACATCCTGTACGCCTCCTACAACAAGGGGATCGACCTCTTCTCCATCGAGGAGCTCTGCGCGCAGGTCCAGGTGGAAGTGGCCGCCATGCTGAAAAAGTACCCGCAGAGCCGGGTCCGCCTGAAGGCGATCGGCGGCGGCGGCGGCAAGGGGCAGCGCCTGCTGGGCGCCTCGCTTTTGACCGAGAAGAACGCCGACGACGCCATGATCGCCAGGGAGGCCGCCGAGGCGCCGACCCTGGTGCGCGAGATCCTGAACGAGGTGAAGGCGAACGGCATCGGCGACAACAAGAACGTCCTGGTGGAGCTGAACATCGAGCAGACCCGGCACAACGAGATCCAGCTGATCGGAAACGGCGAATGGTGCCTGGCGCTGGGCGGGCGCGACTGCTCGCTGCAGATGCACGAGCAGAAGCTTCTGGAGGTATCGGTCACCCAGGAGGGACTGCTGGCGGCCATCAAGCGCGCCGAGGCGGCCGGAAAGCCCGCCGAGGTGAAGGCCCTTGAGAGCGATCTCATGGTGCTGAAAAGGATGGAGGAGGAATCGGAGCGCTTCGGAAAAGCGGTGGGACTCGACTCCGCCTCCACCTTCGAGTGCATCGTGGACCGGGACCGCCACTACTTCATGGAGGTGAACACCAGGATCCAGGTGGAGCACCGGGTCACCGAGCTCTGCTACTCGCTCAAATTCGTCAATCCCGACGATTCGAGCGACTTCTTCATGGTGGAGAGCCTGGTCGAGGCGATGGCGCTGCTGGCCCGCCACAAGAAGCGGCTCCCCAAGCCCGAGCGCGTGGTGCGCTACAACGCCTCCGTCGAGGCGCGCCTGAACGCGACCGACGCCTCCCTCTCCCCGCACGCCGGGGGGATGATCCGTTACTGGTCCAAGCCGATCGACGGCGAGATCCGCGACGACCAGGGGATCAGCATGGTGAACCCGGACACCAACCTCTTCATCAAGTACAAGGTGGCGGGCGCCTACGACTCCAACATCGCCCTGCTGCTCACCAAGGGTGACGACCGGCTGGACAGCTACGAGCGGATGTCCGACGTCCTCTGCGCCACCACGCTGCGCGGCTCCGACCTCGCCACCAACCTGGAGTTCCACTACGGCCTGGTCAACTGGTTCCTGGGCAGAAACGTCATGGCCAAGCCGACCACCCGCTTCGTGGTCCCCTACCTCACCCTGGTTGGGACCCTGAAGGAGGTCGCCAACAAGCTCGACCCCGTGTACGCCTTCCTGCAGATGAAGAAGCACTACGCCAAGCTGATAGCCGACATGTTCGCGGACCAGCCGGAGCTGCAGGCCAAGGAAATGAAGAACATGTCGACGCTGCTGGACCGCAAGGGGACCCTGATCCACCGTCCCATCGAGCGGCTTCTGGGCGATCCGCACCTGTTGTCGGGGTGGCTCAGCATCAACACCAAGAACTTCCGGATCGACGGCGGCAAGGTGGTCTGGCTCAGGAACCCGGTAGGGGTGCTGAACGAGACCTACGAGTACCTGCACATGAACCACCGGCCGCACAAGCCGGCAGCCGAGATCATCTGGGGCCACGACAACGAGCTGCTGCAGCAGGCGCTGCGCTTCTCGAAGACCCTGCGCGAGAAGTTCGGCCTGGCCCGCGACGAGTACTTCACCCTCACCGAGATCCTGAAAAACGACGAGCCGCAGGGTGGCTTCGACGCCGCGACCTGGGAGCAGATCCGCTCCGCCCATTTCGGCTACGAGGCGGGGCTGGAACTGCTGGGGATCCTGTTCCTGATCGGGCAGAACACCAGGTTCTGGGACCTGCGCGTCGAGGAGGACCTGGAGATCACCATCCCCGACTACCTGACCGATCCGGAGCTGCAGGCGCGCATGAAAAAGCTCCTGGTTCCGCCGCCGGCCACCAAGGCCGACGAGATCGTCTCCGTCTGCGGCGGCATGTACTACGGCCAGGAGGCGCCGGGGATGCCCCCCTTCATCACCGAGGGGATGCACTTCGAGAAGGGGCAGCCGCTCTACATCATCGAAGTCATGAAGATGTTCAACAAGGTGTACGCCCCCTTCTCCGGCACCATCGACCGGATACTGATGACCTCCGCCGACGGCACCATCGTCTCGAAGGGGCAGCCGCTCTTCAAGGTCACCCCGGACGAGATCTTCGTCGAGGTCGACGTGAACGCCATTGAGAAGGAAAAACGGTCCATCACCTCGGAGTACCTGAAGGCGGTGCTCTAGTCCTACGGCATCAGGGGATCTGACGACAGAAACAGGGCTCCGGATGACAGATCCGGAGCCCTCGCCTCACCGACGACCCCACTGCAAAGCTGGGGTCAGTCTTTTTAGACAGGTCAAGATTAAGGAGAGCATCATGAGCATTTCCGAAAAGAAACAGGCATGGCAGAAATCCGCAGAGAAAGGCATCGCCAAGTCGCCGGAGCGCAGGAGCTCTTTTCGCAACAGCTCCGACAACGAGCTGGAGCGCTGCTATACCCCCGAGTTCGAGTATCCGGGATACGCTGACGAGCTCGGCTTTCCGGGACAGTTCCCCTACACCCGGGGCGTGCAGCCCACCATGTACCGGGGAAGATTCTGGACCATGCGCCAGTACGCGGGGTTCGGCAACGCGGCAGAGTCCAACGAGCGCTACAAGTACCTCCTTTCCGCGGGACAGACCGGCCTCTCCATAGCCTTCGACCTCCCCACCCAGATGGGTTACGACTCCGACGCCTCCATGAGCCGCGGCGAAGTGGGCAAGGTCGGCGTCGCCATCGACTCGCTGGCCGACATGGAGACCCTCTTCGACGGCATCCCGCTGGACAAGGTATCCACCTCGATGACCATCAACTCGACCGCGGCCATCCTGCTCGCCATGTACATCGCGGTGGCGGAAAAGCAGGGGGTATCGGCGGCCCAGATCTCCGGGACCATCCAAAACGACATCCTGAAGGAGTACATGGCGCGCGGCACCTACATCTATCCCCCCAAGGAGTCGATGCGCATCATCACCGACATCTTCGCCTACTGCAAGGACTGCGTCCCCAAGTGGAACACCATCAGCATCTCCGGCTACCACATCCGCGAGGCGGGCTCCTCCGCGGTGCAGGAGGTCGCCTTCACGCTCGCCGACGGGATCGCCTACGTGGAGGCCGCCGTCAAGGCAGGTCTCGACGTCGACGAGTTCGCCCCGCGCCTCGCCTTCTTCTTCAACGCGCACAACGACCTTCTCGAGGAGGTGGCGAAATTCCGCGCCGCCCGCCGCATGTGGGCCAGGATCATGCGCGACCGCTTCCAGGCCAAGGACCCGCGCTCCCAGATGCTCCGCTTCCACACCCAGACCGCCGGCTGCACCCTGACCGCGCAGCAGCCGGACAACAACATCATGCGGGTGACCCTGCAGGCGCTCGCCGCCGTCCTGGGGGGGACCCAGTCGCTGCACACCAACTCCCGGGACGAGGCGCTGGCGCTTCCCACCGAGGAGTCGGTGCGCATCGCGCTGCGCACCCAGCAGGTGATCGCCTATGAATCCGGCGTCGCCGATTCGGTCGATCCCCTGGCGGGCTCCTTCCTGGTCGAGGCGCTCACCGACAAGATCGAGGCACAGGCCCTGGCCTACATCGAGCGCATAGACGCCCTCGGCGGGGCGGTGGAGGCGATCTCCAGGGGATTCCAGCAAAAGGAGATCCAGGATTCCGCCTACGCCTACCAGCGCGCCATCGAGAAGGA
>DNRQ01000109.1:15730-24111 GCA_003499925.1 Geobacter sp.
TACGCCACGCTCGGCGAGATCTCCAACGTCCTCAGAGGGGTCTTCGGCATCCACAGGGAGACCGTTGTGCTTTAGCCGACCCCTCCCCCGTCAACACCATCTCATCCCCTCTCCCGGAGGGAGTACTGCCATTAAGTTAAGCTCCTGCNNGGGTGAGGCTTATGCGAGCTTTTTCACCCTCTCCCCAGCCCTCTCCCATCAAGGGAGAGGGGGCTTGTGCAGCGTGCGGGAAATTAGCACTGATCTTAACTTAATGGCAGAGCCCAAATAAACAACAGCGTCTTGCCCTATACCGACAACTGGTACAGAATACACCCAGGCATGGCATTGGGTTTAGTGCCTGAGTCACAGCTCAAATCACCAGAAAGTTTTGGGTTACAGGCCATTACACTAAGAGCTCTTTCTAGGCCTCCGCCTGGCCGCATATGACACCGGACGCGGATCTAATGCCGTATGTAAAGTGCAAAAAGTAAAAAAAAGAGCATTCATAGCTTGCAGATAGATCTTTATGAGTTATCATTTCCACCGTTACTTCTGGTACCGGTAACAGTTAAAGGATTCTGAATGCTTACCAAGATAAACCATATCGGAGTAGCCGTCTCCTCCATCGAGGAGGCCCTGCCGTTTTACCGCGACGCACTCGGCATGACCTTTTCCGGGACCGAAGAGGTCGCAAGCCAACTGGTGAAGGTCGCCTTCCTTGCCATAGGGGAATCGAAGATCGAGCTTCTGGAGCCGACCTCGCCGGAAAGCCCCGTGGCGAAATTCCTGGAGAAGAGCGGCCCCGGCGTGCACCACGTAGCCTACGGCGTCGCCGACATCGAGGCGGCCATCGCCAGCCTGACCGCCGCAGGCACCAGGATGATCGATGCCGTCCCCCGCTCAGGCGCCCACGGCGCACGAATCGCCTTTATCCACCCGAAAAGCAGCGGCGGCGTCCTCACGGAACTCTGTGAGAGCCCTGAGTGATGTCACAGAATCTTGCATAGAACGCAACGATTCGATGAAGTCCATTTTTTTATTGACTTTTGTTTGGATAATTATATAGTGGCGACAGTTTAATATAACACGGTTTGCTTATTGGGAGAGAGCTGTTCAGGTTGACTTGTGTGAAACGTCGCGTCTATGACGGGGAGCCGGTATGACTGACCCAACACAGCTTCAAAGATCCGAGTTCGAGGCTCTCTTATCCCGCCGCTGCTGACTTCAGAGGTAGGTGCGAGAGCCTTTTTTGCCACGGAGGAAACTATCCGTACTGTAACCCAAGGATAGACAGGTTCAGAGTTGTTATTCAATCACGCTGAAACAACAAACCCAGGAGGTAAACAATGAGCTTTAAAAAGACGATGCTGGCAGTCGCAGCAGTAAGCGCGCTGACCGCAGCAACAGCAGTACCGGCAATGGCGCTGGAGAATGAGTTTCACGGCATGTTCAAGTTCATGGGCTATCAGTCCAACGTCTTCACCGGGGTAACCGGCGCAATTCTGCAGGATGATGCAAGGTCCGGTTTCTTTGCAGAGCAGCGCTCCCGCATACTGTACACCGCCAAGGCCAACGACAACCTGAAGCTCGTGACGCACTTCGAGCTGGACAGCCGCTTCGGTGGCGTCACCGGTGATTACAAGGGTGCAGGCAACGACTCCGGCAACCTCGACGCCGACCAGGTGACCCTTGAAACCAAGGACGTCTACCTCGATTTCAACTGCCCGGTCACCGGCACCAACTTCAAGGTCGGCATCCAGCCCTGGGCCGATTCCTACAGCAGCCTCTTCCTGCTGGCCGACATGTCCGGCGTCTACGCCACCAAGAAATTCGACCCGCTCACCGCCTCGCTTGGCTGGTTCCGTTTCGACGACAACACCACCAACACTACGGCACTCAGGAATTCCGGCTCCCCGCGTGAGATTACCGGAGACTTGATCGTTGCCGATGCCAAGTTCGCTCTCAGCAAGGACATCAGGTTAGGGGCATCCTACTACGGCGTGCTGAACGACACGACCGGAACAACCAGGATACCGTCGTACGACCTGCTCCATATGGTCGGGGTCAATGCAGACCTGAACCTCGGACCCGCAGCAGTCAAGCCCTTTGCAGCATACCAGTTCGGCGAGCAGAACGGTGCTCAGGACATCTCGGCCTATATGCTTGGGGCAGTTGCAAAAGTCAAGGTCGGCCCGGGGTCGGTCAACGCTTCTGCTTTCTACCTCTCCGGCGACGACAACGGCACCGGCGACAACGACGACTTCAAAACCTTGTCCGCCGGCACCACCTACTTCAACCCTGCAAACATGTGGCTCCTTATTCGTAGCGGCCAGGCCATCAACTCCTCCTTCTCGGTACTTGGTAACGACATGACCGTTGCAGGTCGTGGTTCCATGGGTCTCTTCGCCGGGTATGAAGGGAGCATCGACAAGGTCTTCTACAACGCCAACATCGGCTACATGAGGACCGCCGAAGACCGCACCGCTGCTGAAGAGAGCGTAATCGGCACCGAGATCAACGCGCAGGTCGGCTACAAGCTGTATGACAACCTGAGTGTGAGTGCAGCTGCTGCCTATGTGTTCCTTGGCGACGCGCTGAGCGGCAGCACTGCTGAAAGGCCCATCATCGGCACCAATGCGACTACCGGAGCCCCCATCCGCACCGGCGGCCTTAACGCCGACGACCCCTACCTGGTCAACGTGCAGGTAAGCTACGTATTCTAAGCTGAGCCAGGGGTCGGCGGCATTGCCCGACGTCCCCGACAGTACCAGCTGTTGAGATTGACGCGAAAAGGCAGGAGAGGCGACTCTCCTGCCTTTTCCTATTTGTGGCTCCGGCCCTGCAATAGACAGCGCCAATCTTGCCTTTAACAAGCAGCAAAACCACTTACACAATCGCTCACAGTCTCCGCAGCAATCACTACCCCACAAGTACCCACACCAACTCACAAGTACCTGCTTCCCCGCAATAGTTTTATGTACCACACCGGTGTGCTCTTTTGTCGTATAATAGAGTCAACGGATGGGCTCTTAACATATTTCCGGCAGCCTGTTGACAAACAAAAGTTACGTGGTTTAATTCCCTTAGCCAGAGTTTTAACTTAAACCACAAAAGGAGCGTACCATGAAAAAATTAGCACTTATGTTAACTGCAGCGGTTTTTATGTTGTCATCGGTCCCCGGGTTCGCGCAGATGACGAAAGCGGAAAAGGATGAATGCCTCCTCGCATCGAAGAATTGCATCAGCCAGGTGGACGACATCTACAAGCGGATGCACAAGCTTGACAAGGAGATCAAAAAGGGAACCAAGGTTTACACTCCTGAAGAACTGAAAAAACTGCAGGACAAGCTGAAAGAAACCAGCGATATGTTGAGGACGATCGAGCAGGGCGGCAACTAGACCTCTCAACTGCCAGGGAGAATGCAATGAAAGCGTAAGGTAAACATTCCCGAGGAGCTGAAACGGCTTGAAGCCAGACGCGCCGAACCCCGGGAACTGCTCAACTCTCTGAAAAAGCAGGGTCACGAATCTTCACGAACAATGACGTTCTCTTAAAAAAAGGCGACCCGCGGGTCGCCTTTTTTTGATCCGTCCAGGTTCCTCCACCATCCACTGGGCTGGGTCAACCCTGCACAGGCAGTCCCCCCTCCCCTCGCGGGAGGGGGTTAGGAGGCACTGCCATTAAGTTAAGCGGTGATTCCGTGAATCATGTAGGGTGGGCCGTGCNNATCAGGATGCGGTTGTGGTGGGCACGGCCCACCCTACCTCTCATTCCCTTAACTTAATGGCAGTGGGGGGTGGGGGTAGGTGCCACATTTTCGTCACTCGGCAACTTCACCCACCCCCCTGCCCCCTCCCGTCAAGGGAGGGGGCGCCTGCCAGGAAGAGGAGGAAGTTTATCCTGGCAAGATCGTCCCGGACAGCTCTCCCTTTCCACGATTAAACCCTTTGACTAAAGCACTCCCCTCTGCGATAATCCGGCAACTCCTCCCCCCCCAAAGATAGTGGAGCAAAGATGAAAAGACCCGTTGTCGCCACCCTGATTCTCCTTGGCTCACTGTTACTCCCACTAACCGCTTCAGCCTCTGAAATCCGTGCCTTCGTGACAGACTTCAGCGTCTCGTCTCCCGAATCCGGAGAGCTCAGGACCGCGCTGAGGAGGCTCCTTGCCTCGCGCCTTGCCGGTGACGGCATCAGCACGGTCGACGCCGCCTCCGAGGCGGACGTCATCGTCTCGGGAAGCTACACCCAACTGGGCAAGGTCTTCAGCCTGGATGCGGTTGCCAAGACGGCGACAGGAAGGCAGATCAGTTCGGCGTTTGAGCAGGGCGACAGCCCGGACGGCCTGATACCCGCAGTCGGAACGCTCTCGGCGAAGCTGAGAGGCGAGATAGTGAAACGGTACCCGGCGCTCGAACAGCCGCAAAGGACGGTCACGCCCCCCGCTCCCGCAGCGGCACCGGCTCCCGCTCCTGCAGTTGCCCCCGCTCCCGCTCCGGTTACGCTCCCGGCTCCCCTTGCTGCAGAAAAAGCCTCCTCATCCGAGATCGTGCGTCAGGAAAAGACACCCGGCAAGACCAGCCAGCGCATCGCCGGCGCCTACAGTTCCCTGGCGCCCGCCGGCCAGGACCGGTTCGTGATGGGCGAAGGAAGAATCCTCCACCTGTACCGTCAGGGGGCGACCCCGGCACTCCTTGCCGAGACAAAGCTGCCGCCGCGGCAGAAGATACTCGGTGTCGACACCCTCACCACAGAGCCGGGTGGCAGGGCTCTGGCCTTCGCCAGCATAATTGACGGCGAGACCCCCGCTTCAAGGATCTATGTCTTAGAGAACGATCAGTTGAAGCTGCTGCAGGAGAACCTCCCCTACCTGTTTCGTGGCATAGCGCTGGCCGGAGGCCCGAAGCGGCTCTTCGCACAGCAGATGGGTACCGGCGACGACTTTTACGGCGACGTCTACGAGGCGTCCTATCTCGATGGGAAATTGCAGTTGAAGAACCCGATCAAGATGCCGCGCTTCGCCAACATCTTCAACTTCAACACCTTCCGCGACCAATCCGGCAACTCCTTCATAACTGCTTTCAGCGACAGCGGCTACCTCGTCATTTACACGGACAAGGGAGAGGAGATCTGGAGGACCAGCGATAAGTTCGGAGGCTCCGAGACCTATTTCCAGCGCAGTGACCGCGACAACGAAAGGATCACCGGCACCCCGTTCCGGACCCGTTTCATCGACCAGCGCATAACCGTCACCGACAGCGGCGAGATACTGGTCCCCCAGAACGGCGGCTTCTTCGTGCTCGGCAATTCACGCAGCTATTCAAACTACTCCGTCGTCTCCCTGGCCTGGAACGGCTCCTCGCTGGAAGAGCGCTGGAGAACGAAACAGAGCCAGAATTATCTGGCAGACTATTTCTACCAGCCGGCCTCGAAAGAGCTCGTATTGCTGGAGGTGGTCCAGAGAGGGGGCATCTTCAACAGGGGTGGCAGTGCCATCAGGGTGATACGGGCGGAGTAGCCCCCCGCGGGGGGATTTAATCGTTGACTTCCCCAGGCTATATTGTTAAGATTTTTCCTTTTTTGCCCGGGCAACCGTGCTTCTGCACAGACCTCTTTCAGGACCAACCGTGACCAACCCTTCATGCATCGAAGCACCGCTCCCCAAAGGGGTAAGCGACTTTCTCCCGGAAACCGCCGACAAGATCAACTTCATTGCGGCCCGCATCCACCGCGTTTTCGAGCTGTGGGGGTTCAGACGCGTCATCACGCCGCTTCTCGAGTTCGAGGAGGTGCTGGCACTCGGCATGGGGGAGGAGTTGCGCGGCAAGACCTTCCGCTTTGACGACAGGCAGACCGGGAAGCTCCTCGCCATCCCGCCCGACATCACGCCGCAGGTGGCGCGCATCGTGGCGACCAGGATGCACGCGCTCCCCCTGCCCCACCGCATCTATTACAACGGCCGGGTGCTGCGCCAGGCGCAGATGCAGTCGGGGAGAAGCCGCGAGATCTTCCAGTCCGGAGTGGAGCTGATCGGGCTCGACGCTCCCGAGGCGGACGCAGAGATGGTCGCCATGGCGGTCGAGGTCCTCAAGGACCTGGGCTTTGCCGGCTTCAAGATCGATCTGGGGCAGGTCGCCTTTTACCGCGGCATCATGGCTGCGTCGGGGCTCTCACTACCGGTGCAGCGGCTGCTTCAGGAGGCGATCGCCAAGAAGGACGTCGGCGCGGCACGGAGCATCCTGGAGGCAGAGCAGGTGCCGGACCGGGTGAAGGAGGAGATCTCGCTTCTGCCCAGGCTCTACGGGGGGCGCGAGGTGCTGGACCAGGCCTGCCGCATCGCCGGCAACGATCGTTCCAAGAGGGCGCTGGACAACCTGGCCCAGGTGCTCGAGATCCTCGACATCTACGGCGTCTCCGAACACCTGACCGTCGACCTCGGCGAGATACGCGGGCTCGACTACCACACCGGGGTCACCTTCGAGGGATTCGTGCCGGGGGTGGGGGAGGCGGTCTGCAGCGGCGGGCGCTACGACGACCTGACCGCCAAGTACGGCTATCCGGCTCCGGCAACGGGCTTCGCCTTCAACATCATGGCGCTTCTTGCCACCCTTTCCAAAAGACCCGAGGTGGAGGCGAGCCGCAGCCGCGACTTTCTCATCTTCAACCAGAAGGACGAGCGACGCGAAGCGCTTGAGATGGCACAGAAGCTCAGGGGCCTGGGCTTTTCCTGCGCCAGGGACATCATAAAGCGCGACTTCGAGAGCTCGCTTAGCTACGCGAAAAAGATGGACATCCGGATGCTGCTTGTGATCGGCGCCGAGAACTGCGCCGAGGACGAGGTCTATATCGTACGGGTGGCGGACAGGCGCGGCATCACCGTAGGCAGGGATGAATTGTTCAATAAGGGTCTGGATTTGAAATTCGATCTGCAGGGGGAGAATAATGGCTAACGTCGTCGTAATAGGTGCCCAGTGGGGTGATGAAGGTAAGGGAAAGGTAGTCGACATCTACACGGAGTTCGCGGACGCCGTGGTGCGCTACCAGGGGGGCAACAACGCCGGCCACACGCTGGTGGTCGGGGACGAGAAGGTGATCCTGCACCTGATCCCGTCCGGCATACTCCATGCCGGCAAGAGATGCGTGATCGGAAACGGCGTGGTGCTGGATCCGGAGGTCTTCATCATGGAGATCACCAAGCTCAAGGCAGGGGGCTACCTCAAGGATGACAAGTCGCTGCTCCTCTCCGAGGCGCTGCACATCATCATGCCGTACCACAAGAGGATTGACATCGCGCGCGAGGCGAAAAGCGGCGCCAAGAAGATCGGTACCACCGGCCGCGGCATCGGCCCCGCCTACGAGGACAAGATCGGGCGCCGCGGCATCCGCCTCATGGACCTCCTGAACGAGAACGCCTTCACCCGCAAGGTGAAGGAGGTGCTCGAAGAGAAGAACCTGATCCTCACCCAGCTTTTGGGGGACAAGCCTTTCACCTTCGACGAGATCTACAACGAGTACATGGGTTATGCCGAGACGCTGAGGAAGTACGCGGCCGACACCTCGCTGCTGCTGCATCGGGACATCAAGGCCGGCAAGAGCATCCTCTTCGAGGGGGCGCAGGGGACCCTCCTCGACGTCGACCACGGCACCTATCCCTACGTGACCTCCTCGTCCACCTGCTCCGGCGGAGCCTGCACCGGAAGCGGCGTGAGCCCCAGGGAGATCCACGAGGTGATCGGCATCTCCAAGGCGTACGCGACCAGGGTCGGCAGCGGCCCCTTCCCGACCGAGCTCGAGGACGAGACCGGCGAGATGCTGCGCCAGGCAGGACGCGAGTTCGGCTCCACCACAGGGCGTCCGCGCCGCTGCGGCTGGTTCGACGCGCTGGTGGCCCGTTACGCGGTCAGGGTGAACGGGCTCTCCGGCATCGCCATCACCAAGCTCGACGTGCTCTCCGGCCTGGAGACGGTCAAGGTCTGCACCGGCTACACCTACCAGGGGACCGTGCTCGACGAGATCCCGGCAAGCCTTGAGACCATGGAGCAGTGCAGCCCGATCTACGAGGAGCTTCCCGGCTGGAGCGAGGACATCACCTGCGTGAAGAGCATGGCCGATCTCCCTGACACGGCGCGCGCTTACGTGGCGCGCATTGAGGAACTCTCCGGCGCGCCGGTGGTGCTGGTCTCGGTGGGGCCGCGCAGGGACGAGACCATCGTGCTGCGCAATCCGTTCGAGCGGGAGTAATTTTCTGAAGAAATCTGTTGACGCTCCGTTTCTAATTTGCTATAAGGTTCTTCTTGCTTAGCTGTTTGAGCCGCTAGCTCAGTTGGTAGAGCACCTGACTTTTAATCAGGTGGTCGTTGGTTCGATCCCAACGCGGCTCACCATTTTCACCCTGTCGC
>DNRQ01000053.1 GCA_003499925.1 Geobacter sp.
CAGCACCAGCATGGCGGGAAGCACGGTGAAGGTCGCCAAAACGCAGATCGCCACTCCGCCCGCGGCTATGATGCCGAGTTCGGCGATCCCCCTGAAGTCGGTGAAGATGAAGGTGAGAAAGGCGGCGGCGACGGTCGCCGCCGCCATGACGATGGCCCAGACGTTGCGGGTCAGTCCGGTCTGGATCGCTTCCAACTCCCCCTTGCCGAGCCTGAGCTCCTCCTGGTAGCGCAGCACGAGCTGGATGCCGTACTCGATGCCGATCCCGATCAGCATGACGGCAAAGACCATGGAGAGGATGTTCAGGTGCCCTACGGCCGCGGTGGCAAAACCGAAGGAGAGCGAGATGGCGACCAAGAGCGTCACCATGGCGGCGCATACGTTCAGGATGCCGCGAAACGCCAGAAGCAGCAGGATCACGGTCAGCACCAGCGAGACCACGGTGGCGAGCGCTATGTCCTTCTGGCTGGTCGCCATCTCCTCGTTCTCCAGCACCGGCGATCCGGTAAGCCCCACCGTCACACCCTTGAACTCGGGCAGCGCCTTCAGCCTGGCGATCTCCGCCCGTACCACGGCGATCGCCGCCCCCGCCGGAACGAATCCCTCCATCGTCCTCACCGGGAGCGCGGTCAGCACCTGCTGCCTCCCCGCCCTGGCGAAGGAGGAATCGGAGCTCGTGAAGAATCCTTCCAGGGAGGGGGCGCCCCCCTCCCCCGCTCCGAAGCCGGTAAAACCGGCGCCCAGTTTTTCCAGCATGAACAGTATGCCGGGGAGTTCCGACTCTTTCCCGGCGCCGAAGCGATCCATGGTGCCGGTCAGGTGTGTGAAGAGCGTCTGCACCGAGGGGGCGCGGGAGAGCTCCTTCAGCACCGGTGCCGCAAGGGTGAGGTTTCGGTGCAGCTCCTTGATCTCCTCAAGCGGCATGAACAGGAGGCCGTTCTTCTGGAAGAAGGGGAGCGCGTACGGGTAGAACAGATCGGAGAAATGTTCCTTGTCCCGGGCAAGGGCCTGATGGAGCCGGCTCCCGAAGGCGCCGGCGCGCTCGGCGTCGGCGCTCTCGATGACGACGACGATGTCCTCCATGGAGCCGAACTCGTCGCGGAACTCGCGGTAGTCGCGATGAAAGGGGGTGTTCTTAGGCATCAGGTCGTCGCGGCCGGTCAGAAACTCCATGCGCTGCGAGGTGTACCAAAGGGAGAGTGCCGACAGCAACAGGGCCAGCAGCAGTATAAGCCAGGGATGCCGCGCCGCCAGGGAGAACAGCACCCCGTCTCTTTTTGCCGTTTCTTTCATAAAACCTCTATGCTTTTTCGGTGCTGGAAGTTTTCGCCCTGCAACCTAACACAGCAAAGCGGGATAAATCAACAATCAGGAGCAAACCATGGTTTTCATTAGGAAAACAAAAACGACGGGAGAAAATTTTGTGTACCTTTAGGCAAAAATATGGTAAGTCTCGCAGCTTGTAACTAACAGCAAAAACGCTACACTGAATAAGTTTTTCTAATCTCGCGAAAAGGAGTTCGTGGTGACTTCCCCCTTCAAGCATCCCATATCACACGCACTCACCTCATTCAGCGGGACCGCTTTGGAGCCGGAGGAAAGTCCCGGTCAGAGTCAGGGGGCAAAGGTGCATCACCTCCCCCCTTCGATCTGGAAGAACAAGCAGGGGAAGATAAAGAGCCCGCTTGATCTCGCCATTGAGGGAAGCCGCGACTTCTTCTTTGCGGAGCAGCTCCCGAAGGGATATTGGTGGGCGGAGCTTGAATCCAATGTCACCATCACCTCCGAATACATCATGCTATTCCATTTCCTGGGGCTCGTTGACCACGAGCGTCAGCGCAAGATGGCCAATTACCTCCTCTCCAAGCAGACCGAAGCGGGGTATTGGACCATATATTACGGCGGCCCCGGCGACCTCTCGACCACCGTCGAGGCGTACTTCGCCCTGAAGCTATCCGGCTATCCGGCCGAGCACCCGGCCATGGCAAAGGCGCGCGACTTCGTGCTGGAGCAGGGCGGCGTCATCAAGAGCCGCGTCTTCACCAAGATTTTCCTGGCGCTGTTCGGGGAGTTCGACTGGCTCGGCGTGCCGAGCATGCCGGTGGAGCTCACCCTGCTCCCCAACTGGGCCTACTTCAACATGTACGAGTTCTCCAGCTGGGCCCGGGCCACCATCATCCCGCTCTCCATCGTGATGACCAGCCGTCCGGTGCACAAGCTCCCCCCGGCGCTTCGGGTGCAGGAGCTCTTCGTCCGCCCCCCCCGCCCCATCGACTACTCCTTCAGCAAGGAGGACGGCATCCTCACCTGGAAGAACTTCTTCATCGGCGCCGACCACATGCTGAAGGTGTACGAAAAAAGCCCGGTGCGCCCCTTCAAGAACAGGGCGCTCGCCATGGCGGAGAAGTGGGTGCTGGAGCACCAGGAATCGACCGGCGACTGGGGGGGGATCCAGCCCGCCATGCTGAACGCGATCCTCGCCCTGAACGCTCTGGGGTACCCGAACGACCACCCGACGGTGGCGAAGGGGCTCGCGGCGCTGGCCAACTTCTGCATCGAGACCGGCGACGAACTGGTGCTGCAGTCGTGCATCTCCCCGGTGTGGGATACCGCGCTGGCACTGAAGGCGCTCACCGACTCCGGCGTCCCGAGGGACCACCCCTCCCTGGTCAAGGCGGCCCAGTGGCTGCTGGACAAGGAGGTGAGAAAGCCCGGCGACTGGCGCATCAAGTCCCCCGATCTCGAGTCCGGTGGCTGGGCCTTCGAATTCCTGAACGACTGGTACCCGGACGTGGACGACTCCGGCTTCGTGATGATCGCCCTGAAGGGGATCCAGGTCAAGGACGGCAAGTCGATGGAGGGGGCGATCCAGCGCGGCATCAACTGGTGCCTCGGCATGCAGAGCAGGAACGGCGGCTGGGGCGCCTTCGACAAGGACAACACCAAGTATCTCCTGAACAAGATCCCCTTCGCCGACCTGGAGGCGCTCATCGACCCGCCGACCGCCGATCTCACCGGCCGGATGCTGGAGCTGATGGGGACCTTCGGCTACGCCAAGGATTTCCCGGCCGCGGCGCGCGCCATCGAGTTCCTGAAAAGGAGCCAGGAGCCGGAGGGTCCCTGGTGGGGGCGCTGGGGGGTGAACTACCTCTACGGCACCTGGTCCGTGATGTGCGGCCTGGCCGCGATCGGCGTCGACCCGAGCGAGCCGTGGATCAGGAAGGCGGTCAACTGGATCAAGTCGCGCCAGAACATAGACGGCGGCTGGGGGGAGACCTGCCAGTCCTACCACGACCGCACCCTGGCCGGGATCGGCGAGAGCACCGCGTCCCAGACCGGATGGGCGCTCCTGGCGCTGATGGCGGCGGGCGAGGCGAACTCCGCCACGGCGGTGCGCGGCGTGCAGTACCTGCTCTCCACCCAGAAGGAGGACGGCACCTGGGACGAGTCGAACTACACGGGGACCGGCTTTCCCAAGTTCTTCATGATCAAGTACCACATCTACCGCAACTGCTTCCCGCTCATGGCGCTCGGCACCTACCGGACCCTGACCGGCGGCGACCCTTGACCGGGGGGCTGCCATGAAGGCGTTCGTCACCGGGGCGACCGGTTTCATAGGGGCGAGCATCGTGCGCGAGCTTCTCAAGGACAGCTGCGAGGTGCGGGCGCTGGCCCGCCCCGGCTCGGACCGCAGCAACCTCTCGGGGCTCGACGTCGAGATCTGGGAGGGTGATTTGAGCGACAGGGATGCGCTGGCGCGCGGGCTGGCCGGCTGCCAGACCCTGTTTCATGCGGCAGCCGACTACCGGCTCTGGACCCGAACTCCCGCCTCGATGTACGAGGCGAACGTCGGGGGGACCCGCACCATCCTCTCCGCAGCGCTCGGCTCGGCTGTCGAGAAGGTGGTCTACACGAGCAGCGTGGGGACGCTGGGGAACCCGGGCGACGGCACACCGGGAAAGGAGAGTACGCCGGTCGATCTCTCCCAGATGGTGGGCGACTACAAGAAGAGCAAGTTCCTGGCCGAGCGCGCCGCGGAGAGCTTTCTGGAAAAGGGGCTGCCGCTTGTCATCGTGAACCCCTCCACCCCGGTGGGTCCCCTGGACATCAAGCCGACGCCGACCGGGAAGATCATAGTAGACTTTCTGAACGGGAAGATGCCCGCCTACCTGGACACCGGACTGAACCTGATGGACGTCGGGAGCTGCGCGCGCGGCCACATCCTCGCGGCGCAAAAGGGGAGGATCGGCGAGAAGTACATCCTTGGCTGCGAGAACCTGACCCTGGCGCGCATCTTCGCCATGCTTGCCGAGATCACCGGTCTGAAGGCGCCCCGGGTGAGGCTTCCCTATTACCCGATACTCCTTGCCGCCTATGCCAACCAGGCGCTCTCGGCGCTGACCGGCAAGGAGCCGCTGATTCCGCTTGCCGGCGTCCAGATGGCGAAGAAGTTCATGTACTTCGACCAGGGGAAGGCCGTGGCCGAGCTGGGGCTTCCGCTCACGCCGGTCCAGGGATCGCTGGAGCGCGCAGTGGAGTGGTTCCGCAGCCGCGGCTACGCGAAATAGGCGAGAGGCAGTTTTTCAGTTTTCAGTTTCAGTCCACATCTTGTTCCCAAGCTCCAGATTGGGAACAAGAGAAAGTCAAAAGCGTTTAACGCAGAGACGCGGAGACGCAGGGACGCAGAGAAAAACAAAGATCTGTCGAGAATGGGGCGGAACGAGTAAGATCTTCAACGAGTTTTTGGTTTACCTTGCGTCTCCGCGCCTCCGCGTCTCTGCGTTAAAGCTTTTGGCAGTTCCCGTTTAAAAGGTTTTCTCCGACTCTCTCAGATTTGCTCCGTGGCAAATGCTTGATTTGGTATCTCAGCTTTTATAAAGTAGCGTTACGGGTTCTCAAGGAGATCCATGTACAAACTGCTAAGCAAGATCAATAGTCCCGCCGACCTGAAGGCACTGAGCGCCGAGGAACTGGTGCCGCTCGCCGAGGAACTCCGGGCCTTTCTTCTGGAGACGGTAGCGCTGACCGGCGGGCACTTGGCCTCCAACCTCGGGGCCGTCGAGCTCAGCATCGCGCTGCACTACTGCTTCAACTCCCCCAAGGACAAGATCATCTGGGACGT
>DNRQ01000058.1:0-20113 GCA_003499925.1 Geobacter sp.
GCAGTTCGACCGCGGCTACCTCTCTCCCTACTTCGTCACCGATCCCGAGAGGATGGAAGCGAACATGGAGAACGTGAGCATCCTGATCCACGACAAGAAGATCTCCAGCATGAAGGACCTCCTCCCGGTACTGGAGCAGACCGCCAAATCCGGCCGTCCGCTCTTGATCATCGCCGAGGACATCGAGGGCGAGGCCCTGGCCACCCTGGTGGTGAACAAGCTGCGCGGCGTCCTGAACGTGGCAGCCGTCAAGGCCCCGGGCTTCGGCGACCGCCGCAAGGCTATGCTGGAAGACATCGCGATCCTGACCGGCGGCAAGGTGATCTCGGAAGAGGTCGGCTTCAAGCTCGAGAACGCAACGCTCGACATGCTGGGCAGCGCCAAGAAGATCACCATCGACAAGGACAACACCACCATCATCGACGGTAACGGCATCGATGCGGAGATCCAGGGGCGCGTCAAGATGATCCGTGCCCAGGTCGAGGAGACCTCCAGCGACTACGATCGCGAAAAGCTCCAGGAAAGACTTGCCAAGCTCGTCGGCGGCGTTGCCGTCATCAAGGTGGGTGCGGCAACCGAGATCGAGATGAAGGAGAAGAAGGCACGCGTTGAGGATGCACTGCACGCAACCCGCGCAGCCGTGGACGAGGGGATCGTCCCCGGAGGCGGCGTGGCTTACCTGCGCGCCATGGTCGCTCTCGACGGCCTGCAGCTCCCCGCAGAGCAGCAGTTCGGCGTCAACGTCATCAGGCGCGCGCTCGAGGAGCCGATCCGTCAGATCGCTCAGAACGCGGGCGTCGACGGCTCGATCGTCGTGGACAAGGTGAAAAACGGCTCCGGCGCGTTCGGCTACAACGCCGCCGACGACACCTACGTCGACATGATCGAGGCCGGCATCATCGACCCGACCAAGGTTTCCAGGTACGCGCTGCAGAATGCGGCTTCCGTGGCCGGTCTCATGATGACCACCGAGGCGATGATCGCCGACAAGCCCAAGGAAGAAGGCGGCATGCCTTCTATGCCGGGCGGCATGGGCGGCATGGGCGGAATGGGCGGCATGGGCGGCATGATGTAGAACCGCTGCTGACGCGAAACAAATGAAAGGGAGCCGGGGTATGAACCGGCTCCCTTTTTTTGCGGCAAACGGTCATGCAGCGGCTCCCGCGGCAGCCGCCTCCCCTCCTGAAGCTCTTCCCGTTCCTGGGAAAATGTCCGCTGGCTGACAAATGTGAAACATTTCGCAGAACTTGCTGCGAAACAGCTCCAGAACCCTCCCTTTTGCGCCGAAGAGAATCGGGTCCCCCGTGCGCTCCGCCCTCTCTTCGAACCGCTCGGGGTCCGATGGGTACGGCTTCATGGGCGACCGCTTCTTTACATGGGAAACGGTTCGGCGTATCATTCATGAGCTGCCTGCCTCTCCTGTTCATGGTATTGGCGCAGGCGCAGGCGCAGGTGAAACGGCGCTGCCGGCAGGCGGCATAAAGGGTTAGCAGAGAGGTGATCGCTTCTGCTGAGAGGAGTTGCATGATCGAAGCTGCTCGAGAAGCCAAGGAAGATCAGCCGAGCCGGATGGAGATCGCATCGGCCAACGATGTCATCCTGGCCATGGTGAGAACCGCCAAGGGACTCAGGATATACCTGCCGAACAACCCGGTGCTCATCAGGTTCGTCGAGGAGTTGAACGCCAAGATGCTGGCGCACATGGCCCGCTTCGGCCACTTCAAGCTCGAGGTGGAGCGTTTTGCGCTCAGGTACCGGGGGACCGATGTCTATCGCAACGACGATCCCAAGGAAAGCCTGCCGTTCCGGCTCTATGCCGACGGCATCAGGGCGCTGATCTTCTCCGCCGGACTGGAGCCGCAGGAACTGACCCTGTTCCTGGAGATTGCCGGTTTCGAGCGCCCCAGCCGGCATGATGACGATATCGTGACCCAGCTCTGGGAGCAGAACCTGCCGCATGTCGACTACCTGCTTGAGGAGGATTTTGTCGAGGCCGGCCGTGCAGAGGAGCAACCGTTCACCGTTTCCCAGCAGGATGCCGTTTCCCGGATATCCGCCTTCATTGCGCAGAGCTCCCCCCTCCCCCCGCGGGTGATCCCCAAGCATCAGCTCATGTTGACCGGTGCAGAGGCGAACTGGCTCGACAAGGCCAAGCAGGCCGAGGCGCTTCGCCATCCGGTCGACGACGTGATAAACATCGTCTCGGCAATACTTGCCGGGGCAAAAGAGCCCGGGACCTTCGACGATTTCCTCGACATCGTGGCGAAGCTGACCGTCGACATGTTCCTTGCCGGCGACATCGTCCGTGCCCTGAGGCTGCTTAGATTCCTGAATCAATTGATGAACCTGGGGAGCATTTCCCTCCATCAGCGGCGGCAGATCGCCGCCGTCCTTGCCGGGATACTTTCCGAAAGTACGGTGCAGGTCCTGCAGCAGACCATCGATTCCGACGACAGCGTGAGCCACCAGGATCTGAAGGAACTGTTGCAGATCCTGGGACTCCCATCGCTCGGGGCGATGTGCGAACTGCTGGGGCGGGTGGAAAAGTTGAAGATGAGGAAGGTGATCATCGAGGTGCTGGTCGAGCTGGGGAAGGACAATCCGCAGGTATTCGCCCCGTTCCTGTCCGATCCGCGCTGGTACCTGGTGCGAAACGTGGTTCTCGTCCTCTCCCTGCTGGGGAGCCCCGTGGCGCTGGAGCTGATCGTCGGGCTCATCACGCACCGGGAGGCGAGGATCCGCAGGGAGGTGCTGGGCTTTCTGGAGCGTTCGGCGGATCCCAAGGCGAAGAGCTACCTCCTCAAGTATCTGCGCGACGAATCAAGCGCCTTGCGCATCAAGGCGCTGCAGATCCTGGCCCGGGAGAGACTCCCCTTCGCGCTCAAGCCCGCCCTGGCGTTGACCATGGCGGAAGATTTCAAGGGCAGGGAGATCGCCGAGAAAAAGGCGGTCTACGAGGCGATCGGGGAACTGGGCTCCGAGGGGGTGCTTCCCCTGTTCAGGGAGATGCTGCTGAAAAAGTCCTGGTTCAAGAAGGCGGAGGACAAGGAGAGCGCCATCTGCGCGGTGGCGGGGCTTATGAAAATGAGGAACGCTGCGGCACTGGAACTCCTCGAAGAGGCGCGCAAGCAACGGGACGTCGAGATCAGGGGGATCGTGGAACAGGCGATCGCGGCCCTTTCCGCCGGGCAGCAAAGAGCGGCGGCTGATCACACGGAGGTTTAGATGGCGCAGGAGCTCAATCCATATCGACTGAACGACGAGCTGGCCCTGCTGGGGAGGACGCTGGTGGCCCAGCTTTTCGTACTTTTCAAGACCTCGCTCAACTACAGCGAGGGGCATGCGGCGCTGGACGCGCCTGTTGACAACGTCCTCAATGTGGTGCGGGAGATTTTGCGCACCAAGGAGGAGGCCTCCCTGAGGGTGAGAGGGGGGAATCTCTACCTGGCCGATTTGCGCCTCAAGCACGATGCCGCCGGTTTCGAGGCGAGCAGGTTCGTGATGGAGGAGATGAAACGTCACCTCGTGGGGGGGATATCGTTCAACCTGGCGGTGACCGCCGACGACCTGCGCAGGTTCGTCTATGCCCTGCGGGAGGTAGACGGGCTGCCGTCGCCTGACAACTACTCGGAATTCCTGCGGCGTATGCAGCAGAGGATGATCGTGAACATCGAGGTGGAAACGGTTCATGAAGAGGGCGATACGGTCGAGATCGGCAACGACAGGCTGAACCTCAGACTCAACAGCAGCAAGCACGAAAACGGCAAGCTCAAGGCAAAGGTGCTGTACGGCAGGGCGATAGCCGCTATGGATGAGGTGATGGGGAACGCCGGCGCGGGGCAGACCCTGCGGCTTAGGGAACCCAAGCGCGTCGTGCAGCGGATGATCGATCTCCTCTCCAGCCACGAGGCGTTCCTGGTCGGGCTCACCACCATGCGCTGCAACGATGCCTATACCGAAAACCATGCGGTCAACGTCTGCATCCTTTCCCTCGCCATGGGAAAGCGGCTCGGTCTCTCCAAGTTTCAGCTCTGCGAGCTCGGGGTCGCCGCCCTGTTTCATGACATAGGCAAGGTCGAGATTCCACGGGAGATCCTGGAGAAGCCCGGCGAACTCAGCGCGGATGAGCAGCTGACGCTGGAGGCGCACCCCCTGCACGGGGTGAAGAAGGTCATGAAACTGAAAGGGCTCGACGCGATGACTTCCCGGATCCTCACCGGGGTCTTCGAGCACCACCTGCTGGCCGATTTTTCGGGCTACCCCCGCTTTCCCTACCAGAGGCTCAGCCTCTTGGGGAGGATCATCGGCATCGCCGACTGCTACGACGGGCTTACCTCGGCGCGGGTCGCCGGCAGGACGCCGTGCACACCCGCCAAGGCGCTCAGGGTGATGATTGCCGGTGCGGGAAAGGCGTACGATCAGGGGCTGCTGAAACTCTTGATCAACTGCGTGGGTATACACGGGATCGGCTCGCTGCTGCTTCTGGACAGCCACGAGCTGGCGGTCGTGGTGGAGAACAACCCGGACCCCGCCCTGTGGGACAACCCGCGGGTCAGGATCGTCGCCGACGCCAACGGCCGGGAGGTCGACGGGGAGATCGTGGATCTCGCCCTCTCGCACCCCACCCGTCTCATCCTCGCCAACCTCGATCCCCGCCCCTTCAACCTCGACGTCAGCCGCTATTTCCTCTGAAAGCCTTCCTGTCCGGTCGGCCCGCTTGAAGGGGGCGGCTAGAAATAAGAAACGGTCAGCAACGGCGCCGTAGCGGTTACCGTGTCGTCGATCTCGATCCGCCCATCCGGGCCGACAAACTCCTGCATGATGCGGATCTGAAAGTTGTCGAGTCGCAGGGCCTGTGCCTGCGCCACCAGCGGGGTTATCGGGATGCTGATGAAGCCGCGGGTGGCAGAGCCCACCGCAAAAGGGACCACCGTGCTGGTCAAGGCCGGTTCGTCGTAATCAAGGTCCGTCAACAAGGTCGCAGAGGCGACAAGTTGGACAAGTTCGATGCGCATCTGAACGCTGCCGGCCGGGGCCAACACGTCTCTCAGGAATATGTCGAGGGTGGCCGATTCTATGGATGCGCCTAGTGGAATACTGTCCAGCGGGAAGTCCAGGAAGCCGCGGTACTCGTCTCCGGTAAAGGGATGCACCCCGGCAAATATGCTGGGAGCCGGTTGCACTACCTCGAAGATGTTGCTGTTGAAGAAGTTCCTGACGTAGCCGTCGACCGTTTCATCGCTGAAGATGTCGGTGGTGAAAACGGTGCGCCGGTCGTCGTGGTCGCCGCCGCCGCATCCGGTCACCGCAAGTACGGCGCACATCATCATGAGCGCAAGAAATATCCTTTTCATTTGTACCCCTCCCTTTTCCCCGATTAAGCCTGAAGCCACATCCCGCCTGAACTTTGGCAATGTTACCAGAAGAAATCCAAAAGGAAAGCGAGGCGCTTGGAGCCGTTTGGCGATCCCCTCGCCTTGTGGAAATCCGCTGAGCGGGTAAAATACATTGTCCGTCACTAAATGCCGGGATTTCCTCCCTTGCCGGCGGTTTTCGCCTCCCTTAACGGTGCATATCCGTTGAGCAAAACCGGAGCCGGAGCCGGAGCAAGATTTGCCGAAAAAAAATCGCAAAAGGCGTATAATTTTTTTAAAATGCTTAACCAATGAGAAACGGGACCAAGTACAACCAAGCGGAGGGAAACCATGACTGCGCAGAAGAACGACACGCTCCGGCAGCATCTGGCCGCCGTCAAGGCGGGAGAGAGGGTCTTTGAGAACGCCTTTCAGGGCATCATCCGGATGATCCTGGAGCCGGGTTTCGAAAAGGTCGTGGTGAACGCCAAGACCACCTATGACTTCAACATCTTCCGGACCGGTCGCAAGCATACCATCGGGATGTACGACGAGATCAACAGCTTCGTCTCGTTCGTCAAGGATGCGGCCGAGGGGGGCTCCAGCAAGGAGATGGCCTTCGTCCTGGTCGGCGAACCGGGTAACGGCAAGACCTTCTTCGTCGAGTTCCTCTGCGGCAAGTACCGAAACTTCCTCCAGGGGAGGAATCGCAAGTACACCTTCCGGTTGCTCGGCATGGAGAGGCTCGGCCATTACGGCAGGATCCGGGAGATCGATTCCGAGACCTACGAGGATCCCATGATCCTGGCGATGAACCTGTTCGAGAACCCGGACGACAGCCGCCGCTTCATCGCGGAGCAGGGGTTCACCGACGATGAGCTGGACACCCTGTACCGCAACTACCGGCCGCTCGGGGCCAGCAGCGGCTATATCTGGAACGAGATCAGGGAGCACGTCGACAACGACCTGGGGGCGATGCTGGAGAGCGTCGCCATCATCCCGGTTCCCATGAGCGAAAGCCTCGGGACCCTGACCGGCAAATACCCCGCCAAGGACAAGATCACCTCGTCCGCCGTCGACCTCCTGGGGGAGGAATCGATCCAGCGGCTGCTCCATCTCTCGGACACCAACAACCCGTACCGTTTTGACCTGCGCCGCGGAGCCCTGGCAAGGGTGGCAGGCGGCGGCATCCATTTCAGCGACGAGATCTTCAAGAACAAGAAGGACCTGGTGCAGGTCTATCTCGGGGTGATCCAGAACCGGGCCATCGAGATCGACGGCTACAAGTGGCCGATCGACTCCATGATCATCGCCACCAGCAACAACTCCGAGTTCAACCGGTTCCTGGCCGAGAAGGAGGAGGCGCCCATCGTCGACCGCTGCAGGATCTGCTACGTCTCGCACAACACCAACTACCGGATGCAGGAGGGGCTCACCTCCTACGCCATAGGGGGGGAGTCCAAGACCACCCTCACCAGGGAGGTGCTGCACCAGGACCCGAACCTGAACTACGCGGCCTCGGTCGCCGTGGTGCTGACCCGGCTCCCCAGATCCGAGAAGCTCACCCCGATCGAGACCATGAAGCTTGCCGCGGGCGAGGTCGCCGGCGAGAAGAGCATCAAGGCGCTAGCCGAGGTGATCGACACCCTGGGACAGGATCCCGACATCACCAAGCGCTTCGGGCAGCGCGGCCTGGGGCACCGAAGTCTCGGGCGCAGCATACAGATACTCAAGGAGAGCTCGGAGACCAACGAGGGGCGCTGCATGGTCGCCTACGACATCTTCCGGAGCCTGGAGCGGGTGGTGCTCGACTACGTGGTGGAGACCAACGAGCGCGCCAAGTACCTGGAGGACCTGAAGACCGCCAAGAAGCTGTACCGGGAAAGGATCATGACCGAGATGTTCAACGCCTACATGGACGAGCCGTACGCCATCAGAAAGGACGTGCAGAACTACGTGAACATGATCATCGGCATCGATGCGGAGAACCTGGGGCCGGACCGGATGTGGAAGTACAAGGACCCCCAGACCGGAGAGCTGAAGGCGCTCAAGATCGACGAGCGTTACGTGAAGAGCGTGGAGGAGCGCATCGGCCTCAGGACGGAGGAGCAGCGCGCCTCCTTCAGGACCTCGATCCGCAAGATCTACGGCCAGAAGATATCCGTCGACCCGAGCTACGATTTCATGGACAACCTGGAGCTGGTGAAGGCGGTCACCGACGTGCGGCTGAAATCCGACATCGCGGGGGCCGGCAGCCTGATCGGAGCCCTGGCGAACCGCACCAACGAGGAGAACCAGAAGCTCTACGACAGGATGATCGTCACCATGCTCGGGAAGCTCGGCTACTGCCGTACCTGCTCGCAGAAGACCATAGAGTACTTCTGCACCCAGGAAGACGAGAGCTAGAAGCAGGGGCTAGGGACTGGGGGCTGGGGGCTGGAACCAGGGGCTGGGGACTTGGGGCTAGGGGCTTAGAACCAGTGGCTAGGGGCTGGTAGGAACCAGGAGCTGAAACCAGGCGCCAGGCTAGCGGACGGCAAACCGGCCAGCCCGGCGGGTCATAGGCAGGAGAGGCAGACGGATATCATGAAAGATCCCGTGAAATTCCTCAATGAGCTGAAACGTAAGGGGCTGGATCCGGAACGCGAGGCGCGCTTCAGGAAGGAGCTTGCCATCAGCCGCGATATCCCGGCAGGGAACCTGCGCGGGCCGTTTCCCGACTTCGCGCGGGGGGTCTACGCCTGGCACGATCTGGCCGTGCTGCAGGACCAGGGGCGGCTCCCCAACCCGTACCTCACCCAGATGAAGTCGCTGGACGAGCTCCTGGAGCGGGACCGGCAGCGCGAGAAGGACGGCTTCCCCAGGAAGATCAAGGTCGGGAGGCTGATCAAGCCGGGGAAGGGGGGCAAGGGCAAGATCGTGGTGGTCCCCTCGACCGAGGAGGAGAAGTTCGTACACGACCCGACCATCCGCCCTCCGGGGGAGGGGGGCTCAACCGGCGGCAGCGGCAAGGGGGACGAAGGGGAGGTGATCGGCGAGCAGAAGGTGAGGGAAACAGGCGAGGAGCCGGGTGCGGGACCCGGACAGGGGGAGGGCGAAAGCCACGAGATGGGGGCCTCCGCCTACGAGCTGGGTCGCGTGCTCACCGAGCAGTTCCAGCTCCCCAACCTCAAGGAGAAGGGGAAGAAGCGCTCCTTCACACGCTACGTCTACGACCTGACCGACCGAAACCGCGGCTCGGGGCAGGTGCTGGACAAGAAGGCGACCCTGAGAAAGATCGTGGAGACCAACATCGCGCTCGGCAACCTGCCGGATCTCTCCGATCTCGATCCGACCCGCTTCCTCATTTCACCAAGGGACAAGGTGTACCGGGTCTTCTCCCGGGAAAAGGATTACGAGCCGCAGGCCATGGTGTTTTTCCTGCGCGACTATTCCGGCTCCATGGCCGGGAAGGTGACCGAGCTGGTGGCGACCCAGCACGTCATGATCTACAGCTGGCTTTTATACCAGTATGCGGGGCAGGTGGAATCGCGCTTCATCCTGCACGACACGGAGGCGAAGGAGGTTCCCGACTTCCACACCTATTACAACTCGCGGGTGGCGGGCGGGACGGAGGTGGCCAGCGCCTACAAGCTGGTGAACGAGATCGTGGCGCAGGAGAACCTTGCCGCGGACTACAACATCTACGTCTTCCACGGCACCGACGGCGACGACTGGGACACCGGGGGGGACAAGTCGATCCCGGAACTGGTACGGATACTGAGCTACGTGAGCCGCATGGGGGTCACCATCGCCGAGCACAGCGGCACCCAGTGGACCGAGGTGGCGCGCTACCTGGAGAACTCGGGGCTTTTGCGCGACAAGCCCGACCTGCTCCGGATGGACGTGATGACCGAGGACGCGGAAGAGGCGCGGGTGATCGAGGGGATCAGGAAGCTGATATCGTGAAATCCCGGGTGGAAAGTCCCCCTTTGAAAAAGGGGGATTTGCAGTCGGTCGTGACCTCGTACCATTTGGCTAAGAGAGGAAATCCCCCCCAGCCCCCCTTTTCCAAAGGGGGGAGTGGTTGTCGAGGGTGGGAGTGTTTGGGGTACAGATTGCGTAAGATCAGCTAGCTATCAGAGGCAGTCATGGAACTGATCAACCAGCATACCAAAGAGATCATGGAAGGGTGCAAGGTGCGGGCACGCGCGGCGGGGCTCTCCTTCACCGACGAAAGCCTGGAGTACATCGTCACCAACCGGGACCTGATAGAGCTCTCCCCCAAGGTGATGATCCCGACCCTCTACGACTACTGGGTCCACGACGTGGAGGTCCTGAGGGGGAAGGGGGAGTACGAGCTCTACCCGCACAACCCTTACGAGACGGTGATCAACACCCGCCCCCCGATCTCCTTTTACAACGACAACAACCCGGACTGGCTCAACGTGATGATCTTCTATCACGTGCTGGGGCATATCGACTTCTTCCAGAACAACCTCTACTTCCGCCACACCTGGGAGTACGACTTCACCGGCCAGGCGCTCTCGGACAAGAGGGTGATCGCGAAGCTGCGCGCCGAGAAGGGGCGCTGGGTCGACTACATCCTGGAGTTCGCGCGCGCCATCGACAACCTGGTGGGGTACCACGCCGAACTCTCGCCGCTGTTCGCCGCGCAGGAGGCCGCCTGCTCCAGCCGGCTCAACTACTACTTCGACGTCTTCCTGCAGGTCGAGAAGAAGCTTCCGGTCGGGGAGTACCTGAAGGAGGTGGCAAGGTACAACGAGGCGATCGCGCTGGACCGGGAGGACGGGGAGCGGCTCTTCTTCAGCGAGGTGGTGATCAAGTACCCGGAGATGGAGGCCCATTTCGCCAAGAGCGCCGGGGTGAAGCGGAGGGAGCGCCACGACCTGCTCCGCTTTCTCATCGAGAATTCCGAGTTCCTGAACCGCGACGAAAACACCTGGATGCGGTCGGTCCTGGAGGTGGTGCGCAAGACCTCGATCTTCTTCCAGCCCCAGATCCGCNNACTGGCACGAGAAGCTCTTCCTGGAGGACGACCGGATCCGGGGGCACGAGGTGGATTTCGCCCGGGTGCACGCCGGGGTCACCGCGATGCCGCGGGTCGGCATGAACCCGTACGCCCTCGGGATGCGGCTCATGTCCTTCCTGAAGGACGCCGGCGACGCCGGCAGGACCGGCTTCGAGTACCACCGCATAGCCGACGCGGAGAAGAGGAAGAAGTTCGACAGCGAAACGGGCTTGGGCGACGATTTCATCTTCCGGGTCCGCTCCAACTACTGCGACTACCTGTTCATCAAGGATTTCGTGGATCAGGATTTCACCAACCGCCACGACCTGTTCGTGACCGGCAAGAGGCTGGACCCGCAGCGCATGGTCTGGCAGTACTACGTGAAGAGCCGGGACGCCGCGCAGTATCGCGACATGGTGCTCGCCTCGCTGTACCACCCTCCGCACATCGAGATAGCCCCGGAACGCGGCGAGGGGGGAACGCTCTACCTGGTGCATCATTTCGAGGGGAAGCAGCTCGTGCAGGAGTACATCGCCAACACCATGGTCGGCATCGAGTATCTCTGGGGGGCTTCGGTGCAGCTGGAGACCAGTGAAGCGGTGGTCGAGACCTCCCGCGGGGGGGCCGGCAGGGAAGGCGGTGAAGAGGCGGAGATCACATGGCAGCGGGTGGTTTACACGATGAAGGACAAGATACTGAACCGACAGACGCTGTGACAGGCGGGAAAGCTATGCCAGACCTAGATACGGTGCTAAAACAGTTGAGCCGCACCATCGTGGAGCGCAAGAAGGGGGCGGTACTCTCGTTCCAGGAGTACATGCAGCTGGTAGCCGAGCGACCGGACGCCATGATGCGCAACATCTTCCAGCTGTTCCACGACATGGTGAAGAGCTACGTCAGCGAGGGGGTCGACGAGTACCCGGACGATCCGGAATCGATCAACTTCGTGAACTACGACTGCCGCAGGCTCTTCGTGGAGAACTCGGACCGCCCCTTCTTCGCCGACCGTCTGTTCGCCAACCGCCTGATGAACCACGTGGCAGCCATGAAGAGCGGGGCGCGCCAGAACAAGATCTACATCTTCGAGGGCCCCCCCGGCTCCGGCAAGAGCACCTTCCTGAACAACCTGCTGATGAAGTTCGAGGAGTACGCCAACACCGAGGAAGGGACCTGCTACGAGGTGGTCTGGCACCTGGACCGCCGCATCCTGGGGAGCTTCAAGGAGCACCAGGTCGGCTCCTTCCTGGAGAAGCTGTCGCACCTCCTTGACGAGTACGAACTGGACCCGCAGGAATTCTCCGATGCCAAGAACGCGCTGCAGCGGGGCGCGGACGTGGTCGAGGTCCCCTGCCCCTCCCACGACAGTCCCCTGCTCATGATCGACAAACAGCAGCGCCGCCCCTTCTTCGACGACCTGTTCCAAAACGACTCCTTCAAGTGGCGGCTCTTCACCGAGAAGGAGTACGACTGGGTCTTCAGGGACTCCCCCTGCACCATCTGCAGTTCCCTGTTCCAGGCGCTCGCGGCGAGGCTCGAGGACCCGGCCGACCTGTTCCGCATGATCCAGGTGCGCCCCTACCGCTTCAACCGGAGGCTCGGCGAAGGGATCACGGTGTTCAACCCGGGCGACAAGTCGATGAAGATGAACATCCTCACCAACGAGCTGCTGCAGAGAAAGATCGACCTCCTCCTGGGGGACAGCAACGAGGTCAAGTACCTCTTCTCCAACTACGCCAAGACCAACAACGGCATCTACGCCCTGATGGACGTGAAGTCCCACAACGCAGAAAGGCTCCTGGAGCTGCACAACATCATCAGCGAGGGGATCCACAAGGTCGAGGACATCGAGGAGAATGTGAGGTCGCTCTTCATCGCACTGATGAACCCCGAGGACGAGAGGAGCATCGAGGGGGTGCAGTCCTTCACCGACCGGATCGAGTTCATCAACATCCCCTACGTCATGGACCTGAACACGGAGGTGGAGATCTACCGGAACATCTTCGGCAAGCACATCGACTCGAGCTTCCTCCCCAGGGTGCTGCACAACTTCGCCCGGGTCATCATCTCGACCAGGATGAACATCAAATCGGACGCGCTCCTGGAATGGATCGGCGACCCGGAGAAATACCGGCTCTACTGCGACGAGCACCTGCAGATACTGAAGATGGAGATCTATACCGGGCACATCCCGGACTGGCTATCCGAGGAGGACCGCAAGCGGCTGAACGCCAAGAGAAGGAAGAAAATCATCGCCGAGAGCGAGCACGAGGGGGAACACGGCTTCTCGGGGCGCGAGTCGATCAAGATCTTCTCCGACTTCTACGCCGCCTACGCCAGGAAGGACAAGATGATCACCATGTCGCACCTCTCCACCTTCTTCACCCGCTGGCACAAGGAGTTGAAGGAATCGATTCCCGAGGGGTTCATGGAGTCGCTGGTGCACAACTACGATTACGTGGTGCTCCAGGAGGTGAAGGAGGCGCTCTACTACTACAACGAGGCACAGATCGAGCGCGACATCCTGCACTACATGTTCGCGGTGAACTTCGAGATCGGCGCCGTGGAAATCTGCCGCTTCACCGGAGAGAGGCTGGAGATTACCGAGGAGTTCCTGTCGGGGATCGAGGGGCGCCTGGTGGGGGCCAGGTCGGAGCTGGAGGCGCGCCTTGCCTTCCGGCAGGAAACCCAGAAGGAGTACACCGGCCGCACGCTCACCCAGGAGATCCTGGTGGAGGATAAGAAGCCGCAGCAGACCATGCTGTTCCAGACGCTGCATGACCGCTACGTCTTCAACCTGAAGGAGAAGGTGCTGGAACCGTTCCTGGAGAACGCCAACTTCCGGCGGGCCATCAAGGATTACGACACCGACGCCTTCAAGACCTACGACAAGCGGATCCGGGACGACGTCACCTTCCTGATCAACAACCTGAGCTCGGAGAAATTCAAGTACACCAAGCAGTGCGCCAAGGAGATCTGCGTCTACGTGATCGACAACGACCTGGCCAGGAAGTTCCACATCTGACCTTAGAGGCGATAAGGGGTTGATTTTCTAGGCCGCCAGCTTGAAACGGTTCACCATGTCCTTCAGGGCACGCGCCGAACGGGCAAGTTCCGCTGCGGCATGCGCCGAATCGTGGGCGCCGGTCGCGGCATCCTGCACCACGCCGATGATCTGGCGCATGCTCTCGGTGATGGTAGCGCTGGTCGCCGACTGCTCCTCCGCCGCGGTCGCCACTTGGGCAACGTACTCAAGGAGCGGGGCTATCTGCTCCTTGATCGAGCCGATGGCGCGGCTTGAGTGCTGCACGTCTTCGGTGCCGATCCGCACGCTGTCCGCGCTCTTCTCCATCGAGCCTACCACGTTCTTCACATCCCCCTGCAGCGACCCGATAATGGACTGGATCTCCCGTGTCGAGGAGGTGGTCCGCTCGGCAAGCCTTCTCACCTCGTCGGCGACCACCGCGAAGCCGCGCCCCTGGTCGCCGGCGCGGGCGGCCTCAATGGCGGCGTTGAGCGCCAGCAGGTTGGTCTGGTCCGCGATGTCCTCGATGGCGACCACGATGTCGCCGATCCGTTCCGAGTTGATCCCCAGCGCCTTTACCGCATCCATGGTGCCGATCACCATCCGTTCGATCTCGCTCATCATCGAGGTCATGTGGGTTATGGTCTCCTCCCCCTTGATGGTGGCGTTGTTGGTGCTGCCAGCCCGGTCGGCCATCCTCTGGCAGCTGAGGGCGATGTCGTTGCTGACCACGGCCATCTCGCCTACGGCGCAGGAGACGGAATTGGACTGGTGCGAGGCGTGCTCGGTTCCCTCGGCCATTCTCTCGGAGTTGGAGCTGAGGTCGCTGGAGGCGCTGGTCAGGTGATCGGCCGTCCTCTGGATGCCGGAAATGATGTCGCGCATCGAGTCCTGCAGCTTTTTCATGGCGTTCAGCATCTGGCTGATCTCGTTGTGGCGGTTTACCACGATGTGCTGGCTCAGGTCGCCATGCGCCATGGTCTCCAGGTACTCGACGGCGCGCACCAGGGGGGTCCGGATCGACCAGATATTGGCCCAGCCGAACAGGCCGCCGACGATGATGAAGATCGCTATGGAGCCGAACTTGACCAGGGGCGAGCCGGATTGTGCCGCCAGCGCCGCCGCGATGATACAGAGGCTGTAGCAGACGCACAAGATGCTCAGTCGGAGTCTGATGGTCAGGTTGAGATAAAAGTTCCAAATCAGGTTCATGCGGTTCTCCTTGCTGGGGACGTCAAAAAAGCTTTTGCGGACGCATTGCCTTCCTGCGATACTGGGGCGTCATAAAGATGATTCACACACGAACGCCGTTTTGCTCTCGGTAAACCTTATCGGGAGCAGCAATATAAACTTGAAGTCGCAACGTGACAAAAGCGGCGCATTTGTGAAAAATAATCCTGCCGGAAGCCGAAGGCGGGTAGGGCTCTATTGCATTGTAATAGGGTCTCTTTTCCCGACTGCGAGCTTACCGTACCGTGTCGTTTGCCGTATTAAAAACAGGCAAAATGGTCCCTGTTGCGGACTCGTTCCCCCACATTAAATTGAGGTGAGACATGAAGCAAACTGTCTGCGATGAGATCCGCCGGTTCGTCCTGGAAGACGTCGGCAACCTGTTCCCTGAAAGTGACGAGCCTTATTTCGACGAGCCTCTAGTCGGGTTCGCTGCTGCAGATGATCCGCTCTTTACTCAGTACAAGACGGTGATCGGTGACTTCCACCTGACCCCTTCAGAGCTTGCCGAGTCGAGCGAAACGGGCAAAACCTGGATGCCCCGGACGGTGATCTGCTGGGTCCTCCCCGTAACAGAGGCGACACGGCAAAGCAATCGCAGCGAGACATTGTACCCCTCCCGAGCCTGGGCCAGGACCCGCAACTACGGGGAAACCTTCAACGCCTCGCTGCGCAGGCATCTGGTCAGCTACCTGTCCGATGCCGGATACCACGCCTTCGCGCCACAGCTGCACCCGGCGTGGCGTGAGTACCCGGACACTCCTGCCGGTGTGGCATCGTCCTGGTCGGAGCGCCACGCCGCCTATGCGGCAGGGCTTGGAACCTTCAGCCTGAACGACGCTTTGATAACACCTCGCGGCATCGCACATCGGCTGGGGAGCGTCATCACCGATCTGCACCTTGAACCCTCGCCGAAGCCCTATCCCGGCCATCAATCGAACTGCCTGTTCCACCGCGGCGGCACTTGCGCTGTCTGTATCGGCCGCTGCCTGGTTGGCGCCCTGTCCAGGAGCGGCCACGACAAGCCGATCTGCCGCGACCATGTCTATGGGACCATCCCAAAGGCGGTGGGCGAGCTGTTCCAAGTCGCCAGCACCGGTTGCGGGCTCTGCCAGACAGATGTCCCCTGCGAGAGCCGGATCCCTTGAGTAAATTTCTTGGCATTCCAAAAGAATATCTGATTGGCAACGATCTTCCGCTACCAACAANNGGGTAGAGTCTGCGTCAGAGCACACCCCCATCCCCCTCCTGTCCTCCCCCTTGAAGGGGGAGGGACGTACGGCGGAAGGTCATTGCTAACCGCGCCCACCGCGAGGATACAAAAAAGGGCACTCCCTGTTACGGGAGTGCCCTTTCTGCTAATCTGCTAAGGACGTCCTTCTCCTCTATCTACGTCAGCCTTGCTTCTTCCGGCCGGCCCAAGACGCGAGCGCCGTCTGCATCGCCTCGCCCATCCTGGTCGGACTCGACGCGACGGTCACGCCGCAGTCGTTCAGGGTACGGATTTTGTCCTCCGCCTTCCCCTTGCCGCCGGTGATGATGGCGCCGGCATGCCCCATCCTCTTTCCCGGAGGCGCCGTCACGCCGGCGATGAAGGCTGCCACCGGCTTCTTCATATGCTCCTTGATCCAATAGGCCGCGTCTTCCTCTGCCGCGCCGCCGATCTCGCCGATCATGAAAACACCCTCTGTGCTGGGATCGTCATTAAATAGTTTCAGCACGTCGATGAAGTTCATCCCGATGATCGGGTCCCCGCCGATTCCTACACAGGTCGATTGACCCAGGCCTACGTCGGTCAGCTGTTTCACCGCCTCGTAGGTCAGCGTGCCGCTGCGCGATACCACGCCGATCTTGCCGGCCTTGTGGATGTGCCCGGGCATGATGCCTATCTTGCATTCACCGGGGGTGATGACGCCGGGGCAGTTGGGGCCGACCAGCAGCATCTTGCTGTGCTGCAGGATCGCTTTTACCGGTACCATGTCCCGGACCGGAATCCCCTCTGTTATGCAGACGGCAAGGGTGAGGCCTGCGGCAGCAGCCTCCAGGATGGCATCGGCGGCACCAGGCGGCGGTACGAAGATCATCGATACGTTGGCGTCCGTGTATTTCACCGCTTCAGCTACCGTGTTGAAGACCGGAATCCCCTCTATGTGGATCCCCCCCTTGCCGGGGGTGACACCGGCTACTATGTTGCTGCCGTACTCGCGGCACTGCTGGGTGTGAAACAGGCCGCTGCGGCCGGTGATCCCCTGTACGACAATTCTCGAGTTCTTGTTGATCAGTATGGACATGGAAGTCTCCCGTTTCGAATGGCGTTAAGAGTTGGGGTTGCGCGTCGCAAGGCCGGTCTCTACTCCAGCATGCCGACGATCTTCGCCGCCGCGTCCCCCAGGTTGTCGCCGCACTGGACGTTCAGCCCGCTTTCGGTCAAGAGACGCTTCCCCTCCTCGACCTGGCTGCCGTCCATCCTGACCACGATGGGAAGGGTGCAGTTCACCTCGCTCGCCGCCTCGATGATGCCGTGCGCGATCACGTCGCAGCGCATGATGCCTCCGAAGATGTTGACGAAGATCCCCTTCACGTCCGAGTCCTGCAGGATGATCTTGAACGCCTCGGCCACCTTCTCGCGCGTCGCACCGCCCCCTACGTCCAGGAAGTTTGCCGGTTCGCCGCCGAACTCCTTCAGCACGTCGAGGGTCGCCATGGCGAGCCCGGCGCCGTTCACCATGCAGCCTATGGAGCCTGTCAGCTTGATGTAGGCGAGGTCGTACTTCCCCGCCGTGATCTCAAGCGGATCGAGTTGCGAGTAGTCCACCATGTCCGGGTATTCCCGGTGCCTGAAGATGGCGTTGTCGTCGAAGGTGATCTTCGCGTCCATCGCCATGAGCCAGCCGGCCCTGGTGACCACCAGCGGGTTGATCTCGACCAGTGCGCAGTCTTTATCGACGCAGACGCGGTACAGGTTCAAAATCAGGTTGACGCAGTCCTCGCAGATGCTGCCGCTTAGCCCAAGCATCAGGGCGATGTGGCGGGCCTGGTAGGGGCGCAATCCGGTAAAGGGATCGATGGTGAGGGTGTGGATTTTCTCGGGCGTCTTGTTGGCCACCTCCTCGATATCCATCCCCCCCTCAGCCGAGGCGATCAGGATATAGCGCGAGGTGCCGCGGTCGAGGGTGATCGAGAGGTAGAACTCGCGGGCGATGTCGACCGCCTCCTCGACCAGTATCCGGCGCACCCGCAGTCCCTCGGGCCCGGTCTGGGGCGTCACCAGGGTCTTGCCGAACAGCTCCTTGGCCAGGGTCTGGGCCTGCTCAGGGTGGTGCACCAGCTTGACGCCCCCCGCCTTGCCGCGCCCTCCGGCATAAATCTGCGCCTTGACGACGCATTGCCCCCCCATCTCCTTGGCGGCGCGCTCAACCTGGTCCGCCGTCAGCGCCACGCGGCCGCGCGGGATCGGGATGCCGAAAGCATTCAGTATCTCCTTGGCCTGGTACTCATGAATGTTCATCATGATCTCCTGTTTTTACAGCGTTGGATTTTTGTCCGATGCTGCCCCAAATCAATGGATTAACTTTGCTGTCTGTAGCTGCGCGGCCGGCTTTTCGCTATCTCAGCTGGACCGGCCGTTTTGTGACAGGTTAAGGCTGAGGTTAAGGTTAAGAAGAGCCTCTCTGAATTTGCAGTGGCCTGAAAAAGGTACTGGCACTTCAACAATTGCAGCAATTAAATATGGCAGAAATTTCGAGTTTTGCACGTGCTGCTCTATTTGTTTCTGTTTCCTGTGCCGATGGCGATCGTTGTTGCCAGTTCGGCTGAAACGCTCACTCATCCGACACGATTCGGCTGCAAGAGGTGAAAAACCAAATTAAGCAGTTAAAACAAAAAGAAAAAGGAGGAGCCTGTGATGGCGTCCTCCTTGTGATGCAGGTTAAGGCTGAGGTTAAGAAGAACCTTAACCTCAACCTCAATCTGTCTTTATCAGCCGGCGTATCTCGAATTTCTCCGATCCCTTGGTGCATTCCAGCTCCAGATCGGAAAACTTCCTGAAGTTGCCCCCGGGGTTCCTGCGTGCCGCCTTGTTTTGCCGCTCCACGGCAATTCTTCGGCAGTTTTCCACCACTTCATTGACATCGTTGCCGGTGACGCCGCTTATCTCGAAGCGGTGCTTTCTTGCCACCAATCCCTCACCCTGAATGCTGATAATGTTACCCCTGCAGGTGATTTCTTCAGCTCCAGCCGCACTCGCTAATAGTAAGGAGGCTGTGATCATAGCGGTTTTTTTCATGGCAATTCCTTGGCGCCGGCGCTATTCCTCGTTGGCATGGTTCATACGGCTGCGCAGCGCTCTTCTTTGTTGAACGGTCGTCGATCTCTGCTGCGGTACCGGAGCCGCGACTGCAGCTGCAGGCGGGGGCGGCGCCGGCGCGGGACTGGCCATAGCGGGAACAGGTGCCGGGGTCGCAGGTGCCGGGGTCGGGTACGGTGCGGCAGCAGGAGGCGCGGGTTGCTGACCCCGGGCCAGTGGCGCCTGCTGTGGAACCGGCGCCGGCGCGGTGGCTGCCGGGCCGGTCGCAACTCCGGGCTGGGCAGTGACTGGCCCTCCCTTCTTACCCGTTGCCACATCCAGGACCCTCGCTCTTTTCAGGTAGCGGGCCGGTATCTCATGCAGGCTGTTGGTATAGAAAACGGTCCCCTTGGCATCTTTCCAGGTGTACATTTCCCCGAAAGCGGCAGGTGAGCTGAAGGCGAGAACCAACAGCACCAGAAATATCTTCATTTTTCCTCCTAACCCCAGCTTCCGAACGATAGCTATTATTCAAGATAACACCCACCTATTCAATCAAAAAAACGCAAATCCCGCAGCTTTCGGGATAATTACCACACTGGCTACGATCTGCATCCAGGTCAAGGCAGGAGAAACCGTTAGCACTGCACGCTTTCGCTATGCGTTCCGTCTCCAATCACTTGGCTGCCATGCATAATTTAGCACTGTATGCTATTCTATGAGCTGCGCAAGAAGAGCTGTTCTAACAATGTATAGGAGAGACAGGCGATGAAAAAAGCTGCACTGATAATGGGTTTGTTGTTACTTGTGGCTGCGGCTGTAGGTATGGTCACGGGCGGTTTTGGCTCTGACCCTGCAACCGCGAACGCTGCATCCCGAATCAAGGTCTATTCCGCCGAGAAGGGGAACTATATTATGAGTGACGAAGTAGTGAAGACCAAGGAAGAATGGAAGAAGATCCTGACACCGGAACAGTATCATGTCCTTCGTGAGAAGGGAACCGAGCGTGCCTTCACCGGCAAGTATGCGACCAATCATGATCACGGCATTTACCGCTGCGCCGGTTGTGGTCTCGACCTCTTCAGGTCAGAGGACAAGTTCGAATCCGGCACCGGCTGGCCCAGCTTCACCGCGCCGATAGCAAAGGAAAACGTCAAGACCGAGGTGGACCGAAGCCTGTTTTCGACCCGGACCGAAGTCCTTTGCCGACG
>DNRQ01000058.1:20169-21452 GCA_003499925.1 Geobacter sp.
CCCTGGCCCCTCTCCCAAAGGGCGAGGGGGAAAGACACCTTTTGCCATCGTCGCAATACCAACACCGTTCGCTAATAGGGCCTTGAAAAAAGGGGGACTTTGAATGGCACGCATCAAAGGAGGAAACAGCCGATGAAACTGCTAACGATAGGCGCGCTTTTCCTGCTATCGATTTTTATCACCGCCTTGCCAGTGCAGGCTGCAAGCGGTACGGCGCCCAACAAGGGCGTCGCTCCGGCGGGGCAGCTGCAAAAGGCGACCTTCGCCGGCGGCTGCTTCTGGTGTATGGAACATCCTTTCGACGAGCTGCCGGGAGTGGTGTCGGTGACATCCGGCTATACCGGCGGCCATAAAAAGAACCCCACCTATGAAGCGGTCTCGGCCGGCGGCACCGGTCACGCGGAAGCGGTGCAGGTAGTCTATGACCCGGCGAAGATCGGCTACGACAAGCTTCTCACCCGCTTCTGGCACAACATCGACCCGACGGTAAAGGATCGGCAGTTTTGCGACACGGGCAACCAGTATCGAAGCGCCATCTTCTACCACAATGAGGAGCAGCGCCGCCTGGCCAACCAATCCAAGAAGGCGCTGGAGCAGAAAAAGCCGTTCAAGGAGCCGATCGTCACAGAGATTGTGGCCGCAAGCGAATTCTATCCGGCTGAAGAGTATCACCAGCACTATTACAAGAAGAACCCGCTCCGTTACTCCTATTACCGGTTAAGCTGCGGCCGGGACAAAAGGCTGAAAGAGCTTTGGGGGGATGCAGCGGGGCGCTGAAGCGCCTTGGAAATGCCGTTGGATCGGTTCACCAGCTTTCCAAAGCCAAATCCCCCTTGCTTGTCCGGTTCGGTTCCTGCACTGCTTTGCAGCTCCCTCATCCGCCCCTTCGGGGCACCTTCTCCCGGAGGGCGAAGGAATAAACCATACACCTCGCCCTCCGGGAGGGGGTGGCCGAAGGCCGGGTGAGGGGCCTTGCGCAGGTGCCCTTAGCAACCCGAATAGCCAATACACCAGTTTGAAATGCGGGGGAGATGCCATGAAAAACAGGGAAATCGCCCGGATCTTTTCCGATATTGCGGACATCCTGGAGATTAAGAAGGACAACGTGTTCAAGATCAGGGCCTACCGCAGGGCAGCCCTCAATCTCGAGAGTCTCAACCGGGACCTGGCCGAGCTGTCGCACAAGGAGCTGCTGGAGATCCCGGGGGTGGGGGCGGACCTGGCGGCGCGGATCGCGGAGTATCTCCAGACCGGCGCCGTGGCGCTGCATGACCAGCTGAAAC
>DNRQ01000070.1:0-9460 GCA_003499925.1 Geobacter sp.
CAGGATAAAGTGTGTAACAAAAAGGGCAATCTCGGGAAGCTCTAGAAGTTGGTGCGTGTAATATGGCTCTTTGTCCTTGAATTCAGTGTTACCGCAAGAGCATTTTTTTGGCATGAGGCTCTTCACTTTTGTCGGACTGAGTAGCACCTGACGGGTGCCTTTGTTCCCAATTTTGCCACCGAGTTTACCTTTTAGTTTATTGGCAGTTTTTTTCTTAGTAAGCTTATTGTCCGAGGAAGGTGGGCAGCTTGAGTTGGAAGAGTTTTTGTTAAGTCTTGTCTCTAACTGATCCACTGTGGCTTTAAGATATACGTTGAGTTGTAAAGGAAACGACAGCAGTGGCAAAACATTTGACGGGGTATTCGCCAAATCTTCTTCTGAAATGTTGTAGCCATCAGGAAGAAGTTTTGAATCTAACACGTTGTCGCCTCAGACAATAAGATCAAATTGAATGTCTTTACATCTGATTTTATTATACTGAAATATGCTACAACATGCCATAATTACAATACAAATTACCTATAATTTCAAAGACCCTGTGATCGGTTACGAGGAAGGCTCTGCGCAGTTGATAAGGTACGTCCCCTTCGATTCTACTCTGCGCATTACAATTAATTAACATTAAAGTTCTTGGAAGAAAACGCTCGATGTATTAATAAGAATATTAATTAAGCATCGCTTTTTGTCGGCTTTGTTGACGTCAGCATAGTCGCAATTCATTACTCACAGCGATGGATAAACCGGCACTTTCGTCTACATCTTCAGTAGGAGATTTAGTTATGAAGATTCTTTCCCAAGCTATAATCATAGTTTTGCTTATGCAACAAGTTTGTCTCGCTGAAGTGATAATACCGGAGGCGAAAAGTTTAAGTGCAATAGTCCAGCTAAACGCATTTATTGCTGAAAAGAACCTAAACTCCGAAGAGGTTCTTAACGAACTATCCAGACTAAAGTGGTGGAGACAAGTAGGAAAATGGTCAACACTGGCGCTTACTGGTACGGCTACGGCTGTCGGAACAATTGCAGCAGATAGTAGTGATCGCAATAAATCACTAGCGATAACTACATTAGTACTCGGAACTATTGCTACAATTGCAGTAGCAATTCGAGATGATGGTGAAATAATAGAGAAAATAGGAGCATGCAAAGAAACTGTTACTGAAGGAAATTCAGCGATAGGTAGGTACAGATCAGAATGGGGAACAGCCGCATTGACATTTGATGCGAAAACCCCACTACAAAAAGAAACTGATCTAGCAAATCACTCTAAAGCAGCTACTGAACTTTTTTCAACTATAAGTGCCAGCATGGGCAAGTGCCGGATTCATTGAAGTCGCTTCAACTTAAGCATTTCATTGCGCCGCTTTGGAACTCATATGTGACTAGGCAGGCTCAGGGGGACGCACCTAAAATCCTGCGCATTTCGCACGATTATAACAGGCAGTTGTAAGGGCATTGCTGCCATTTGATTTTCCTGCGGCGCCCTTTCCTCTAAGCCTAGACAAGCACGCATAGACGCACCCGGCGAACTGCACCACTTCATGAAATGTGGGGAAGTTGCAACTACCTATGTCCGTTCCTAACGACTTAACTGCTTCTCGCTTTCCCCCTGAAACTTCTGTGTTAGTTCGCAATCGTTCTATATATCGATTGGACAATCCCTTGGAAATCAGTGAGTCCCAAAGTAAGAAAGAAGTTATCGCCAAAGAAGGTATCATCGAAGCTCCGTGTTCCTGCTGTGAGGCGCAACTTGTCACCGATAATACTGACAAATCCCGACATTCCAAAATTGACGCGGGAGTAACCTGTTACGTCCTCCCATGTCAGGTTAGCGAGCGGACCAGTTCCATAGGAGGACAAAAAGAAGTTTTGTGTGTGCCGCACCACGTAAAGATCCAGTTCTGAGTAGTAGACGCGTTCACGGCCAAACTGATCCAAGCCTATCGGTGTGATTTTGGGATTGATTGACCAAGTCGGTGCACACGGGAGCCTTGGTTCCCAGGAGATATTGAACCCGCCATTCCGCAAGTCTCCGCTAACCTCGTAGGGAAGGGCGTTCATAAGGTCACTGTCCGCAAAACCCTGATTGAGACGGAAGGAACCGTCATCGCCAAGCAATGTCTTTGCAAAAAGGCCACCGAGGATTGACACAGTATGAAGCGGAGCCGCTTTTGGATTTATCTTCTTCTCGGCGGATTCCAGTTTTTCCATGCGGCTGATAAGCTTTTTGACAACAGGGAATAAGAACTCGGTTTCCTTTTCCGATTTGGTGTCGAAAAGGTCCTTAAGCATCTCACTTTCTGACTTATACTCCTTTTCCTTCAAAGCCTTTATGAACTCAATAAACCCCGGGCATTTTTCCCACTCAGGAGACATAAATGTCTCTGCTATGATTTTAACGTTGTTGGGCTTCTCGCCTCCGCCCCTAGGGAGGGGCCAACCAAGTTCCTTTTGCCCCAGTGTCGCAAAGACAGCATTGGCATCCGGATCTGTGTCTAAGTTAAGAAGTTTATAAATGGCCTGAACCGAGTCTGCGAAGCATGTGGAAGTGGCTCTGAGTTGCGTGGAGCACTCAAGCTTTGCGAGATTGTTGACCGCATCATAGGTTCCCGCATAGTAGTCGAACTTCCGGAAATCCTCATCGATGAATGCCCCGAAGTGGCCGAGGTAATTGCCTGTAAGGCCGGAGTATCTCGATGAGAGTAATACCCGGCGATCTCCAAGGACATCGTTTTCGGCACTGCCAATGGCTGAACTTACATCGACCCGGTCCACCTTCTTAGCCAGTTCATTGAGTAGGGACAGGTGATTTACCCGTAGGTTCTGTAAAGAACCTGCGGGTAACCTGCCGTACTCGTTGCACGGTCCAGCAAATGAGGATTGCTCGCACTCGTACCAGGCCTGCCAGCCGTTCAGAGACTGAAGTACTCCATCGACAAGAGTTGAGGAACGCGAGTCATCGCTTTGCAGGAATTGCAGGTATGGGTCAGTTATTGGTGAAGCTCCTCTTACTGTTTGAGGTACAACAGCCAAAGCGTCTGCGACCTTTAGTGTCATCTTCTTCATTTGGTGGTTCCAATCGCCACCTGTCACTTCCTTATATAGCTCGTAGGTGCTGCCGGTTCTCAATGCACCGGTTAGGAACTGTGCTTCCCCCAGAAGTCCGTAAGTGGCTTTACTCGCCTTCTTTAATCGCTGTGCTTCGGATAAAGCTCCCTCACGGAGATTTCCGGGTTCCATGTAAACATACGTGGTGCGTCGGCTCTTTTCCCTTCTCTTCTGTGCCTCCAAGTTCCTGTCCGACTGCCAACCCTCGCTCAACGCCTTTGCGGTCCCAAGAGGAACGTTGTCAAATACTCCACCATCCACGAAATATGAGTTTGCCTCGTAGTACCCCTCGGGGCAGACTTTGCTTTTCAACGTCAAACCTGAGAGACTTTTCGCCGGCGTGCAGTAATCCAGCAGCACCTGTCCGAAAGCAAACGGAAAAGCACTTGATGCCAATAGTGCGTCAAGTACTTTCTGCGTCGGAATCTCAATATTGCCGTCTCCTGTACCTACCCCCTGGAGGTGGATCACGTTTCCCAGTGTTGGATTCTGAAGGTTCATCAAGTATGGCGAGAAGCTGAGCTTGCGGTTTTTCGCCTCCATGAGAATAGGTATGACGAATCGATCATTATCAACTTTGATTCCATCAACAGAGATTATACTAGGGGTGGCCCGCGTGACTATGAAGGCTAACGGAACTTTGCAATTGTCCCGGTAATGAGGAGCATCAAGTATCTCCTTGATCTTCTTGATAACTTTTTTAAGTGGCGTCCTAGATAAGAGGGAGTCGGTCTCCTCGTAATCCTTTTTATTCTCAGGCAGAAGCTCCTTTATATCAATATCCAGCCATGCGTCTCTGAATACATTGTCTGAAATTGTATCAGGAAAGTGCACGTCGCTGCTGCTCGGATCCCGGCACCAGGAAATAGCTGTAAGGAGGGCATTTATACTTCCTGCTGAGGCCCCTGCAGCTGCTGTTATCGTCGGTGGCAGGTAATGAGGGCCTTGAAGGTCCCGATGATGATTCAGATACGACACAAATGCCCAGTTCAATCCGGCTTCATAAGAACCAAGACTGATTCCTCCGCTGATGGCGAAGGCGAACGGTATGGTATCCTCTGTATCCACAGGTTCTGAAAGCTTCTGTGCCTGCTCTGCAATGGCACCTGTCACCAGGGATGAAAGTAACCCAGCACAAATCAGCAGCGACCTCAACGCTTTCATTGCCTTCCCCCACAAGAACAGCAACAATAATAAAGGGCCTGACCACACTTGCGACAGTCATAGCACCAGTGAACTTAAAATGCACTTAGTTCAGCTTAACATTACAGTCACTCCACCCCCCTCTTTACATGCTACTTCAAAGAGATGGTGAAATATAATACAGGTGCTAATTAAAGTCAAAACATATAACTGGGGCTAACCTGAGTGCTTAGGTCTTTGCTGTCCATGCAAGCATGCGAAACTCCTCTTGGAGCAGTGAATTTTTTCATTCGGGAAGTTGGTGCTGTACCAAGTTACGCATGGTTGCATGGGCGTTCTGGATTTACCTGTAACGGCGAAAGAATTAGCAAGAATAAAGACCCCCCAGGCACCAGGTCCGGTGTCGTGAGCACAACGATCACCTGATCAGCGGGCCAACCGGTAGGCGCTACAGTTTCGTCCTGAGGGTACCTCAACGGTACCCTCTAACTCTACTCCTTCCCCTTCCCAAGCAGCGACCCGTTTCCCCACTTCCCGATCTCCCTTCTCAGTTGCGTCTCCCGAGCCTCCAGCCTAACCCGGCTGAATGATAAAAGCCTCTTTAGTGGATGGCTGCTCATTTTTGCCTTAGCTTCATCCCAGCTATCATGAGCTTCATCCTCGCGGTGTTCATCTTCATCATTGAGAGGGTGAGCTTCAACATCGAGGGTGTTGATCTTCATCATCGCGATGTTTATTTTCATCATCGAGGGGGTGATATTCATCATTGCAATGTTGATCTTCATCCACGTGGGGTTGAGCTTCAACCTCGCGATACTGCAGGGTGATCTTCACCCCGTTGCCCCCCACGCAGCCCCCACTCTTATCGGCATCCAAGTCTTGTTCAAAGGCTAGCGCCAGGGGAAGGGATGAGGACTCCGGGCCGTCCGTGGCACCACTGGCTAGAGAGAGTTTATCAGTGGGTTGGAGGGGAAGGGAGAGTGAGAAGAGGTGTTGTAAATCCGGAAGTTCAGAAAAGCCTTTAGGAGCAACATGCGACAAGAGGCTAATGAGCGCAAAGCAGGACCTTCATGCTCTTGATGACTGGAACTTAGTCTGAAGTTACGCAGGACCGCAGGGACCCCAGGGCCGCCCCTCGGCTAAGCTAACAGTAACAGCATCATCGATAGCAGCACAGCAGGCAAAAGCGGCCCCGGGTTTCCCGGGGCCGCTTTTGTTTTATCTGCAGATTACTCGGTCTTGGCCAGCCTTTGTCTCGCCCTGCCCCATCATTTAGCCCTTCCCCCTTCTACGTCTGCCCCATAGCTGTCCTTCCACAAACAGAGTGTCAACCATTGACAATGCAAATGAAAGGTAATAGATTGGCCGCACATTAATTGCGTCTTTTTCTCCGGCGTAACAATGGGTTCTGGGGGAGGATTGGATAAAGCTCCGACCTCAGGCCACGTGTCTGACATCGTGAGCCACCGCGGAGAGCGGTTGACTAAAGAACAGGGATGACAGCCAAACACTCATCTAGCAACGCACAATTGCACGGGCGTTATATATACCTCGCAGCCCGTTCGCGCCAAGATACTCAGTTTTCGATTACCGCTCGATATCAGCTCTTGTATCGGTGAATTAAGCGATAGGTCTAGCACGAAATTTACAACCCGTAGGATGCCGACCCAATATGGTTACACCAGAACGAAATGTGGGAATACATGGTGGTTGCGGAGCAGCCTTTCGAGTCTGCCCGGTGGCTAAAGTCGAACTTGCAAGCATGTCGTCGACAGGAGAAAACTGATGGCAAATTTCAAACGAAGCACACTAGGCCTCATCCACGAAATGGTTCTCTGCCTCACGACTAGCACAAAAGGTTTCGAAGTGTTCGGTATGGATAGAGTGGGCAGGAAGGTGGTCCTCGTCCGCCGGAAGAAGTTGGAGGCCTGTATGGCGGATGCCGCCCTGATGGCACAGGCTCTGGCAAACTTCAGAAAGAAAACCGTGCGACTGGATATCCAGTCGGAGCGGGTTGATGAATTTCACCCTGTAAATGACTGAACAGGGAGGGAGCATGGACGGAGGGGCAGGTCGAAAGTTGCTTACAAAAAGGCAGAAGGAATGCCCGGGGAGCCGGGGGCAGGACATAGGAAATGATTTCCGAAGCTAACTGGACAGCCAGGGGAACCTATAGTTCCCGGCATTCCCGGCTAGCGCTGAATGAAAAAATGATCATCGTCCCTGCTCTAAAAACACTGATTCGCGAAGGTGGCGTATGAAGGTACTTCTGATCCAACCTTTCAGCTCTTCACCCCTGATGGACCAGGTCTATCTGTTCGAGCCTCTGGCCCTTGAATACCTTGGAGCAGGCGCCAAGTCGGATGGACACCTGGTCAAGCTGCTGGATGCGCGCATCGACCAGGATATCGAAGGCGCGGCGCTTGCGTTTCGACCTGACGTGGTCGGAATCACCGGCTTCACCAGTCACGTCAACATCATAAAGAATGTCGCCGACCGGATCAGAGAGCTGATGCCGGATGCCAAGGCTGGTTATTACCTCGCGCCAGCACTCCTCCCCCCGTAGGGGGGAGGCCGGGAGGGGGGAAGAGTGCGGCTTCTGCGACAACAGCCCCGGGGTTCCCCCTCCCTAACCCTCCCCCTCCGGGGGAGGGAACTATTGGAGTAGCAGAGATTACCGGTCAATTGCGGTTCAGTCTTCGAGCTTCGCGACCAGCGATATATTGGTCTTCAGCACCTGTGATACCGGGCAGTTGGCCTTGGCGTCTTCGGCAATGGCCTCGAACTGCCCTTGGCTGATCTTCGGGATCCTGCAGGCTGTCTCCAGTTTGATCGCGGTTATCCTCCAGCTACCCTCGACGTTTTCCAGGTCAAGGAAGGCGGAGGTTTTGATCCGGGATGCCTCGAAACCCGCCTTGCCAAGCCCTGCGGAGAGCGCCATGGAAAAGCATCCGGCATGCGCCGCCGCGATCAGTTCTTCCGGGTTGGTGCCATGCTCTTCAGCAAAGCGTGTCCCAAATGAGTAGGGCGTATCGGTGAGTACGCCGCTTTGAGTTGAGAGCGAGCCTTTACCTTCCTTCAGCGAACCGTTCCATACTGCTGCAGCTGTCCTTTTCATGTTGGACCTCCTTTTTTGGTTCTTAACTACATGCTAATACGAACTTCTGGATAATGGCAGAATTTTATCGGCTTTCGGGCGAAAGTCTTCCCTCCTCCCGACCTCTACTGCCATTAAGTTACCCGATTAGCGTCAATCTTCAGTGAGCTGGGTCACCCCCAATCTCCCCCCTTTGCAAAGGGGGGCGGGGGGGATTTAGCCCAGGTTGCCATAGAGCGCATGTTGCGACAGTGCTAAAATCCCCCTAAATCCCCCTTTGCAAAGGGGGACTTTCTGCGCCAACCATCGATACTGAAGATCAGCGCTAATCGGGTAACTTAATGGCGGTGCTCCCGACCTCCCCCCTCCGGGAGGAGGAGAGTTGAGAAGGGAGGGAGGGGGCAGGTGAGAGAGATAGAGGGAGGGGAAATGAGCCGGTTTCAGGAAGGTATCCCCGTGCCGCCGGCACCGGCTTAACGAGACACCTTGCATCGGTCTGTGATGGTCGTTAGTTCCGTCGCCCGCTCCAGCAGTGAACCGCCGGGGACCAGGCCGAGCTCTTTTCCCGGCTCCAGGGTGGTTATGGCCGAGGTACCGACAACCTGCGTCCTCTCCCCCTCCCCCTCCTTGATCCGAATGGACCAGGCGCTGTGAAATACCAGCGGCCGCCCTTCCCTGTCTTCTCCGGCATAGAGCATGATATGGCCGGGTTTGTAGAGAAGCGTGAGAAAGGGGAGTGACTTCCTCTTGATCAGTTCCTCCTTCTCCGGCGGCGCCAGTGCGGCTAGTTGCAGCCGTTGCCGGACCGAGGCGATCTGGTCCGCCGAGGTGCGCGGTATCCAGATCCCGAATGGGAGGAAAAAGTCCCGCAACAGCGCCGAGCAGTCCCTCAACGCGTAGGATTCACCCCACCCGTATGGCTGCCCCAGCATCTGGTCCCCGAGCAGCGCGACCTTTTCCTTGTTAAAGGGAAGGGGAAACGGTGCGGCGGCATCGCGCGGGATCCGGCTCGTGCGGGTTTCCGCCTTGCCCCCCTCCCCTGCCGAAGCGACGCGTACCTCCCACCACCCGTTCCCCGCCTGCCCAAGCGGCAAAATGGTGCCGATCTTGGCCGGGAAAATGCCGATTCCCCTGCCGTCGGCAACCGGCTGGTAGTCCCGGACGATCACCAGAGGAGCCGACTGCATCCATGAGTCGATGAAGGCTGCATCAACAAGGGCCACGTCGCGCCTTTCGAGCCAGCCATTCGAGTACCCGGTCTCGACAAAGTACCAGACTCCGTCCTTTGAGGTGTGGAGCACGCGTAGCGGCTCGTTCAGCTTTACCTGAGGGTTCGAAAGCATGTCGAAGGGAGCCCCTTCTCTGCGCTCGTAAAAAGGCAAACGCGTCGGAAGCCCGCGCAGATGACCGGGTGCCACAGCGATGGCCTTATCGCTCCGGGAAGGAAAGGTGTCCAGATCGCAATTATCCAGCAGTTCCTGCTTCTGTTCCCGCGCAACTTTGCGCTTGTTGGTACCATACCAGCCGCCTCTTGCGTCTTTCTTCATGGACTTGATTGACTCGGCAGGATCGTAGAGAGGAACAGATAAGGTCCAACGCGAAAAAAAGCGCTCTTTGAATTCGTCAAGGAGTTGACCGCTGCAGGCATCACCGATCATGAGCCTGTCACCGGCAGCCCCAGCCAATTCCGCGAAATTCTGCGGGATACGGCTCAGGTCTTCGATCTCCACATCGCGGGCAAGTGGGACATCGGTGGTCGCCCTTTTCGGGGGGACACTACAGGCAGTAAGATGAAGTGCGATGCAGATGACGGTAATTATTGCCAACTGCTGCCTGCGTCCCCTCATGGCACAACCAGTCATCTCGTTTCCTCCTAACTTGAATCGTTCTACTGGGCCGCACAGCGACAAAGTATAATCTATTCCAATCTGACTTCCGGGATTTTTTTACTGTATTCGCTTGAGCCCGTGCTCCAACGACACAGCCTTGCTCCCTCCCCCCCGCCCCCACTGCCATTAAGTTAACAGGTGGCACCACCCTGCACGTCTCGCTCCCCCTCCCTTGATGGGAGGGGGTGGTGGGGCACTACCATTAAGTTAAGGCGACGCCTGC
>DNRQ01000070.1:9527-35809 GCA_003499925.1 Geobacter sp.
CCCATCAAGGGAGAGGGGGCTTCGAGCTCGGTCCCAAGCTCCAGCGTGGGAACATCCGCTTCGTCACCATGCAAAGCTGGAGCTTTGCCCAGCCATGGCGTTCCCAAGCTGGAGCTTGGGAACGAGAAGCAGCTGGAGCTTGGGAACGAGAAACAGCTGGAGCTTGGGAACGAGAAACGGAGGCTGAAGGCAAAAAGGCCGCATCTCATTGATGCGGCCTTTTTGCGAACCTCACGTATATTCCCTGTCAGATTGGTTCCTTCTTCTCAGCTTGGGGTTCAGCCAAACTGTCACAGATTATTTTCTTGCTGTCCCGCATATCGGAATATCTGAATCCACCGCCAAGAGTGGTGGGCGAACAGACGTTATCCGGCGAATTTGCGTTGACCAGACAGATCGAGCAGGTGACGGTCGGCTTATCCGTCAGGCTCTCAACTTCCTTAACCAATCCTTTGCTGTGCAAAAAGCAGATATGTTCCTCGTGCTTCCCCGCGCAAACGCAGGCTTCTGTTTCTTTGGGCATCTCGGTCTCCCCGGCGTACGGACTCTGGAATGCGCGACCTCCTGCCGCGAACGTCATCAACATGCTAGCGCTTTTCCAGGGTGCTGTCATCCATAATCACAGGGAACCGGGATATCGCCGCCAAGGGAACCCCCTTCGCCGCGCCGGATCAAATGCTGCCCCGACGGCTCGACACTCAACGGTGATGCATCAGCTTCTTCTTCTGTTTGAGCGACTCCTTCAGACGCTTCTGCGCCTGCGCGATCAGCATCTGGTGCGTCCCTTCGCTGCTTTCTCCCTCGGCGGGCCGGCGCTGGAGGTAGCTTCCATCGGGCTTCATGTCCCAGGCCGAACGATGGTCCGCGTCGTAGCAGTCGAAAACGGTCCTCAGCTCCCGGGTCAGCTCCGGAACGGTGACCGGACACATGATCTCCACCCTCGCCTCAAGGTTGCGCTTCATGGCATCCGCGGAGGAGATGAAATACTCCTCTGCCCCGCCGTTTCTAAAGTAATAGACACGGGCATGCTCCAGAAAGCGCCCCACGATGCTGACGACGCGGATGTTGTCCGACAGCCCCGGGATGCCGGGCCTGAGCCTGCAGGTGTCCCGCACGTACAGATCGACCTTCACGCCGGCCATGGAGGCGCGGTAGAGCGCCTTCACGATGTCGCCGTCCTCAAGGGCGTTCATCTTGAACTGGATCAGGCCGCCGCCGCTTTCCGCATGCAGCGCGGCCTCCCGTTCGATCCTCGCCAGCAGCGATTTCTTCAAAAGCTTGGGAGCAGGCACCACTGCCCGGTAGTTGCGCCTGGCGGTGAACCCGGTGGTGAGGTAGTTGAACAGCTCGGTCACGTCCTGCGCGATGGTCTCGTCGCAGGTGATAAGCCCTACGTCGCTGTAGACACGCGCCGTCTCGGCGTGGTAGTTGCCGGTCCCGATATGGACGTAGCGGCGCAATCCCTGGTAATCCTGCCGCACCACCAGGATCACCTTGCAGTGGGTCTTAAGCCCCACCACCCCGTAGGTGACGTGGATCCCGGCCTCCTCCATCTGCTCGGCAAGGCGTATGTTGGTCGCCTCGTCGAAGCGCGCCTTAAGCTCCACCACCACCGCGACCTGCTTGCCGTTTTGGGCCGCCTGCAGCAGCGCCTCGATGATGCGGCTCTGGCTGGAGGTCCGGTACAGGGTCATCTTGATGCCGCGCACCTTGGGATCGTTGGCGGCCTCCCGCAAGAACCTCTCGACCGAGGTGGAAAAGGAGACGTAGGGGTGTTGCAGCAGGAGGTTGCCGCTGTCGCGGATGGTGTGGAAGATGTTGCGGGAGGTCAGGAGCTGCGGGTGATCGATCGGGTGGTGTGCCGGGTCGTGCAGGCGCGGATAGTCGAGCCGGGAGATCTCGGACAGGTCGCGCATGGCGAGCATCCCCTGTACCTCGAAGACGTCGTTTGTCTCGTCCAGTTCCAGTTCGGCGGCAAGCCGCCCGCGATGCAGCGGCTCCATGCCCAGGCCGATCTCCAGGCGGACGATGGGGGCGAACTTGCGCTCCTTCAGCTCGCTCTCGATCATCGCCATCAGGTCGTCGGCCTCTTCCTCGTCTTTTTCCGTGTTGGCGTTGCGGGTGACCCTGAAGATCTCGCAGGCGACGATGTGCATGCCCGGGAAGAGCATGTCCAGATTGTTCATCATCACCTCTTCCAGCGGGACGAAGTGGTCTCCCTTGCCGACCCGGAGGAACCGGGGGGTGCCGAGGCCGACCGGCACCTTGACCCGCGCCAGCGACACCTCGCGGGCCTTGGGATAGCGCAGCGTCACCAGCAGGTTCAGCGAGAGGTTGGAGATGAACGGGAAGGGGTGGGCCGGGTCGATGGACTGCGGCGTCAGAAGCGGGTAGATGTTGGTGTAGTACTGCTCGCGCAGCTGCTTCTTTTCCTTGAGCGTCAGGCTCTGGTAGCTCTCGATGACGATGCCCTTTTGCTCCAGAAGCGCCCGCACCGTGTTGAAGGCTTCCCTCTTCCGGGCGTGGATCTCGCGAATCGAGGCGTGGCACTCCAGGACCTGCTGGCGCGGGGTACGACCGTCCAGCGTCAGTTCATGCATCCCGGCGCCGATCTGCTGTTTCAGGCCGCCGATCCGCTTCATGATGAACTCGTCGATGTTCGAACTCACTATGGCGATGAACTTGAGCCGCTCCAGAAGTGGCGTCCGCTCGTCGATCGCCTCGTGCAGCACGCGGCGGTTGAATTCGAGCCAGGTAAGTTCCCGGTTCAGGTACCACTGGCTGTCGTTCAAATCAAAGGCGCTCTCGATCTCGGGCGTGTTCTCCTTCCCCTTCACTCCCTTCACCGTATGCTTCTTGCCCCCCCCCGCCTTGTGTTTGACCAGTTTCAGATTCGGCGTCTTTATTTTGACCGTCTTCGGCACGATGGCGGTGCTGCTCTTTGCCGACTTCGGCTTCTCGTTGCTGCTGCTCTTTGCCGACTTAGGCTTTGCCCCGGTGCTCCCCTTTGCCGTCTTCGGCTTCGCCTCCGTGCTGCTCTTCGCCGACTTCGGCTTCATGGTTTTAGGTTTATTAGTAGCTTTCTTCGCCGTCTTCGGCGCCTTCTGCTTGACGGCCTTCCCGATGTTGGCTACAGAATCGGCGCTTTTGGCGGCTGCCACGTTGGCTACCATGCCCGACTCGCCGGCATCCGGAGTGGCCGGTAAGGAGTCGGCGATGTCCAGTGTGGCAATAACAGTTTTCAGGGGATTTTGCTTGATATTGAAATGATCGGCAATATCGGCACGATTGCTCTTAATTTCGGGGGGTGAAGCTATGACATCCAGATCGCGGCTTGATTCTTTTCCTTTCAACGGTTTTGTTTCTATCACTGGAATCTCCGGAAGCTACATAGGATGATTCAATTTTTACACTATTCTGAAATAATCGCAACCACTGCCGACAGAGAACATAAGCAGGAGATAATAAAAACAGAGTTAAGGAAAATAAGAGGTAGGGTGGGCCGTGCCCACCACACCAGCATCCCGATGGTGGGCACGGCCCACCCTACCTGATTTACATCTAAGTTTTGGCAGTGGGGGCAGGAGGGAGTGTTTGTACAATTTGCAGAAGATCGGTTCCAATCAAGAAGAAAACCCCTGACTCTTGCATGCCTTCACGAGAAGGATTGCGAGAGTCAGGGGCTTGGGGTAAGACATACTTGTCCTTGCTGCAGATCAGCTTGGAAAAGCGGGTTCACCTGATTACTTCGGGTTGCGTCGAGACGCCTCTGATGCCCTGGTTGCAGCCTTGGCCGCCCTCCTCCTGAGTATCCTCATCACTTCTGCGGAACTAAGATCTGCCTGCCTTTGTGTGCGCCGTTCAACAATCATGACAATCGGTAATGCCTCGTTTTTGGTATCGTTTTCATCCATGGCTCACCTCCCGGCTACATCAGCGCCGCGCGCGATGTAGATGCCTTGGCTGGAGATCTATATTTTAACCTGCTTTGCCGCGTTGCACAATCAGGCTCCGCCGCCAAGCACCTTGTAGAGCGTCACCAGGTTCGCCAGCCTGAAGAAACGCAGGCTGACCAGGTTCTGCTGTGCGGCATAGAGCGAGCGCTGGGAATCGAGCACGGCAAGGTAGCTCTCGACCCCGCCCAGGTAACGGGCATCGGAGAGGCGATGGCTCTCGCTGCTGGCGTTGACCAGCGCCTGCTGTGCCGCGAGCTGCTCTCCCAGCGTCCCGTACTGCGCCAGGGCGTCGGCTACTTCCCGAAACGCCACCTGGATCGAGCGTTCGTACTGGGTCAGAAAGATCTCCCGGTCCACCTCGGCGAGCTTCAGGTTGGCCCGGTTGGCGCCCGCGTTGAAGATCGGTACGCTGATCTGCGGCAGGAAGGACCATACCCCGGCGCCGCCCGTGAAGAGGTCGGTGAGCTGGTTCGAGGAAAGACCTACGGCGGTGGTGAGCGTGATGCGCGGGAAAAAGGCGGCGCGTGCGGCGCCGATATTGGCATTGGCACCCACCAGCTGATGCTCCGCCGCCAGTATGTCCGGGCGGCGCTGCAGCACCTCGGAGGGGAGCCCCGGAGAAATCTCCTTGAGCGCGGTGACCGGTCCCAGCCCACCCGGGAGCAACTCCGCCGCCACCGGGGCGCCGACCACGAGTTGCAGCGCGTTCAGGTCCTGCGCAACCTGTCCGGTGTAGCGGCCGATGTCCACCCGCGCAGCCTCCACGATGGTCTGGGCGCGGCTCAAATCGAGGGCCGACACCACGCCGAACTCGAAGCGGCTCTTGGTCAACTGGTAGGACGATTCCTGCGAGGCCAGGGTCTCGCGGGCGATCCTCAGGCTTTCCCGGTCCGCGGCGAGCGCCAGGTAGTTGTTGGCCACCTCGGCGATCAGGCTGATCTGCACGCCGCGCCTGGCCTGCTCGGTAGCCAGGTACTGTTCCAGCGCCTGGTCCTTCAGGCTGCGGATGCGGCCGAACAGGTCGACCTCGTAGGCGCTCATCCCCAGGCTCAGGTTGTAGCCGTGGGTGGTGATCGCCCGTCCGGCGCCCGACTGGGTGGGCGCGATGCGCTGAGCGGAGTAACCCGCGTCGGCGTTCACCGCGGGGAAAAGCTCCGAGCGCTGGATCCGGTACTGGGCCTGCGACCGCTCGATGTTCAGGGCGGCCAGGCGCAGGTCGCGATTGTTCTCCAGGGCCGAGGCTATCACCTTGCGCAGCTGAGGATCGACGAAGAACTCCTGCCAGACGATATCTGCGATGGCGGGGCCTTCGGGCTTTTCGGCCACTGCCTGGTAGGCGGGACCGGTCGGCCAGTCAGCGGGAACCGGAGCCTCCGGTCGGCTGTATTTCGGCGCCAGGGTCGAGCACCCGGTAAGGGTGAGCATGGCACCCAGGGTGAGACTGAGGCAGAAGGTCGTGAGTTTCATATCAAATCACCTCCGAGGCTGCTGGTTGTACAGAAGCCTGCCCTTGGGCCAACTCCGGGGCGTCTCCTGCAGCGGCCGCCTCATGGGCACTCTGCTTCTTCCTGCCGAATACCCGGGAGATCAGGACGAAGAAGAACGGGATGAAGATCAGGTCGATGAAGGTGGCCGAAAGCAATCCGCCGGTAACGGCGGTGCCGATGGCGTTCTGGGCTCCGGCACCAGCCCCCTTGGTCAGGGCCAGCGGCAGTGTGCCGAAGAAGAACGCCAGTGAGGTCATGATGACCGGACGGAGCCGGATCTTCACCGCCGACAGGGTCGCCTCGACCAGGCCGAGTCCCTGATTCATCTGGTCCTTGATGAACTGGATGATCAGGATCGCGTTCTTGGTCGAAAGTCCGATGGTGGTGAGCAGACCGATCTGGAGATAGATGTCGTTTGGCAGCATGCGCAACTTGACCGCGGTAACCGCACCCACGAGCCCCAGCGGCAGCATCAGCAGGTTGACGAAGGGGATGGTCCAGCTCTCATAGAGCGCCGCCACGGCGAGAAACACCACCAACAGCGAGATGGCGTACAGCGCCGGCGCCTGGGCGCCCGCCCTCTTCTCCTCGTAGGAGAGACCGGTCCACTCGTAGCCGATCCCCGGCGGCAGCTGGGCCGCCATCTGCTCCATTTCGGCCATCGCCTCGCCGGTACTAAGCCCGGGCGCCGCCTGCCCCATGATCTGCACGGACGGTATCCCGTTGAAGCGCTCCAGGCGCGGCGAGCCGTACTCCCAGCGGGCGGTGGCGAAGGCCGAAAAGGGAACCATGTCACCCGTCTTGTTGCGGACATGCCAGTTGTTGATGTCCTCCGGCAGCATCCGGTACTTCGGATCGCCCTGCAGGTAGACCTTCTTGACCCGGCCGTTCTGGATGAAGTCGTTCACGTAGGAACTCCCCCAGGCGGTGGCGAGGACGCTGTTGATCTCCGCCAGGGAAACACCGAGGGCACCCGCCCTCACGTCGTCGATATCGAGCTTGAACTGGGGGGCATCCTCCTGGCCGTTGGGGCGCACCGCAACCAGTTTCGGATTCTTCATGGCCATCCCCAGGAGCTGGCCGCGCGCCTCCATCAGCTTGGCGTGGCCAAGGCCGCCGCGGTCCTGCAGCATGAAGTCGAAGCCGTTGGCCTGCCCGAGCTCCACCACCGCGGGTGGCGAAAAGGCAAAGGCGAGGCCGTCCCTGATGCCGGAGAAAGCGGCCATGGCCCGTCCTGCGACAGCCGGCGCCTTCAGATCGGGGCTCTGCCGAACCTTCCAGTCCTTGAGCTTGACGAAGGCGAGCCCCATGTTCTGGCCGCGACCGGCAAAGCTGAAACCGGTCACCGTGATCACGGAATCGACCGTGTTCTTTTCCTTCTCCTCAAAATGCTTTTCAAGCTGCCGCACCACGTCGATGGTCCGCTCCATGGTGGCGCCGGCCGGCAACTGGACCTGGCAGACGATGAACCCCTGATCCTCGTCCGGGAGGAAGGCGGTGGGGAGCCGCAGGAAGATGAAGACCATGCAGGCGACGATGGCGCCGTATACCGCCAGGTAGCGCACCGGTTTTCCGAAGGAGCGGCCGACGATTCCCTCGTATTTCACCCTGCTGCTGTTGAACACGCGGTTGAACAGGCGGAAGAACCCCTTGAACCACCCCGATTCTCCGGCGTGGTGACCCTTGGCCACCGGCTTGAGCATGGTGGCGCAGAGCGCCGGGGTCAGGGTCATCGCCACCAGGACCGAGAGGATCATGGCGGAGACGATGGTGACGGAGAACTGGCGGTAGATGACGCCGGTGGAGCCGCCGAAAAAGGCCATCGGAATGAAAACCGCCGACAACACCGTCACGATGCCGATGAGGGCGCTGGTGATCTGATCCATCGACTTTATGGTGGCCTCTCTGGGGGAGAGCCCTTCCTCGGTCATGATCCTTTCCACGTTCTCGACGACCACGATGGCGTCGTCAACCAGCAGTCCGATGACGATGACCAGGGCGAACATGGTCAGGGTGTTGATGGAGAAACCGGCGGCGGAGAGCACCCCCATGGTCCCCAGGAGCACCACCGGCACCGCGATGGTGGGGATCAGGGTGGCCCGGAAGTTCTGCAGGAAGACGAACATGATGACGAAGACCAGGCAGACCGCCTCCAACAGGGTTATCAGCACCTCTTCGATCGAGATCTTGACAAAGGGGGTGGTGTCGTAAGGGTAGACGACCTTCACGCCGGCCGGGAAGTAGCCGGAAAGCTCCGCCATCTTCGCCTTGACCCTTTCGGCGGTTTCCAGTGCGTTGGCGCCGGCTGCCAGCCTGAGAGCCATGGCGCCCACCGGTTTTCCCTTGTAGAAGGACTGGACCTCGTAGTTTTCGGTGCCGATCTTGGATTCCGCCACTTCCTTCAGCTTGACCGTCGAGCCGTCGCTATTGGTGCGCAGGACGATGTTGTCGAACTGCTCCGTGGTCTGGAACAGGGTCCGCGCCGTGATGGTGGCGTTCAAGCGCTGCCCCTGGATCGAGGGAGTACCGCCGAACTGACCGGCCGAGACCTGGGCGTTCTGGGCCTGCAGGGCGGCTATCACGTCATTGGTGGTGAGACGGTAGTTGTTCAGCTTGACCGGGTTCAACCAGATCCGCATGGCGTTCTGGGAACCGAAGATCTGCATTTCGCCCACCCCTTCCAGCCGGCTCACCACGTCCTGGACGTTGGAGACCAGGTAGTCGGTCAGGGCGTTGCGATCCATGGAGCCGTCTTCGGAGACGAGGCCCACCAGCAGCAGGAAGTTTCTGGTGGACTTGACCACCGAAATCCCCCCCCTCTGCACGACCTGGGGGAGCAGCGGGGTCGCCAGTTGCAGCTTGTTCTGCACCTGCACCTGGGCGATGTTGGGGTCGGTGCCTGCCTTGAAGGTCAGGTTGATGGCAACGGCTCCGGCGGAGTCGCTGGTGGAGGACATGTAGATCAGGTTGTCGATTCCGTTGAGCTTTTGTTCAACGACCTGGGTTACCGTATCCTGCACCGTCTGGGCGGAAGCCCCCGGATACATGGCGTTTATGGTGATCTGTGGCGGCGCGATCGGCGGATACTGGGAGACCGGCAGTGTCTTGACCGCCAGCAGGCCGGCCAGCATGATCATGATCGCGATTACCCAGGCGAAGATCGGGCGGTTGATGAAAAAACGAGGCATCGAAAAGCTCCTTAAGGTCTAAAGGCGGTTCAAAGTTCAAAGTTCAAAGTTCAAAGTTCAGGGTTCAGGGTTCAGGGTTCAGGGTTAAAACCTTGAACCTTGAACCCGGAACTTTGAACCGGTTTTAACCGGTTTTAACCGGGTTTTACGGCTTGGCTGCAAAGGGGACCGCCTTCACCTGCGTCCCCGGCCGTGCCTTCTGTACGCCTTCCACAATCACCCGGTCGCCCGGCTTCAGTCCTTCCTCCACCAGCCACTTGTCACCCAAGGCCCGCGAGACCTTCAGAATCCGCGGCTCCACCTTCTCCTCGGCACCGACCACCAGTGCCGTCGCATCACCCGCCGGATTGCGACTGACTCCCTGCTGCGGCACCAGGATACCGTTGTTGACGATTCCCTCCTCCAGCACTGCCCTGACGTACATTCCAGGGAGAAGCACCTGGTTCGGGTTGGGAAACACGGTGCGCAGCGTGACGGAGCCGGTACTCTGGTCGACGGTGGCCTCGGAGAATTTCAGCACACCCTCCAGCGGATAGGGGCTGCCGTCTTCAAGCAGCAGCTTCACCCGCGCCTGGTTCGCCCCGCCGTTTTTGAGCTGGCCGCTCGCCAGCGCCTTCTTCAGGCGCAGCAGGTCCGCGCTGGACTGGGTGACGTCGACGTACACCGGATCGAACTTCTGGATGGTGGCGAGCGGCGCCGGCTGGCTCGCGGTTACCAGAGAGCCTGTGGTAACGGAAGATCTGCCGATGCGCCCGGCAATGGGAGCCGTGACGCGCGTGTAGGCGAGATTGATGCGTGCCGCTTCCAGGTGCGCCTTGGCTGCCTCTACCTCGGCCTCGGCACTTTGCACCGCGGCCGCCGCCTCGTCAAAATCCTGTTTGCTCACGGCGTTGATGGCTACCAGCTGCTTGAAGCGTTCCGCCTTGAGCCGGACCGGGGTCAGGCTCGCCTCCGCCTTGCCCAGAGCCGCCTTGGCACTGGCGTAGGCGGCCTGGTAGGTGGCCGGGTCGATCTGATAGAGCACCTCCCCCGCCCTGACATCGGAGCCCTCGGTGAACAGGCGCTTCTGAATGATGCCGCCCACCTGCGGCCGGACCTCGGCCACGAGATACGCCGAGGTGCGGCCGGAAAGCTCCGTGGTCACTGCGACCCGCTGCGGCTGCACCACCACGAACGCCACTTCGGGAGTGGCCATTGGCGGCTTGGCCGGTGCAGGTTTCCCGCAACCGCTTATCATGAGGCCGGCGGCGAAGACCGACGTGGCAAGAAAGCTCACTTTGTACCTGTTTTGCATGCGACACCTCTACCTGGTTTGAATTGGAAAAAGCCATGCGCCGGGGGAAGCTGGCCGCCCGGGCTGGGATAATTACAGAGGCTGCGACAACTATTTCTTATTACGCGGGTAGAAGCAGACCAAGATGATCAGAACCCAGGTGACCGCAATCGCTATTGGTAATAGTTTAAGTAACATATGCTCCATTTCCCTCCGCTTTGCCGTAGGGGCAAAAATGATTCGCCCGCCCAAAGCAAGCATTCACATCTGCGCCGGACAATCCCTTGCTCGACTCAGCGCTTAACCGCACTCCAGCAACTGTCGATCGCCTGGTTAAGCAGGGCGCCGTCCAGGGTGAAGAACCCCAGGATGTGATCCCGGCTGACATACACCAGCGGACCGAAGAAAAGGGCGAAGAGCATGGGAAGCGGCAGCTCCTTGATTAGCTTCTGTTCCAGCCCCTCCGCGAAGATACCGGCGCAGATGTCCTTGTTCCCGTCCAGCATCTTCTCCCTGCGGCGCGCTGCTCCGTAAGGTGAATTGTGAAACTGCTCCAGAAACCGGAATTGCACCGGCGAAGAGATCCACTGGGTCACCAGGACCCGGGCCAGGTGATGGAATTTTTCCCGCACGGTCCCCTGCTCCGGGAAATCCTCTTTTACCTTCTTGAGCAAGCGCCCCTCAAGGTCGGCGTAGGTCCCCATGATCAGGGCATCCTTGCTCTCGAAATAGCGATAGATGGTCCCGGCAGCGACGCCGGCCCGCTCGGCGACCATGGCCATGGGAGCTCCATGAAAACCGTTTTCGCTGACCAGTTCCAAAGTCGCCTGAATAATCGCTATCCTTTTTTCGCTGCAATCCATGAAACACCCCGCTGAATGAACGTTCATTCTTATGTATGCTTTTCTGATCTCGGTGTCAATCATTAAAACTGAAGCCGCACGAACTCATGCGGGGGGGAGCGCCGCATGATGCCGATCTCGTTCCCAAGCTCCTGCTTCAAGCCTCGTTCGCAAGCTCCTGCTTGGGAATGCGAGACTCGCGAAGGCCGCTTCAGACCATTCTCAAGCAACCTCTCGTTCCCAAGCTCCTGCTTGGGAACGCAAAGACGCGCGAAGGTTCGATTCTCCAAGAGTCAAAGCTGGAGCTTTGCGATGGATTGCGTTCCCAAGCTGGAGCTTGGGAACGAGTAGAACGAGAAGAGCTGGAGTTGGGAACGAGAAGAGCTGGAGTTGGGAACGAGAAGAGCGGAGCGTGGGAACGAGAAATGGAGCTTGGGAACGAGGAGGAGCTTGGGGACGAGAAAAAAGGTAGGGTGGGCCTCGCCCACCAAGACCTTGGGTTAGCGGTGGGCGAGGCCCACCCTACCGATCATCTTTGGGTAACGCCGGGGGAGGATGCGTTTTTCCCGGCTGGCCCTGGGAAGGGAATATCGTGCAGGTGCGATTGGCCTACTGCGCCAGCGGCGCTACTTCGTTTCCCGCAACCAGGTTACCCTTGGTCGTTACTTGCAACGAAGTGCTCAATCCTCTCGCGGCATCCCGGAGCGAGGCTCGTGAACTGGACCCCGTAATTGTACACACCGCCTGGTTGGCTCTCCGACCAGACAACTTTGCCGTCTGCAACAATCTGGTCTGTGTCGATGGCAAGCAACAGGTTCGAGATCAGGTCGTTCTGGCTGAGAATCGTCGCCGTTTCGCAGAGGATTCCGGAAACGCTGATGTTGCGGGTCATCCCGGAGAATGACAAACTTCCCCTCGTGCCGTTCACACAGGCTTTGAATATGGCGCGGTAGTCCCGGCGCGTCGGAATGTCCAGGAATCTGCCGATCTGCTTCAGGAGCAGTTCGGGTCGGACCGGCCTGATTACCCTCGCATTCGCCCTGCAATGCGAAGCACGTTCGAGGTCTGCCTCGGTCTCGTAGCAGACCAGGACGAAAGGGACTTGTCTTAGGTCTTTATCCTGGCGAATCAGGGAGCAAAGCGCATCGCCACCCATTTGGGGAAGATCGAGCAGGGAAATGATCAGGTCGACCGGCTGTTGACGGTATAATTGGAGGGCTTCTTCGGCCGAGGTGGCCGTGAGGATGAGGAAACCGGCCCGGTTCAGCAGGGACTTGTTGCGGTCGAGAAATGCCTCGTGGTTACTGACCAGAAGTATCTTTTTCATTTGGCAGACGTTCTCACGATAGCGGTCACGAAATCCTGGTGAAACAGCTGAGTTTTCCATAAATTGCAGACACCATGAACAGACTCTAGAAGTAATCCGGACCAACCGCTGGGGCTCATGCGCATTTATTGCACAGCGTTAACCAATAATCAACAAATAAATCCCACTTTCATCCCTCGGACGCTAAATTTGTCCTTGCAGTCTGCGCATTTCCCCCATCTCCCTAGCGCTCTCCCACAAGGGGAGAGGGGGCTTGTGCGGCGTGCGGGAAATCAGCACTGACNNCCTCCCCCTTCAAGGGGGAGGCCAGGAGGGGGATGGGGGTTTTTGGGCACCGGAACTGCCCCATCCCCACCCCGACCCTCCCCTTGAAGGGGAGGGGGCTTTTCAGCGGAAGATTGACGCTAAAAAGGTAAATTAATTGCAGTGGGCCGGGGTGAGGGTGCAAATGGGTACCCACATCGGCCAATCCCGGCAAACTCATTGGTTGTACCGGGTTCAGCCGGCCTGGGCTTTGATTGCTTATGGCCATCCCCCCTCTATAATGCATAAGGTCCGATGAAACACGCAGAATACCCGCCCGTCACAACCCAGAGGGATAGAACCATGAAGATACTGCTTCTCGCCATGCCGGACGCTGCGAATAACTTCCACCGGATCATAAAGGTGCCCAACCTGGGTCTTTGCTCGATGGCGGCTCATCTTGCCGGGCATGAAGTGAAAATAGTGGATCTGGTGCTGGTTCATAAGCATATCCGCTCCTGGCTGCAAAGCTTTCTCCTGGAGTTCCCGCCCGAACTGATCGGCATCAGCAGCATGAGCTTTCAATACCGGAGCGCCTTGACAGTAATGGCAATCTGCCGGGAGTACGCCCCGCAGGCAAAAATCGTTGTCGGCGGCTACCACGCGACCCTGTCGTATGCAGAACTCTGCGGCGCAACTGCGCCACCCTTCGACTATCTGATCCGGGGCGAGGGGGAGCAGGCCTTGCCCGCCCTGGTGCGGGCCCTTGACGGGGAGCGCCAATTTGACAGCGTGCCGGGGCTCTCCTGGGCACGGGACGGCATCTTCCTGCACAACCCGCCGGGCGAACTACTGGACCTGCAGCTGCTGCCGCTGCCGGACCGAAGTGTTCGCGTTCTGAACGGCTTCACCTATTTCGACAGGAAGCTCGACTGCGTCGAAACGTCGCGGGGCTGCACCATGTCCTGCACCTTTTGCTCCATTACCGGCATGTACGGCACCAGTTTTCGCTGTTATGCCATCGACCGCGTGATCGCCGACCTGCAGCTGTTGCAACGAAACGGAACGGAAACGGTCCTGCTTGTTGACGACAACATCACCCTGGATGCCACCCGGTTCCGGCGTCTGGCCCAAGCCATCGTAGAGAGCGGCCTGAACCGCATGGAATACCTGGTTCAGGCCTCGGTGGCCGGCATCGTAGCCGACCCGGAACTGATACCGGCGCTGGCGCAAGCCAACTTCGCCCTGGTTTTTCTGGGCATCGAATCCGTGCTGCCGAAGAACCTGCGGCTCTTCCAGAAAGGGGATATCAGGGAACAGACGGAGCAGGCCGTGAGGCTGTTGCGGGAGCATGGTATCGGGGTCATGGGGGGCTTCATCATCGGCAATCCCGATGACGGCCGCGAGGAAATTCGGGAGGTCTTCCGCGCCTCCAAGAGGCTTCGGATCGATCTCCCCTATGTCCAGTGCGTCACTCCGTACCCGGGGACCCGGATTCGCGAACAGCTGCTCGAAGCCGGCCTGGTCACCAACACCGACGACCTGAGCAGGTATACCGGCTTCATCTGTAACGTGAGAACGCGGCACCTGACGGTCCGGCAGCTAAACCGGATCATGAACTGGGAAAACCTCAAGGCCTTTTTCAGCCCGGGGATGTTCATCGGCAACTATTTTGTCAGAAGGAGGGAAAAAGGGGCGCTGAAGGTGCTTCTCAATAATTTCGATTTGATGCGTGGCTGGTTTACCGGCGACCAGTTCCGGTCCAGGCACAGGTTCTGATATTGCAGGTTGAGCCTGAGTTTGAAATGCAATAACGCTCAGTAGCGCAGGGACGCAAGCCTGTTTTTCCGTTTCACCCAATAGCTCCAAAGCTCTCCCTGTCATAGCATGTGCATGGTTGTGTGCGTCCGCCCTGCCAACAGGTGAATCATACATGGTTAGCCGGGGTTAAATTAATCAACTCGACAACTCGACGCTGGTTCAGTTTCGGGTATAATTATTTGAAGCATGAAGAGGTCAGCCTGTGTCCATTCATCCCTCGCCTGTTACAAGAGGGGGGCTTATCTCTGCCAAAGAGGGGTGAACCGGATGCGTTAACACCGGAGCACAACCCTTTCGTACCATCATTTCCTGCTTCCGAAGGTTCCCCATGAGATTGCTCCCTGGATTCGTGCTTGGTTTTACACTCATCTTCACCCTCTCCCCGTCCGTCTCGGCCACTGATTACCGCGGTGATTGCACCATCGTCTTTCATGGGAGCTCAACCCTGCACGACTTCCAGGGCAAAGCGGGTTGTCAGCCTTTTACTGTCAGCAAGATCGACGGCGTTATCGATATGTCCAAAGTAAGCGTCGCGATTGCCGACATGGACACGCATAACGCAAAACGCGACAAGAAGATGCGTGAGATGTTCGAGGAGGACAGATTTCCTGTGATAACGGGCAGTGCAGGGGTGGTAGCTCTAAAGGATATCCGCGCCAGCATCACAAGGGAAAAAGGCGCTGACAGCGGCAAGGTTGGTTTCACACTGAAAATTCGGGAGATCGCAAAACCGGTGACCGCGACGGTGACAAATGTTGTGGAAACAGATTCACGCATCACGGCGGACCTCGCTTTTACTCTGTCTCTCGCGGAGTACCGACTGAAGCCTCCGTCGGTTCTCGGGGTGATCAGCGTCGACGATAAGGTTTCAGTAACAGCGACTGTCGTTTTGGACTCCAAATAAAACTCCTCCATCAATTCTTAAAGACCAGGGAGCATGTATGTCCATCTGGATCCACCAGGTAGAAACGGCAGTACCTGAAATGCGCTACGACCAGTCGGAGATCGGCCGGCAAATGATCGAGTGGACCCATGATGAGCGCGACAAGCGCCTGGTCCGGATGCTTTACCGCAACTCCGGGATAGAATCACGCCACAGCGTCATCCCTCATCTGGGCGCCAACTTCCTTGTCTCTGACGGCGCGGGATCTTTTCGACAGCAGAGTACGGCTGAACGTAACGCGATCTATACCCGCGAAGCCACGAAACTCGCCGTGGATCTTGGGCATAAACTGCTCGACGCCGCTCCCGGATTCATAGCGGCAGAGATCACCCATGTGATCACGGCGTCCTGCACCGGGTTTTTCAACCCGGGGATCGATTACCTGCTTTGCCAGGAATTGGGGCTGGCCGGAAACACCCAGCGCTTTCACCTCGGATTCATGGGGTGCTATGCCGCCTTTCCTGCCCTTAATATGGCAGCCCAGTTCTGCCTCGCCAACCCGAAAGCGGTGGTTCTGGTCATGTGCCTGGAACTTTGCACCCTGCATCTGCAGCTAAACGGCAGTGAGGATACCATTCTCGCCAATTCCCTGTTTGCCGACGGTGCCGGGGCAGTCCTGGTCAGCGCACGTGCGCCGCAACCCGGCACCGCCGCCTACCGGATCTGCGATTTCGAATCGGCCCTGATCCCGAGCGGGGTGGAGGCGATGGCCTGGAGCATCGGGGATCTCGGCTTCGACATCTCCCTGTCGAGTTATGTCCCGAAGATCATCGGTGCCGGGATTGCCGACGTGCTGCAGCCCCTGCTCGCCAGAAATGCCCTGTCGATGCAGGACATTCAGCGCTGGGCGGTGCATCCCGGAGGGAAATCCATCATCGACAAGGTCGCCGCAACCCTGCAGCTCTCTGCCGACCAGGTTCTGCCGTCGCGTCACGTCTTGCGCAGCTTCGGCAACATGAGTTGCGCCACCATTCTTTTCGTCCTCAAGGAGATGCTGGCGCATCCGGCTGCGGATCAGGACAAGGTCTGCGCCATCGCCTTCGGCCCCGGCCTCTCCGTGGAGATGAGCCTGCTTCAGATCGACAATGCCGCTGCCGGGCAGCTCTGCTGACCATGGATTCCCGGGCAGCAGCCTCTGTCGCCGCTGAAAAACTTTTTGCCCGGCTGGTCGGAAGATGGCGTTTGCCCTGTCTTTTCATGATCCTGTTCACGACCCTGGTCATGCTGTTTTTCACTCTCCGGGTTCGGATCGAGAGCGACAATCGCTCGATGATTTCCAGGGATCCGGAGCTTCAGGTCAATTACGCCCTGTTTCGCAAGACCTTCGGCAACGACGAAATGCTCCTGCTGGCCATCACCCGACCGCAGCTGCTGCGACCGGAAGGGCTGCAGATTATCGACAGGATCACCGAGGACATTTCCGGTGTCAGGGGTGTGACCCGGGTCTTGAGCCTGACCAATGCGATGCGGCTCGTTGCCGGGGATATCGGATCGGAAGCCGTTCCACTTGTTGCCAGACCTTTCACCGGGCACGATCCGCTGGAAATCCGACAGGCCCTGGAGCAGAACCCGGAACTCTCACAACTGCTACTGTCAAAGGATCGGCAGACCGGCGTCATCGTCATCGATCTGACCGGCGACGCGGTGCAACAGGAAGTGGGGATTGCCGCCATCGAAGCCCTCCTTGCGGCTCGCTTCAAGGATCAGGAGCTGCACCTGACCGGCATTCCCCTGCTGAAGCTGACCGTTTCGCGGTTAATCCAACGAGACCAGCAGGTGATCATCCCCTTTTCCGTGCTGATACTCGGCGTACTGCTGCTGCTCATGTTCCGACGCCTTTCCGGAGTGCTGCTTCCCGTGGCGGCCATGGCGATCACCCTCTGCTGGACCATCGGGCTTTACAGTTGGTGCGGCTATCCCCTGAACACCATTACCGCCCTGCTGCCGCCGGTGATCATGGTCCTTTCCATCGCGACCACTGTCCATCTTTACAGCGGCTGGCTTCAGCTCGCCGGGGAGCCGGGCGACCCGAAAACCCTGCTCGCACGGGAAATGCGGCAACTCTGTCTTCCCTGCCTGTTCACCGCGATTACCACCGCCCTTGGTCTGGTCTCGCTCCTGGTCAGCGATGTGCCTGCGGTTCAGCTCTTCGGCATTTTCAGCGCCGTCGGCGTCATGCTCTCATTTGTGGTCAACATCCTGGTGGTGCCGACGGTCTTGAGTTTTCTCCCCATACCGAAGACGGGGCGCCGCCTGTACGATAACGGTGCTCTCAGCACCCTTTTGCGCGCGACGGCTGACCTGACCGTTAATTCGCCGCGACTGGTGCTGATCTCCTCGCTGCTGCTCGCTTTGGCGGCACTGACCGGGGTCGGGCGCATCGAAAACAACACCGACCTGGTTCGTTTCCTCAAACCGGGGGCGACACTGCATCGCGATACCATGATGATCGACCGGGCCGTCGGAGGGGTGAACCGGATAGAATTCATGCTGACACGCAAGGACGGCAAGGCATTGACCGCCCTGGAGGACATGACCCGCCTGGGCAGGCTGCAGGAGTCAATCGATCACCTGCAAGAGGTCTCCGGAAGTTTCAGCATCCTCGGCGTACTGAGGCAGCTCAGCCGCGCCGAAAGAAAGCAAGTGGAGCTGGCCCTGCCCGACGACGGCGACGACCTGCTCACCCTTTTCGACCTGCTGGAGGTTGCCCCGGATCAGGAATTTCTGCGCAAGATCATCAGCGCCGACTTCACCAGGCTTCGCCTCAGCGTGCGGACCAAGGCGATCGGCACCTCCGACACGGCGAACCTGGTGTCGCGCATCGAGCAGATGGCCGCCAGCCAGCTTGGGGCGAGCTACCATCTGGCGGCCACCGGGGAGTACTATCAGCTGGTTACCGATTCCAACCGGCTGGTGTCAAACCTGATCAGCAGTTTCAGCCTCTCCCTGGGTACCGTTTTCTTCGCGATATTCCTGCTCTTTCGATCCTGCAAACTGCTGGCGCTCTCCCTGGTCCCGAACCTGATTCCACTGGCGTGGACCGCCGGGCTTGCCGGTTTCCTCGGTATCGATCTCAGTACCGGAACCGCTATGATTGCCTCCGTGGCCATCGGCCTGACGGTCGACAGCACCATTCATTATCTCTCCCGGTTCCAGAGGGAGGACCGGGGGGACTGCAAGGAGGCGGTAAGACGCACCACCATGGCAACCGGCCGCGCACTGAGCATCTCCGCGCTGGTTCTTTTTTTCGGTTTCTCGGTCGGCGCATTGAGCAGCTTCATGCCGACCATCTACTTTTCAGTTCTGACCGGGATCACCATGCTCGGTGCCGTGATTTGCGATCTCCTGGTCCTGCCGGCCAGCCTGGTTCTCCATGATGCCTGGCAAAGAAGGTGACCTACATGAAAAAGATGCTCGTACTCTTGATGATCTGCCTGCTTCTCCCCGAGCTTTCCCTGGCAGCGCAGGGAGACCGGGAAGTGCTGATCCGGCGCGCCCCGGTTCCCGCCGACCCGCCCTACCAGGGTGAGGTCCGCCTGCTGCGCCGCGATTCCGCGCAGGTGGTGCAAACCCTTCTCAACAGCAAGGTGATGAACCGGGTGGTCGCGGCTATTCAGGAAAAAGAGCTGAAGGAGTGGCCACAGGATCGGGAGGGGTCCGCCGATTCCCGGCGCTACACGGAGGAACTCGTGCTGGCGCACCGGATCGTTCGGGAACGCGCCAAGGAGAGGCAGAAGGGTGGAGACCGCGAGCGTCACCTCCAGCTGATGATCGAATTCGTACTGGAAGCCGAGCGAGGATACCTGGCCCTGTACGCACCGACCCTGACGCAGGAGGGGGATCATCTGGTCCTGCAAAAGAGAGAACTTTTGAAGAAGCTGCCACTGTCACGCAACTACCTGCAGAAGAACATGCAGGTCATCATTCAGGACAGCTTCCAGCTGGAGGCCGGCACAGCGATCGAATTGTTGCAGCAGGCAGCGGGGGATTAATGAGGCGCAACTGGCTGGATCTTCTGCAAATCGGTAAGGAGATCGATACTCCGGATAAAAAGCGGCGCTTCAACGAAAGGCATTTTACCGAAGCCGCAAGCCGCTATGACATCGCCACCCGGGCCATGTCGCTTGGCCGCGACCAGAGCTGGAAAAAAGAGCTGGTCGCCGCCCTGCCGGAGATTGATGAGCCGCTCTGCGTCGATCTCGCCTGCGGGACCGGAGATGTCGCCTTCCTGCTCGGTTCCAGGTTCGCCCGGGGGCGGATCACCGGCATCGACCTGACCGCCGACATGGTGACTCTGGCCGCACGGCGCAACCGTTTCCACAATGTCCGCTTTGCTTGCCAGGACATGACCGAAACGAGCTTCGCCGATGCAAGCATCGATCTCGTCACCGGCAGTTATGCATTGCGCAACGCGCCCGATCTTGCCAAGGGGCTGCAGGAGGTGCACCGGATACTGAAGCCGGGCGGGGATGCCGCCTTTCTCGACTTTTCCAAATCGGGCCGGCCCGAGATGCAGGCCATCCAATACTGGCTGCTCAAATGCTGGTGCGGCCTCTGGGGAACCGTGCTGCACGGAAATCCGACCATACACGCCTATATCGCCGACAGCCTGGAGCAGTTCCCGCCCCGTGACGACTACCATGAACTGGTCCGGCGCACCGGTTTTGACCTCGTCTCCAGCAGACTCTTCTATTTCGGCATGCTGGAACTCCTGGTGATCCGGAAAACTTGACCCGGACCGGCGGCCCGACAAGGGGAGATGACATGAGACTCAGTGTTGCGAGCAATTTCGACCCGGAACTGGTGGAGAGGTGCCGGGATTACCCGGTCACCGAGATGTTCGCAAAGCTGCGCACCGATGCCGTGGGTGGCGGCCGGGCACCGTACCAGCTGGCCAAGGTGTCGCGCCGGCAACTTGAAGAGCATGTCCGGCATCTGCATAAATCGGGCATCGCCTTCAACTACCTGCTCAATTCATCCTGCATGGGCAACCGCGAGATCACCCGCAGGGGGCAGAAGGAGATCAACGAACTGCTCGGCTGGATCAGTGACCTCGGGGTCACGGCGGTCACGGTCGCATCTCCCTTCATGCTGCAGCTGATCAAGGCCCGTCACCCCGATCTGAAGGTGAGGATCTCCGTGTTCGGGGGGGTCGACCGGGTGCGCAAGGCACAGATGTGGGAAGAGCTCGGTGCCGACTGTATCGTCCTCGACAGCATCCTGGTCAACCGCGAACTGGAGACGCTCAAGGAGATCCGCAAGGCGGTGAAGTGCGATCTTGAACTGATGGCCAACAACAACTGCCTGGCCGGATGCGCCATGTCGCCCATGCACATGAACGCCTTGGCCCACACCGGTCAGGCCTGGCACGAGAACAAAGGGTTCTTCATCGACTGGTGCTTTCTCAAATGCACCGAGATGAAGCTGCGGGACCCGGTACATTACCTCCGCTCGGAGTGGATACGCCCGGAAGACCTCCACCTTTACGAGAAGCTGGGCTACGACCTGTTCAAAATCGCCGAGCGCGATATCCCCACCGAAATGATGATGAAGCGGGTCAAGGCCTACAGCGAGCGCCGTTATGACGGCAACCTCCTCGATCTGATCCAGGCATACGGTTTTCAGGGGATCAGGGAGAACCACAGCTACTACCGGCGCGGAATTGGCTGGTTCTTGCGCTTCATCATCAGGCCGGGGCTGGCCAATCCGTTTCGTATGCTGCCACTGAAGCGCCTGGCGGAACTGCGCGGCATGACGCAGCCGATCGCGGGGCATGCGCCGGTATATATCGACAACCGGGCTCTGGACGGGTTCATGGAGCGCTTTCGTGACAAGAGCTGTATCGGCGTCGACTGCGCAGAGTGTCGCTGGTGTCACGAGTTTGCCGCCAAGGCGGTGACTATCGATGAGAGCAACCGGGCTGCGGCCTTGGAGGCCTATGAAGAGCTTTTCGACTCGTTGAACGGCGGCAGCATGTGGCGCTATCTGCCGGCGCGAAAGACGGTGAAGCGGTAAAAGGGACGGCGACCAATAACGGTTAAGGAGAGGGCCTATAGTCCCCTCTCCCCTTGTGGGAGAGGGATATTTCTACTTTGTCAGATTACAGCACAACGCCGTCATCCTCCCCCCATCCCCCTCCCAGCCTCCCCCTTGAAGGGGGAGGAGCCTTAAAATCCCCTCCCCTTCAAGGGGGAGGAGCCTTAAAATCCCCTCCCCTTCAAGGGGAGGGTTAGGGTGGGGATGGGGGCAAGGTGGTAATGTGACAAAGTAGAATTAGGGAGAGGGGGAAATGCACAGGAATCATCCGGCGTCTCCCGACAGGACCAGCAACCAGAAGTGTTCCCTGGTTATGGTGAAACGCGAGCTGCCCGCTTTCTCAGCAAGCGCAGCGAGCTCCGGTTGGGTAAACGCCCTCAGCACCGAAAGCGGACCGTCGTTGCGGGTCACGCGGTTCCGGGCCAGGAGCCTGGTCAGAAGGTAGATGAGCGCGTAGGCGATCCAGCTTCTTTGCAGGTCCATGACGATATAGCCCCGCCTGGCAATTCTGCGCATCTCCTGTATCAGGTGCACGTTCTCCGCCTCGGTAAAATGGTGCGCGGTTTTGCTGCAGAGTACAAAATCGAAGCTTTTGTCGGGAAACCGGAGGCGCAGGGCGTCCGCCACCTCGAGGGTTATCTCGGCATGGCCGGCTGTCTGTTTGCGGGCCAGATCTACGGTTCGGGGATTCATGTCCACCCCGGTAATGCTCGCCTTGAGTCCCGCCTTTCTCGCCCAGTCGGCAATGGCGATCGGCAAGTCCGCCGAACCGGTGGCGATGTCCAGCAAGGAAAACTCCGACACCTCGCCCATCTTTGCCGAGAGCTGTTTCAATAGCGCGCGCCGGTCCCCCAGGTACCGGTTCACCATCCTTATGTCGGCAAGACTTTCCTGCAGTTCATCGGGGGTGTAGGCTTCGGGCGTGAGATCGAGGATTTCACGGCCGGTGCGCTTCTCCGGAGTGAGTAATGTAAAAGCCACCGGGCACGGGAACGACATGGCCGCTCCTATTTGGGCCAAACAGGGCTGGTGAGCTCAATGCGCCAGATCGGCCCTTCGTTGGCAAGCGGCCCTTGGAACTTCACAAAACCGGGCACATCGGCCGTGACGATCCAGATATGGTTATCGGGCGGCATCTTCCCCAGCAATGTGGCCGGGACTTTGAGCAGTCCGAGCTTCGGTTTGAGCACGTAGTGGAGGGCGCCCTTCTTGAGGTCGCCTATGGTGAAGCTATCCTCACCCGACGGGATCATCTCCAGTTCAATCACCCTTGGTGTGGGCGTAAAGGCCACCATGTGGACGACTTCCTTGGCTCCCTTCAGATTCTTCGCCACCGTCGGAACCATGCCGTTATAGACATCAATAGGCAAATCCAGCTTGCCGTTCAGCACCTTCTCCCGCCCTTCCTTGCGCGGCTTGATTTTCACCCGATACCTCCCGCTGCCCCGCTCCAACGACGCGTCCATATCTTCTCGGAACGCCGGTCCCTTCTGCACCAAGCGGTAGCTTTTCATGACGAAGTTGCGCTGCTGGGTGAAAACAGCCGACTCGTCGTGCTTCGACCCGTCCTTGAAATGAAGCACGGTCCTGGTCTTGATCTCCCCTCCCCTGCTGGTCTGGAGGAAGTCCCCCGAGGCAATGCGACTCCCATCGGAATCGCTCAGCACGAGAAACCCGCGCACCATCCCCTCGGTGTGGCGAACCGGTACAGCTGCAGCCTCGACAGCAACGGGGAAGAGAAACGGCGCTGCGAGTATTAAAAGAAATACGGTAGCCCATCTTGCCGACAAAAATGTGGCACGGCATGAGCCACGGCGTATACCAGATGTCTCATAGAACCCGTTGCAATCGGGAAAACAGCTCACGGCACTCTCCTCTTTTAAGGCTCCCCCTTGAGTAAGCCAAAGCTAACTAGCTGATATTCCACGCCTGCTGATGCTGACTTACTATATGACATGGGGCCGCCACCGGCGGCGTGGGACGCTGATTAGTGCCTATCTGCAGCCAAAGACCTCCCCCCTTTGTAAAAGGGGGGTCGGGGGGATTTTACCCAGGGTTGCAACGGAGTGCCGACGGCGCAAAGGCAAATCCCCCTAAATCCCCCTTTTTCAAAGGGGGACTTCCCGCTGCACTGATGCAAGCTGCAGATTAGCATTAATCAGGTAAGGCTATGACCAATTTTGAGTGGCTCAGGAGCGGCCGGGACCGTTCAGTCGCTGAACGGTCCCGGAGTTACGCCGGTCAAGACCCTTGCTTAAGAAACCGGTAGGGATCCGCCCTGGTAAGCCAAGGGGAATTGGGATAATCGTCCAGCAAACGGTCATAGATGCCGATCAGGCTTTTCACGTCGTGCGTCTCTATGTACCGGGAAACCCCGTTCAGGTAGACCGCCTCCGGCGCCAGGGTGCTGGTTGCATGGTCAGCCAAAATCTGTTCGAAATACCCGCAAGCAGCCGGGCGGTCCGGCTGGTCGAATTTAGCCTTCCCCATCCCCAGCAGCAGCGACGGGATCAGTTCCTGCGGCGGGTAAAATCCCAGGGTCCGGTAGTGTTCGGTCCCCTCGGCATCGAGCAGCAGCAGCGTCGGCGTCCATTTCACCTTGAACTTGGGTCCGAAAACGGGATCTGAAGCTTGCAGGCGCACGGGAATCAGGTTTTCATTGATGAAGCCGATCACCGCAGGGTTGATGTACGCGACCGCGTCCATGCGTTTGCAGCCGATTCAGCCAGGGCTGAAGAAATCCAGCAGGACCAGCTTTTGTTCTGCTCGGGCCTTGGAGAACCCCTCGTCAAACGACTCTATCCAGTTTATCTGTGTCATAGCATCCTCCTCAGGATTAGATATTTTTGATAGGGAGAGTGTATCAGAAAGAAAGCCAACTGCAGCCGATGCTCCGAGTTCTTCAGCTCCCTCTATCAGGCCGGCCCCATCCGGGCATGCCTGGTCGTTACCAAGTCACACCACAATAACCTGTTGACTCTTAAAAACCGGCGGGAGTACAATGAAATCATTGGAAGGAAAAGATCTTTGAAAACAACTCCGGATGCATGTTCAGGCATTTAGGAGTTGGTAATTGACGTTCAACAGACCAAGCCGAAAGGCCCAACATCTCTTTCGTCAGGCACTTAAAACGCGCTGAAAAAGGGTGGAAGCAAAGTTTTACCGGGTCGTGTATCCATACTTCACCTCCCAGACGCTCCACACCCACGACCAGAGAAATGGTCCCCATTGAACGTCAGTTATTTTTCGGGAAAAGGCTCGGTGACATTCATCGGGCCTTTTTTTATGCCAGCATTTCACCCTCCCCCCGGCCCCCACTGCCATTAAGTTAAGGGAATGAGAGGTAGGGTGGGCCGTGCCCACCACAACCGCATCCTGATGGTGGGCACGGCCCACCCTACATGATTCACGGAATNNTAACTTAATGGCAGTGCCCCCGGCCCCTCCCATCAAGGGAGAGGGGAGTTTTAACCAGCGGAAAATTGACGCTGAGTAAGTTCACCCTTTATCCTCCACGTCCCCTCCCCTTCAAGGGGAGGGTCAGGGTGGGGATGGGGGCCATCTGGAATAGGGGTTTTTAACCAGGTTGGCATTACTGTATCTTGGATCACCTGAGACCTCTTCACCGACCCAAGGTGGCAGGTCTATCAGTTGCTCTTCTGATTCGAGCTCAACCTCCGCCACAACCAATCCCTCATTCTCCTTCAGAAACTCATCAACCTCCCATTTAACCCCGGCGTGCATAACGTCATAGCGGTTCTTCTCGATGTACGGCTGCAGGCAAAGACGAGCCAATAGCTCCCTGGCATCAGCGGCAGGGATTCGATACTCATACTCCAGCCTTGTTATACCCTCGGGTTTCCCCTTGATGGTCAGAAAGGCCTGTTCCTCCTGCAGACGAACACGAACGGTGCACTCACCGGCCATAACAAGATATCCTTGGCAGGTATGTGCAGCCTTACTCCCGACTCGCCACTGATTGCCGTTTACCAGGAACTTCCGTTCGATCTCTTTGCCCATATCAGAAAGCCTCCCCGAGCTATTTAACTCTATGTAGAAACAACCGGTTTTAGCTTAACATAATTTTGTCGTACTCGTCGCCGGGCCGGATGTTAGGACTCTTTTCTGTTAAACTCTTGTCTATGGAAAAATCACCACTGCGCGAATGCACTCTCTCAGAGACCGAAACACTTCGCTATCGCATCTATGGAAGCGGACCCAAAACCCTTGTCCTGATCCACGGGCTCGCGGCACGCTCAGAGACCTGGACCGACCTGGTCCCCCTCTTTCCTTCCGACAGGTACACCGTGTATCTGCTCGACCTTCTCGGGTCGGGTGAATCGTCCAAACCCAAGGTCGCCGATTACTCCATCCGGGGACACAGCCGAAGGCTCCTCCGCTTCCTCGAAAAGGGGTCGCTTTCGGATGTTACGCTGGTGGGGCACTCGTTGGGGGGAGCTGTCGTCCTTCTAGCTGCCGTCGAGGCGATGCTCGGGGAAAAGTCGGATATGCTTACCTCGATGATCATCATGGCCGGTCCGGGATACCTCCAGCGCCTCCCCCTCATGGCCGATATCTTCCGGCAACCCTTGGCCGGAAAGCTTTTCATTGCCCTCTACGCACCCGACGCATGGGTGAAGATGGGGCTCCGGATGGCCTATCACGACCCCCGGCTCGTCGACCGGGAGCACATAGCCCGCTATGCCCCGTGTTACCGCGACAAGGAGGCGAAGCGGGCGCTGGTTGAGACCTGTCGCACCCTGATCCCTCCCGATCAGGAAGAAATCTCCGCGTGCTACGGCAAGCTCATTCTCCCCGTGCTTCTCCTCTGGGGCCGGCACGACAAGATCGTACCGCTCTCCCAGGGGAAAAGGCTGGAAGCCGCCATCCGTGGGGCGAGGCTGGAAGTGATCGAGGATTGCGGGCACAATCCCCAGGAAGAAAAGCCGGAGGCGGCCCTGGCCATCATTGACAGGTTCGTCATGCAAGGCGGAGAACAACCCGATTAGCACCCCCCCGACCTGCAGTGCTTTCTCTCTCTAAGATAAAACAGTCATCTTCCCAAGCTCATACTCACTCTCCTCCCTCCGGAGGCACTGCCATTAAGTTACCTGATTAGCGTCAATCTTCCGCTGGTTGAAACTCCCCCCCTCCCTTGATGGGAGG